>NZ_JBSFLI010000011.1:0-214078 GCF_053598955.1 Streptomyces sp. NPDC001056 | reverse complement strand
GCAATGGCTGCACACCTACAATCACCACCGCGGACACACCGCACTCAAAGGCCAACCACCCGCCAGCCGCGTCCCCAACCTCTCAAGGCAATACAGCTAGACCACGGCGCCCCGCCCGGGATCGTCGTCGTCGTCCTCGTCCGTCCGCATCCGCGCCACCAGCGTCGCGAAGCCGCCGAGGAAGCCGCCGATGCCGAGCGTCGTCAGCCACCAGGTCATGTCCCAGCCGAGCAGCACCGCCACCAGCAGCAGGATCGGCCCGCCGACCACGCCGAGCCACGCGAACCTCGACGTGGTGTCGCCGGTCTCCAGCGGCGGCGGCTCGGGCGGGACGAAATGGCCCTCGTCGTCCTCGTCGAAGTCGTCCTCGGACGGCTCCGGCACACGGTAGTCGCGGGGGCCGACGCCCGGCGCGAAGGAGACCGAGCCGCCCAGCGGCCGGGCGGGCCGCTGCTCCCCGGAACCCTCGTCCTCGGGCGGCGCGTCCTTCTCCAGCCGCTCCAGCAGCGCGTCCTTCTCCAGCAGCGCCAGGTCCTCCACCGGCTTGAAGGGCTTGCTCCCCGGCGGGTCCGGCGGCTCCTCGCCGTATCCGGCCACGATGGCCCGCCAGGCGGCGTCCTCGTCGAAGCGCAGCCCGTTCTCCTCCGGCTCCCGGTCCTGCCGGTCTTCCCGGTCCTCACGGCCCTCGGGACCGGGGTCGTGCTCAGCCAACTGCGGCCGTCCCTTCCTTGCCCGGAATCGATGCGAGCCGGCCGATGAAACCGAGGCTCTCCTCGAAGATCCGGTCCGCGTCCACATCCAACGTCGCGACGTGGTAACTGTGTTCCAGCACGATCTCCCGGACGTCCGCGGACGAGACCCGGCCGAGCACCCGGGCCGAGTCGACGGCCGGTACGACATGGTCCTGGGCACTGCGCAGCAGCAGCAACGGCTGGGCGACCCGGGGCAGCTCCCCGTCCAGCCGCTGGAGGAACCGGCGCAGCGAGTGCGCCGCGTGCAGCGGCACCCGGTCGTAACCCGTCTCCGCCGCGCCCTCCTTGGCGATGTCGCTGGCGATGCCCTTGGTGGTGCGCACCAGGTGCCGGGCCACGGGAAGGGCGCGCGCCGACAGGCCGTGGACCTTGTTCGCGGGGTTGACGACGACCACACCGCTGATCCGCTCGCCGTGCAGGGCGGCCAGCCGCAGCGCGAGGGCGCCGCCCATGGACAGGCCCGCGACGAACACCTGGGAGCAGCGCTCGGACAGCAGTCGCAGCTCGCGGTCCACCTCCGCGTACCAGTCCTGCCAGCCCGTGAGCTGCATGTCCTCCCAGCGCGTGCCGTGGCCGGGCAGCAGCGGCAGTGACACGGTCAGGCCGCGGGCCGCGTGGTGCTCCGCCCACGGGCGCAGCGACTGGGGCGAGCCGGTGAAGCCGTGACAGAAGAGGACGCCCACCTCGCCGCCGGAGTGGCGGTACGGCTCGGCTCCAGGGAGAACCGGCACCTTCGACGCTCCTGTTCCTGGGGAAGGGCCCCGCGCCGTGCGGCCGGGGCGTGGAGAACGCGCGGATGTGCTTCACCGTACGCGACCGCACGGACACCGACCAGGGCCGTCGGGTGCTTTGCCGGTCCAGGGGGTTAAGGTCTCCTCGACGGAAACGGGAGGCACACGGGTGTTGTACGGCACGATGAAGGTCGCCATCGGAGGGCCGCTGAAGCTCGCCTTCAGGCCCTGGGTGGAGGGTCTGGAGAACATTCCGGCCGAGGGACCGGCCATCCTGGCCAGCAACCACCTCTCCTTCTCCGACTCGTTCTTCCTGCCGACGATGCTGGACCGCAAGGTCACCTTCATCGCGAAGGCCGAGTACTTCACCACGCCCGGTGTGAAGGGCCGGCTCACCGCCGCCTTCTTCAAGGGCGTCGGCCAGCTCCCGGTGGACCGCTCCGGCGCGCGCGGCGCCGGCGAGGCCGCGATCAAGAGCGGTATAGAGGTGCTGGAGCGCGGCGAGCTGTTCGGTATCTACCCGGAGGGCACCCGCTCGCCCGACGGCCGGCTCTACCGGGGCAAGCCCGGCGGCCTCGCCCGGGTGGCGCTCGCGACCGGTGCCCCGGTGATCCCGGTGGCGATGATCGACACCGAGAAGATCCAGCCGCCCGGCAAGGTGATGCCGAAGCTGATGCGCCCCGGCATCCGCATCGGCAAGCCCCTCGACTTCAGCCGCTACCAGGGCATGGAGCACGACCGCTTCGTGCTGCGCGCGCTGACCGACGAGGTCATGTACGAGATCATGAAGCTTTCCGGCCAGGAGTACGTCGACATGTACGCGACCGCCGCCAAGCGGCAGATCGCGGAGGAGGCGAAGGCGGCCAAGGAAGCGGAGAAGAGCGCCAAGGAGGCCGAGAAGACGGCCGAGAAGGCGGCGGAGGGCAAGTAGCGGCGGGGGCCCGGCGGGGGGCCGGGGGGACGACGAGGCCGACGAGGCCGACAGGGGGGACATGGCCGGGCGCGAGCGCGTGCTGAGGATGTCGGTGGAGCTGCCGCTGTGGCGGGCGCTCGCCGGGTACCGCGTGCTGACGATGCTGTACGCGGTCGGCCTGTGCGTCACCTCGTACGAGCACTTCACCCGTCCGTGGATCGCGGTCGGCTACGACGCCGTCCTCACGGTGTGGACCCTCGCCACCCTGCCCCGGGTGCGGGGCGCGGCCACCTGCACCAAGGGCTTCCTCGCCGCCGACCTGACCATCGCCCTCGCCGGCATCCTGCTCACCGCGTTCGCCGACAGCCACCAGCGGGTCGCGGGCGGCCCGACGCTGCCGACGATATGGGCCGGCGGCGCGGTCCTCGCCTTCGCGGTCAAGGGCGGCTGGCGCTGGGCCGCCGTCGCCTCCACCGCGGTGGCCGCCGCCAACCTGGTCGAGCGCGGCCAGATCGCCCAGGACACCGTGCACAGCCTGATCCTGGTCTGGGTGGCCTCCATCGGCATCGGCTACGTCGTGGAGGTGGCCCGCGCCTCCGAACGCACCCTCGCCCGCGCCCTGGAGATCCAGGCCGCGACCCGGGAGCGGGAGCGGCTGGCCCGGGACATCCACGACAGCGTGCTCCAGGTCCTGGCGATGGTGAAGCGCCGCGGCACCGCCCTCGGCGGCGAGGCGGCCGAACTGGGCCGGCTCGCGGGGGAGCAGGAGGTGGCCCTGCGCACCCTGGTCTCCGGCGGTTTGCTGCCGGTCTCCCGGATCGCCGAGGACAGCGTCGTGCGCGTCGTCGAGACCCCGGACGAGGACGGCCCGGTCGATCTGCGCACCCTCCTCGCGCCGTTCGCCCGCGACCGGGTGAGCCTGGCCGAGCCCGGCGCCCCGGTGCCGCTGCCGCCGGCCGCCGCCCGGGAGCTGGCCGCGGCCGTCGGGGCCGCCCTGGACAACGTGAGCCGGCACGCCGGTGAGGGGGCGCGCGCCTGGATCCTGGTCGAGGACGAGCCGGAGGCGGTCCTCGTCACCGTCCGGGACGACGGCCCCGGCATCCCCGCGGGCCGGCTCGCCGAGGCCGAGGGCGAGGGGCGGCTCGGCGTCGCCCAGTCCATCCGGGGCCGGCTGCGCGACCTCGGCGGCAGCGCCGAGCTGATCTCGGTGCCCGGACAGGGCACGGAGGTCGAACTGAAGGTACCGAAGGGCGCCGTGGCGGCGCGGGGGAAGAAGGCGGAGCAGCGATGACACAGCGGCAGGACCCGATCAGGGTCATGGTGGTGGACGATCACCCCATGTGGCGCGACGCGGTCGCCCGGGACCTGGCCGAGTCCGGCTTCGAGGTGGTCGCGACCGCCGGCGACGGCGAGCAGGCCGTGCGCCGCGCCAAGGCCGCCGCCCCCGACGTGCTGGTCCTGGACCTCAATCTGCCGGCCAAGCCGGGCGTCCAGGTGTGCAAGGAACTCGTCGCCCACGACCCGGGTCTGCGCGTCCTGGTGCTGTCCGCGAGCGGTGAGCACGCCGACGTCCTGGAGGCGGTGAAGTCCGGCGCGACCGGCTACCTGCTGAAGTCGGCGTCCACCGGCGAACTGCTGGACGCGGTGCGCCGTACGGCCGTCGGCGACCCGGTGTTCACGCCCGGCCTCGCCGGACTGGTCCTCGGCGAGTACCGCCGGCTGGCCGCCGAACCGGCGCCCGCCCCCGACACCGACGAACCCGGCGCCCCCCGGCTGACCGAGCGGGAGACGGAGGTGCTGCGGCTGGTCGCCAAGGGCCTGAGCTACAAGCAGATCGCCGAACGCCTCGTCATCTCCCACCGCACCGTGCAGAACCACGTCCAGAACACCCTCGGCAAGCTCCAGCTGCACAACCGGGTCGAGCTGGTGAGGTACGCGATCGAGCGCGGCCTCGACGAGGAGTAGCGCCCGGCCGCCCGCGGACGCGCCCCCGGCCGACGTCGTCATCCCCCCGATTCACCCGTACCGCCTCTCCCGATGTGACGCGCATCACCATTAGCGTGACAAAGCGTCAGGCACTGCGGGTGAAGGGACATTTCCATGCGGATCGGAGTACTGACAGGAGGCGGCGACTGCCCCGGGCTCAACGCCGTCATCCGGGGCATCGTGCGCAAGGGCGTACAGGAGTACGGCTACGAGTTCGTCGGCTTCCGGGACGGCTGGCGGGGCCCCCTCGAAGGCCGCGCCGTCCGCCTCGACATCCCCGCCGTGCGCGGCATCCTGCCCCGCGGCGGCACCATCCTCGGCTCCTCCAGGACCAACCCCCTCAACGTCGAGGGCGGCATCCGCCGGATCAAGGACAACCTCGCCAAGCAGGAGGTCGAGGCCCTGGTCGCGATCGGCGGCGAGGACACCCTCGGGGTGGCCGCGCGACTGTCCGAGGAGTACGGCGTGCCGTGCGTCGGCGTGCCCAAGACCATCGACAACGACCTGTCCGCCACCGACTACACCTTCGGTTTCGACACCGCCGTCAACATCGCGACCGAGGCCATCGACCGTCTGCACACCACCGCCGAGTCCCATATGCGGGTCCTGGTCTGCGAGGTGATGGGGCGGCACGCCGGCTGGATCGCCCTGCACTCGGGCCTGGCCGGCGGCGCCAACGTCATCCTCATCCCCGAGCAGCGCTTCGACCTCGACCAGGTGTGCTCCTGGATCACCTCGCGTTTCAAGGCGTCGTACGCCCCGATCGTGGTGGTCGCCGAGGGTGCCATGCCCAAGGACGGCGACATGGTGCTCAAGGACCAGTCGCTGGACTCCTTCGGGCACGTCCGGCTGTCCGGGGTCGGTGAGTGGCTGGCCAAGGAGATCGAGAAGCGCACCGGCAAGGAGGCCCGCACCACGGTCCTCGGGCACATCCAGCGCGGCGGCACCCCCAGCGCCTTCGACCGCTGGCTCGCCACCCGCTTCGGGCTGCACGCCGTGGACTGCGTCCGCGACGGCGACTTCGGCAAGATGGTCGCCCTGCGCGGCACCGACGTGGTCCGCGTGCCCCTCGCCGAGGCGACCGCCAAGCTGAAGACGGTCGACCCGAAGCTGTACGCCGAGGTCGGGGTGTTCTTCGGCTGAACCGGCGCACCCGGGGACGTGACCGCCCCGGGCCGCGCGCACCCGGGCTGTGGGCCGTGCGACCGTCGTACATCTAAAAGTCGTATATTCGGCCTACAGCCCCCGGGATGGGAGAAACCGTGGAGATCCTCGCATTCGGCGTGCAGTCCGACGAGAAGCCGCTGCTGGAGCGGGCGTTCGCGGGGCTACAGGAGATCCGCTGCCTGGACGTGTTCCTGAACGAGGACACCGCGCCCATCGCGGCCGGCCACGAGATGGTCTCCACCAGCGTCAACTGCGACCTCGGGCCCGGGGTCCTGGAGACCCTCGCGGCCGGCGGCACCCGGCTGGTCGCCCAGCGCGCCACCGGCTTCAACAACGTCGACCTCGACGCCGCCGCCCGCCTCGGGATGACCGTCGCCCGGGTCTCCGCCTACTCGCCGTACGCGGTCGCCGAGTTCGCCTGGACCCTCGCCATGGCCGTCAACCGCCGTATCGTGCGCGCCGCCACCCGCACCCGCGACTTCGACTTCCGGCTCGACGGGCTGATGGGCCGCGATCTGCACGGCCGCACCGCCGGCGTCCTCGGCACCGGGAAGATCGGCGCCGCCTTCGCCCGGATCGCCCACGGCTTCGGCATGCGGCTGCTCGGCTGGGACGCCGCCGAGAACCCCGACTGCCGCGCCCTCGGCATGCGGTACGTGGCCAAGGAGCGGCTGCTCGCCGAGTCCGACCTGATCAGCCTGCACGTGCCGCTGATGCCCGAGACCCAGCACCTCATCGACCGGGCCGCCCTGAAGACGATGAAGGACGACGCCATCCTGGTGAACTCCAGCCGCGGCGGCCTCGTCGACACCGTCGCCCTGGTGCACGAGCTGCGCGCGGGCCGCTTCACGGGCGTCGGCCTGGACGTCTACGAGTCGGAGGCGGGCCTGTTCTTCCTCGACAAGTCCCTGACGGCCATGGAGGACGACACCCTGGCCCGCCTCGTCACCTTCCCCAACGTCCTGGTCACCTCGCACCAGGCGTACTACACCGAGGACGCCGTCGCCCAGATCGTGGCCGCCACCCTGCGCAACGTCCTCGACTACCGCGCCGGACGCCGCTCCGAGAACGTGCTCGTGCCGCGCAGCTGACCCACCAACTCCCGTACGATCTCCGACCCGTTGACGGTCAGTACCGACTCCGGGTGGAACTGCACCCCCGCGAACCCCGGCCCCCGCACGGCGTGCACCTCGCCGTTCGCCGCCCGGCTCACCTCGACCTCGTGCGCCGCCAGCTCCCGTGCCGCCTCCTCGTCGCACCGGGCGGTGAAGCTGTTGTAGAAGCCGACGGTCTCCGGCCGCCCGAACAGCTCGATCGCGGTCTGCGCCCCCTGGTACGGCACCTCCTTGCGGACGATCTCCAGGCCCAGCTCCGCCGCGATCAGCTCATGGCCGAGGCACACCCCCAGCACCCCGTGCCGGTGCTTCCGGATGACGGCCCGGGTCAGCTCCCGCAGGAACCGCATCTTCGGGTCGGCCAGGTCGCAGGGGTCGCCGGGGCCGGGGCCGAGCACCACCGGGCCCTCGTGCGCGAGCACCGCCGCGCGCAGCCCCGGCTCGTCGTACCGCCGTACCGTCACCTCCAGGCCCGCCGAGCGCAGCAGGTGCGCCAGCATGGCGGTGAAGGTGTCCTCGCCGTCGACCACCAGGGCGCGACCGCTCACCTCGGCGGCCTGCTCCTGCATCCGCAGCCAGAACGGGGCGAGCGCGGCCCGCCGCCCGTCCAGCGCGGCCCGCACCCGGGGATCGTCGGCCAGCCGGGGTAGCTCCCGCTCCGCGCTCGGCCGCCCCGGGCGCACCCCGAGGGCCGCGAGCACGCCGGCCGCCTTGGCGTGGGTCTCGGCGACCTCGCCCGCCGGGTCCGAGCCGCGCACCAGGGTGGCCCCGACCGGCACCCGCAGCCGCCCGGCCGCGTCGATGTCGGCGGTGCGGATCAGGATGGGGGAGTCGAGGGTCTGCGCGCCGCCCGCGTCCCGCCCGAGCAGCGCCAGGGCGCCGGCGTAGTAGCCCCGGCCGCCCACCTCGTGCCGCTCGATCACCCGGCACGCGTTCTGCACCGGCGACCCGGTGACCGTCGCCGCGAACATGGTCTCCCGCAGTACCTCCCGGGCGTCCAGCGAGGACTTCCCGCGCAGCTCGTACTCGGTGTGCGCGAGGTGCGCCATCTCCTTCAGGCGCGGCCCGACGACGACCCCGCCCATGTCGCCGACGGTGCACATCATCTTCAGCTCCTCGTCGACGACCATCGACAGCTCCTCGATCTCCTTGCCGTCGGCGAGGAAGTCCAGGAGGTGCTCCGGCGTCGGCCCCTCGGCGGGGTAGCGGTAGGTCCCGCTGATCGGGTTCATGACGACCGTGCCGCCGGTCATCCGCACATGCACCTCGGGGCTCGCGCCGACCAGCGTCCGGTCGCCCGTGTGCACCACGAAGGTCCAGTACGCCCCGCGCTCGCCCTCCAGCAGCCGCCGGAACAGCGCCAGCGCCTCCGCGCGGCCGAACCCCGGGACCTCGCCCTCGTACGTCCGCCGGATCACGAAGTTCGCGCCCTCGCCCCCGCCGATCTCCCGTTCCAGGACCCGCCCGACGATCCGGGCGTACTCCTCGTCGCCGACGTCGAAGCCGCCGCCCTCGACCCGCACCTCGCGCGCCGGGAGCCGCTCCAGGGCCTCGTCGAGCGGGATCTCGTACGACTCCTCGGGCGTCAGCACCAGGAGCGGGGTGCCGTCGTCGCGGACGTCGAAGCCGCGCTCGCGCAGCTGCCGGAACGGCACCAGGGCGAGGCCCTCGTCCGGCAGCTCGGCGAGCCGGTCCCGGCTGCCGACCGGGCCGATCAGCACCTCCACCGGGTGTTCGGCGCGGCCGGGCACGCGGCGGCGCAGCAGGGCGAAGGGGCGGGGGTCGGACAGCAGGTCCATGAGGTCCACGGGTCGGGCTCCTACTCGATCGGGTGAGGGAGAGGAACGGCCCCGGGAACGCCGAAGGCCGCCTCTCGGGCGGCCTTCGCGAAGTCTGGGTGCGCGCGATCAGTGGGCCGCCGAGGAAGCGGTCCACCACCAGTTCTGGTTGGAAAGCGCGAACATGCCGAAGACCCTACCGCACCGCACGCCGTCCACGGGTCAGTCACCCCGTCTCACTTTTCGGGCGTCTCGTGGAACACGGGACACGACCCCGTAATGTGTACGAGGTGACCGTGAACGCTAAGACCAGCGCGAGCGCTGGCAACACCTGGCGAGACCTGCCCGCGGCGCAGCAGCCCGAGTACCCCGACACCGAGGCTCTGCGCGCAGTGATCGCGGACCTTGAGTCGTATCCGCCGCTGGTCTTCGCCGGCGAGTGCGATCAGCTGCGCGCCCGGATGGCGGCCGTCGCCAAGGGAGAGGCGTTCCTCCTCCAGGGCGGCGACTGCGCCGAGGCCTTCGACGCGGTGTCCGCCGACCAGATCCGCCAGAAGCTCAAGACACTGCTCCAGATGGGCGCCGTCCTCACCTACGCGGCCTCCGTGCCCGTCGTGAAGGTCGGCCGGATCGCCGGGCAGTACTCGAAGCCGCGCTCCAAGCCGACCGAGACCCGCGACGGCGTCACGCTGCCGACCTACCGGGGCGACTCCGTCAACGGCTTCGACTTCACCGAGGCCGCCCGCATCCCGGACCCCGAGCGGCTGAAGCGGATGTACAACGCCTCGGCGTCCACGCTGAACCTGGTGCGCGCCTTCACCACCGGCGGGTACGCCGACCTGCGCCAGGTGCACGCCTGGAACCAGGACTTCGTGAAGACCTCCCCCTCCGGCCAGCGCTACGAGCAGCTGGCCCGGGAGATCGACAACGCCCTGAACTTCATGCGGGCCTGCGGCACCGACCCGGAGGAGTTCAAGACCGTCGAGTTCTTCTCCTCGCACGAGGCGCTGCTGCTGGACTACGAGTCCGCCCTGACCCGGGTCGACTCCCGCACCGGCAAGCTGTACGACGTCTCCGCGCACATGGTGTGGATCGGCGAGCGCACCCGTCAGCTGGACCACGCGCACATCGAGTTCGCCTCGAAGATCCGCAACCCGATCGGCATCAAGCTCGGCCCGACCACCACGGCCGAGGAGGCGCTCAAGTACATCGACCGCCTCGACCCCGAGCGGGAGCCGGGCCGGCTCACCTTCATCGTCCGCATGGGCGCCGACAAGATCCGCGACCGGCTGCCCGAGCTGGTCGAGAAGGTCACGGCGTCCGGCGCCACGGTGGCCTGGGTGACCGACCCGATGCACGGCAACACCTTCGAGGCGGCCTCCGGGCACAAGACCCGCCGCTTCGACGACGTGCTCGACGAGGTCAAGGGCTTCTTCGAGGTGCACAAGGGGCTCGGCACCCACCCGGGCGGCATCCACGTGGAGCTGACCGGCGACGACGTCACCGAGTGCGTGGGCGGCGGCGACGAGATCTTCGTCGACGACCTGCACCAGCGCTACGAGACGGCGTGCGACCCGCGGCTCAACCGCAGCCAGTCGCTCGACCTGGCCTTCCTGGTCGCGGAGATGTACCGGGACCAGTGAGCGGCTCCTGAAGGGCTGTTCTGGGGCGCGGATCACAACGGATCCGCGCCCCGCACTCTTTTGCGGTCGCGAAGCGACGGGTAAGGTTAGGTTTGCCTCACCGGGAACGGGGCGGCAGAGTCACGACGATCCCGTCGGGAGGTCAGTCCGCGTGTACGTGTGCAGCTGCTTCGGCATCACCGAGGCCCAGGTGGAACAGCACGCCGCCGACGGCGCCTGCACCCCGCGCCAGATCGCGTCCGCGTGCAAGGCCGGCACGGACTGCGGGCGCTGCGTACGACGCATCCAGGCCCTGCTCGGCCGGGGTGCCTGCCCCCGCCGCGAGCTGATCGGCCAGCGTGCCCCGGCGACGCTCGACCGGCTGGACGACGCCGCCTAGGCCCGGCGCTAGAAGCTGCTGGTGCCCGGCCCCGAGGGGTCCGGCTGGCTCTGCTCGATCACCGTCGAGAGGTACAGCGCCTCACCCAGCTTGTCCACGAGTTCCAGCTGCGTGTCCAGGTAGTCGATGTGGTGTTCCTCGTCGGCCAGGATCGCCTCGAAGATGTTCGCGGACGTGATGTCGTCCTTGTCGCGCATGATCTGCACGCCCCGGCGCAGCCGGTCGATCGCCTCGACCTCGATCTGCCGGTCGGCCCGGAACATCTCGGTCACCGTCTGCCCCACCTCGATGTGGGAGAGCCGCTGGTAGTTCGGCAGCCCGTCGAGCAGCAGGATGCGGTCGGTCAGGATCTCCGCGTGCCGCATCTCGTCGAACGACTCGCGCCGGGTGTACTCGGCGAGCTTGGACCACCCCCGGTGGTCCTGGATCTTGGAGTGCAGGAAGTACTGGTTGATCGCCGTCAGCTCGGCGGTCAACTGTTCGTTGAGCAGTTCGATGACGTCGGGGTCGCCCTGCATCGCAGCGGCTCCTTCCACACGGATGTCTCCCACGCGGACGTCGGGGGAGGTGTGGGCCGCATGATTGCACCGGAAGAGAAGATCGTCCAGTAAGTGCGTACTTAGTAAATGTGCTGATGTTTGATGATGTTTGCCCGTTTTGAGGAGGGGCGGTCAAGGGCACTGCCCGAGGTCTGTCAGGATGGATACATGGGTCATCCGGTGGAGCGAGGGTCTGGAGCAGCGGCAGGGTCCGAGCTTCCGCCGGGGCAGCGACTCCAGCGCGGCTGGCCGGTCACGCACTACGGACCCGTGCCCAAGTTCCGGCCCGAGCGCTGGGACTTCCGGGTCTTCGGCGCCACCGCCGACGGCGACAAACACTGCTGGAACCACGAGCAGTTCACGGCCCTGCCGTACGCCACCGTGGTGGCCGACCTGCACTGCGTGACCAAGTTCAGCATGCTCGGCGCCGAATGGGGCGGGGTCCCCGCCGCCGCGGTCGTGGAGCTGGCCCCGCCGGCCCCGGACGTCACCCATGTGATGGTCTGGGCCGAGTACGGCTTCAGCTCCAATCTGCGCCTGACGGACTTCCTCACCGACCGCACCCTCTTCGCCACCCACAAGGACGGCGAACTCCTCACCGCCGAGCACGGCTTTCCGGTCCGCCTGATCGTGCCCCATCTGTACGCCTGGAAGGGGCCCAAGTGGGTGCGGGGCGTGGAGTACATGACGGCCGACCGGCGCGGGTTCTGGGAGGAGCGCGGGTACCACAACGTGGGCGACCCGTGGAAGGAGCAGCGGTACTCGTACCAGGAGGAGCCGGGCGAGGGGCCGGAGCTGTAAGGGCCCCGGGTCAGCCGTCCCGGAGGCGCTTGAGCCGGGCCACGTCCGCCGCGTGCCCCTCCTTGCCGCCCGGGGTCTCGATGACCAGCGGGACGCCCGCGGTCGCCGGGTGGTTCATCAGGGCGCGGAAGGGCTCCTCGCCGATGTGGCCGGAGCCGATGTTCTCGTGCCGGTCCTTGTGCGCGCCGACCACGTCCTTGGAGTCGTTGGCGTGGATCAGCTTCAGCCGGCCGGCGCCGACGGTCTCCACCAGCAGGTCGAGCGTCTGGCGCATGCCCGCCGGGCCGGTCAGGTCGTGCCCGGCGGCGAAGACGTGGCAGGTGTCCAGGCACACGCCCAGCTTCGGATGGGCGTCCAGCGCCTCGAAGTACGGTCCGAAGTCCCAGGTGCGCGAGCACAGCGAGGCCCCCTGGCCCGCCGTCGACTCCAGCAGCAGGACCGGGTCGTCCTCGTGGGTCAGCTCGTCCAGCAGCGGCAGCAGGTGCTCGCGCACCTGCTTCAGCGCCACCTCCCGGGGCCGCCCGCCGGTCGCGCTGCCGGTGTGCACCACCACACCGAGCGCGCCGATCTCCCGCCCGCGCCGCAGCGAGTGCCGCAGCGACTCCACCGACTTCTCCACGGTCGCCTCGGTGTGCGAGCCGAAGTTGATCAGGTAGGGGGCGTGGACGTAGGCCGGGATCGACTCCTCGGCGCAGGCCGCGCGGAACGCCTCGTCCTGCCCGGGGTTCCCGGCCGGGGTGGCCCAGCCGCGCGGGTTGGCCACGAAGACCTGCACGGTCTCCGCCTTCAGCTCACGGGCGTACGACAGCCCCACCGAGTGCAGGCCGCCGGCCACCGGGACATGGCCGCCGACGGGATTGCGGGGAAGGGGCGAGGAAACGGAACTCACCCGTTCAGGGTGTCATGTCCGCGGGGGCGCCCGGACCGGGGCCGGGGTGAACCCCGTCACCGGCTTCAGGGATTCACGGGTGGTTCATCGGTTCACGAGTTCATCGGTTCATCGGTTCATGGGTTCATCGGTGCTTCACCGGATGGTGATCGTGATCGTGGACCCCTTGGGCGCGGTCCTCCCGCCCTCGACCGACTGCTTCTTCACGGTGTCGCCGAACAGCCCGAGGATCCCGCGGTCCTCCTCGACCTTGAACCCGGCGCCCTCCAGCGCCTGGTGGGCGTCGTCCACGCTGTCGCCGGTCACGTCCGGGACCTCGATCATCTCGGGTCCCTTGGACAGGGTGAGCGTCACCGTGTCGCCCGCGGCGGCCTGGCTCCCGTCACCGGGGCTCTGCCGGGCGACCTTGCCCTTGTCGTACGCGGAGTTGACCTGCTCGCCCGCGATCTTCACCTTGAGCCCGGCGTCCGTCAGCTCCTGCTCGGCGTCGGCCGGGTCGTCGCCGGTGACGTCCGGCACGTCGATGGGGCTGCCCTTGCTGACGGTCAGCGCGATCGCCGAACCCGCGTGCCGCTCGGTGCCCGAGCCCGGGGCCGTGGAGATCACGGCGCCCCGGTCGACGTCGCCGCTGAACTCCCGGGTGACCATGCCCGGCTCCAGCCCGGCCGCCCTGAGCCGCTGCCGGGCCTCGGTGAGCGGCAGGTTGGCCAGGTCGGGCACCTTGACCGTCTCCGGGCCGAGCGAGACGGTCAGCGTCACCGCGTCGTGGTCCCGGATCCGGGCCCCGGGCGCCGGATCGGTGCTGATCACGGTGCCGCGCTCGACGGTGTCGTCGTAGGCCCGCTTGACCTTCCCGACCTCCAGCCCGGCCTGCTGCAGCCGGTCCCGCGCCTGCGTCTCGGTCTTCGCCAGCAGCGGGGGGACCTTGGTGAACTGCCCGGAGTTGATGTACCAGACCCCGGTGCCGGCGCCGAGCACGAGGAGCACGGCGACGGCGACGGTGAGTATGAGCCGCCGGGACCGGCGCGGCGGGGGCACGGGCGCGGCCCGGAAGCGGGCGGTGTGGCTCACGCCGTCGCCGTCGCCGTCGCCGTCCTCGTTCACCGGCAGCGGCCTCGGCACCGTCAGCGCGCGCGGGATCACGCTCGTACGGTTCTCCGCGTTCTCGTGCTCCACGGTCCGGGCCTGCGGCGGTACCGCGTCCAGCTGCTCCCCGGTCAGCGCCGCGCGGGCCTCGCGGGCCTCGGCGAGCAGCGCGACCGCGTCGTACGGGCGCACCTCGGGGGTGCGGGCGGTGGCCGACGCGACCAGCTCGTCCAGCTGGGGCGCCAGCCCCGGCACCTGCGCGGAGGGCGGCGGCACGTCCTCGTTGATGTGCCGGTAGAGCACCTGCGCCGGGGAGTCCCCGGAGTGCGGCTTGGCGCCGGTCAGCATCTCGTAGAGGACGACACCGCAGGCGTACACGTCGACGCGGGGGTCGGCGGTGCCCTGGTCGATCTGCTCGGGGGCGAGGTACGCGACGGTGCCGAGCACGGAGCCGGTCGTACTGGTCACCGTGTCCACGGAACGGACCAGGCCGAAGTCGGCGACCTTGACCCGGCCGTCGTCGCCTATCAGTACGTTCTCGGGCTTCATGTCCCGGTGCACGAACCCGGCCCGGTGCGCGGCGCCGAGCGCGGCGAGCACGGGCTCCAGGATGTCCAGCGCGGCCCGCGGCCGCAGCGCGCCGCGCTCGCGCAGCACGTCCCGCAGGGTGCACCCCGAGACGTACTCCATGGCCATGTACACGTACGACCCGTCGGTGCCCTGGTCGAAGACCTGCACCACGTTCGGGTGGTCGAGCCGGGCCGCGGACTTGGCCTCACGGATGAACCGCTCGACGAACGCCGCGTCGGCCGCCAGCGCCGGATGCATCACCTTCAGCGCCAGCACCCGGTCCAGACGCGTGTCCAGCGCCCGGTACACCGTCGCCATCCCACCGGCCGCGATCCGCGCGTCCACGCGATACCGGCCGTCGAGCACGTGCCCGACGAGGGCGTCCTGAAGGGTCATGTCCACGCGCCGAGTCTACGAGCCCCCACGGACATCCCCCGCCCGCCGGCCACTCCCGCCCACGCACTGCAGCGGACCTGTGACGCTTCCCACGCGGGGACGCGATATTCCGGTGGAGATTCCGGTGGAGGCGCGGCGCGGCGACCCCCGGCGGCGCGGAGCGCAGGGCGGCGCGGGACGGGGCGTGCCGCGTGGTCCGGGCGGACCGGCCCCGCGGTGAGCGCGGCCCGTGTCGGCGCGCGGGCGGCCGTACGACGGTCGCCGACCGCGGCCGCCGCCCGCTCGTCGGCCCACCGCTCCACCATCACGCCCGGACCCGGGCCGCCACGGCCGGCCGTCGCCGCGGCGGACGCCCCGGCTCAGAACGCGGGCCGCTCGGGGTCCAGCCGGGCCAGACCCTCCGCGGGAGAGGACGCCTGCGCCCAGTACCGCCGCGGAATCCGCCCCGCCAGCCGAGCCAGCCTCCCCCCGGCCACCGCGTACCGCATCGCCGTCGCCATGACCTCCGGCTCCTGCGCCCGTGTCACCGCCGACGCCAGCATCACCCCCGCACACCCCAGCTCCATCGCCAGCGCCACGTCCGACGCCGTCCCGGCCCCCGCGTCGAGGATCACCGGCACCCCCGCCCGCTCCACGATCAGCTGGAAGTTGTGCGGGTTGCGGATTCCGAGCCCCGACCCGATCGGCGACCCCAGCGGCATCACCGCGGCGCACCCCACGTCCTCCAGCTTCCGCGCGAGCACGGGATCGTCGTTGGTGTACGGCAACACCGTGAACCCGTCGTCCACCAGCGTCTCCGCCGCCTCCAGCAGCTCCACCGGGTCCGGCAGCAGCGTCCGCTCGTCGGCGATGACCTCCAGCTTCACCAGCGAGGTGCCCAGCGCCTCCCGCGCGAGCCGCGCCGTGAGCACGGCCTCACCGGCGGTGAAGCACCCCGCCGTGTTCGGCAGCACCCGGATCCCGAGCTTCTCCAGCACGGACAGCACGGAGCCGTGCACGGACGGGTCCACCCGCCGCATCGCGACCGTCGTCAGCTCGGTCCCGGACGCCACCAGCGCCCGCTCCAGCACCTCCAGGCTGGGCGCCCCGCCCGTACCCATGATCAACCGCGACCCGAAGGCCGTACCGCCGAGGACAAGGGAATCGTCGGTCACGGCTCAACCCCCCTGCACCGCGGTGAGGACCTCGACCCGGTCGCCGTCGACGAGCGCCGTGCCCGCCCACTGCGCCCGCGGTACGACGGTCTCGTTGACGGCGGCCGCGACCCCGGAAGGGGCCGGCACGAGGGACCGTACGACGGCGTCGAGCGCGGTTCCCGGCGCGACCTCGCGGGGCCGTCCGTTGACGGAGATGGTGAGGGTGGACGAGACGGCGCTCATACGGGCTGCTCCAGCTGCTGGGCGCGGATCGCGCCGAAGCGCTCCGGCGTGAACGGACGGGCTTCCTCGGGCAGCGGACCGCCGGCCAGCAACTGCCCCATCACATCCCCGGTGACCGGCGTGAGCAGCACCCCGTTGCGATGGTGCCCGGTGGCCAGCAGCAGCCCGTCGAGCCCGGACGGCCCGAGCAGCGGCGCGTTGTCGGGGGACCCGGGCCGCAGCCCGGCCCGCGTCTCGGTCAGCGGCAGCTCGGTGATGCCCGGCACCAGCTCGTGCGCGTCGCGCAGCAGCTCGTACACCCCGCCCGCGGTGACCGTCGTGTCCCAGCCCTGCTCCTCGCTGGTGGCGCCGACGACCAGCTCGCCGTTCTCCCGCGGCACCAGATACACCTGCCCGCCGCGCACCACGGCCCGCACGGTGCGGCTGAGGAACGGCGCGTACCGCGGCGGCACGGTCAGCCGCAGCACCTGCCCCTTCACCGGCCGCACCGGCGGCAGCGCCTCCTCCGGCACCCCGGCGAGCCGCCCGCTGAGGCTCCCGCCCGCGAGCACCACCTGCCCGGCGGTCAGCGCCGTACCGTCCGCCGTGGTGACTCCGGTGGCCCGCTCCCGTACGACATCCAGCCGTTCGGCCCACACCCGGTGGAACACCACCCCGGCCCGTTCGCACGCGGTCACCAGCGCCGCGGCAAGCCGGCGCGGATCGATCTGGTGGTCGCCGTCGACCCGCAGCCCGCCGCGCACCCCGGGCGCCAGCATCGGCTCCAGGCGCCGGCACTCCCGCCCCGGCAGCCACTCGGAGTCGAGCCCGCAGCGCTGCTGGAGGGCGTGCAGTTCGCGCAGGTGGGCGCGGTCGTCGGCGTCCAGCGCGACCGCGAGCGTGCCGCAGCGGCGGTAGCCGAGGTCCCGGCCGCTCGCCTCGGTCAGCTCGGCCACGAAGCCGGGGTAGCGGCGCGCCGACTCCAGATTGAGCGCGAGCAGCGTCTCCTCGCCGTAGTGCAGTTCGCTGACCGCGGCCAGCATCCCCGCCGCGACCTGCGCGGCCCCGCCCCCCGGCGCCGGGTCCACCACCGCCGTGGCGAGCCCGCGGCACGCCGCGCGCCAGGCCGTGACCAGGCCGATGATCCCGCCCCCGATGACGAGGACGTCGGAGGTGTCCGATGTGCCGGATGTACGTGACGTACGTGACGACATGGGCGTCCAGCCCCTCCCTTCGCCGGCATGACCCGGATCAGGTTCGTACGGTCGGAGGCCGCCAGCCTCCCTCTCAGCCCGGTGCGTCCGGGCTCCCGCGAGTGCTTGTACGGTGGCCACCCTAGCCCGCCCCCCTCGTCACCCGTAAGGGAGCCCTCGGTCATGCCCCTGTCGTTGGACGGACTCGTCCTCGCCCCCGTCGCCGACCAGTCCGCAGGTCAGGTGGGCACGCGGACCCGCTTCGCCTACCACGAGAAGGACGGCGAGGTCTGGGCCGAGTACCAGGGCGGCGACATCGTCCGCGGCCATCTGGTCGGCACCCGTGCGGGGGACCGCCTGGACTTCCGCTACGTGCAGCTGCGGACCGACGGAACCACCGCCTGCGGGCACTGCGTGTCCACGGTCGTCGAGCTGCCCGACGGCCGGGTGCGCCTGGAGGAGACGTGGGAGTGGGAGTCCGGTCCGGGCTCCGGCACGAGTGTCGTGGAACAGGTCACCGCGCACGCCCGCTGACTGACTGATCGTCATCTGTCTATGGTGATCGGGTGAGCGAGCAGACAGCCCGGGAGGGCACGGCAGGGACGCGGCGCGTGGTCGTCGTCGGCGCGGGCATGGCCGGGGTGCAGACCGCGGTCGCGCTGCGGGAACAGGGCTTCGCGGGCGACGTGACCGTCATCGGCGCCGAACCGCACCAGCCGTACGACCGGCCGCCGTTGTCCAAGGCGGTCCTGCTCGGCAAGGCCGAGGGATCCGCCTTCGACCTCGACTTCGACTCGCTCGGCGTCGACCTCCGGCTCGGCTGCGAGGTCCTCGGCGTCCGCCCCGCCGACCACGAACTGGACACCGAGACGGGCCCGGTGCCGTACGACGTCCTGGTGCTGGCCACCGGCGCCGAGCCGGTCACCCTGCCCGGCACCGAGGGCGTCCCCGGGGTGCACCTGCTGCGCACCATGGACGATGCCGAACGGCTCCGGCCCGTGCTCGCCCTCCAGCACGACGTCGTGGTCGTCGGCGCCGGCTGGATCGGCGCCGAGTTCGCCACCGCCGCCCGGGAGGCGGGCTGCGCGGTGACCGTCGTGGAGGCCGCCGACCGGCCCCTCGCCGGGGTGCTGCCCGCCGAGGTCGCCGCCCCGATGGCCGGCTGGTACGCCGACAGCGGCGCCGAACTGCGCACCGGCGCGCGGGTCGAGCGCGTCGAGCCCGGCGCGGTGGTGCTCGCCGACGGCACCCGGCTGCCCGCGGGCGCCGTCGTCGTCGGCGTCGGCGCGCGCCCCGCCACGGCCTGGCTGGCCGGTTCCGGCATCGAACTGGGCGCGTTCGGCGAGGTCGTCACCGACGCCCGGCTGCGCGCCTCCGCGCCCGACGTGTACGCCGTCGGCGACTGCGCCTCCTTCCCCTCGGCCCGCTACGGCGAACGGCTGCTCGTCCACCACTGGGACAACGCCCTCCAGGGCCCGCGCACCGTCGCCGCCAACATCCTGGGCGAGACCGCCGTCTACGACCCGGTGCCGTACTTCTGGTCGGAGCAGTTCGGCCGCTTCGTCCAGTACGCGGGCCACCACGCCGCCGCCGACCGACTGGTCTGGCGCGGGGACCCGCAGGGTCCGGCCTGGACGGTGTGCTGGCTGCGCGAGGGCCGCCTCGTCGCCCTCCTGGCGGTGGGCCGCCCGAGGGATCTGGCCCAGGGCCGGAAGCTGATCGAGGCGGGCCGCACGATGGACGCGGAGGCGCTGGCGGACCCGGGACGGCCGCTCAAGGACGCCACGGCGGACTAGCCGGTGCCGCGGGGCGGCATCGATCCGCGGCTGCTCGGGCGCGAAGCACCCTGACGGAGCCGCGGTCGAACGCGACATAAGGCACCACCCCCCGTCGAACGCCTACGCTGTACCCGTGACCGAGATTGACACGAAGATCGACGCTCTCGTCCCCGCCTGGCTCACCCTCCCCGACATCGCCGAACAACTCGGCGTCGAGGTGACGCGTGTCCGGCAGCTGGTCAAGGAGGGCCAGCTCATCGCCGTACGCCGAGGTGAGAACCGCGCGCTGCACGTCCCCGCCGCCTTCATCGACGGGGACAAGGTCGTCAAGGGCCTGTCCGGCACCCTGACGCTCCTGCGGGACGACGGCTTCACGGTCGAAGAGATGATCGAATGGCTCTTCACCTCCGACCCGACCCTGCCCGGCACCCCCGCGCAGGCCCTCAGCGAGAATCGCGGCACGGAGGTGAAGCGCCGCGCCCAGGCGCTCGCCGTCTGAGCCCGACCACCTGAGGGGGTGGCGTACGACGCCTCGTGCGCCGTACGCCGCCCGCCGACCCAGCAGACACACCACCCCCGGGGGGACCCACGCATGTCCGACACCGCCCGCGCCGAACTCGCCGACGCCCGGTTGTACCTGTGCACGGACGCCCGCAGGCGCCAGGGCGACCTCGCCGAGTTCCTGGACGCGGTGCTGGCCGGGGGTGTCGACATCGTGCAGCTGCGCGACAAGGGCATGGAGGCCGCCGAGGAGCTGGCGTACCTGGAGATCTTCGCCGAGGCCTGCGCCCGGCACGGCAGGCTCCTCGCGGTCAACGACCGGGCCGACGTCGCCCACGCCGCCGGGGCCGACGTGCTCCACCTCGGCCAGGGCGACCTGCCGGTCCCCGCGGCCCGCGCGATCCTCGGCCCCGACGTGCTGATCGGCCGCTCCACGCACGCCGAGGAGGAGGCCGCCGCGGCCGCCGTCCAGGAGGGCGTGGACTACTTCTGCACCGGGCCCTGCTGGCCCACCCCCACCAAGCCCGGCCGGCCCGCCCCGGGCCTCGACCTGGTCCGGTACACGGCCGCCCTCGGCACCGAACGCCCCTGGTTCGCCATCGGCGGCATCGACCTCGGCAACCTGGACGAGGTGCTGGCGGCCGGTGCCCGGCGGGTGGTCGTCGTCCGCGCGCTCACCGAGGCCGACGACCCGGGTGCCGCGGCGGCCGGGTTCGCGAAGCGGCTGCGGCAGGTCTGAGCCTCGCCGAGGGCACCGCCGAGACCCCGTTGTGCGGCAGTCCGTCCCAAGGCGTGGACGACAAGTCGACAATTCGGGCAAATTTCCGGTGTTCGGTTGGGGGACCGGCGTCCCCTGGCTAACCTGCGGGTATGGCCCTCGGAACCGCATCCACCAGGACTGATCGCGCGCGTACCGTGCGTGACATGCTCGCCGGCGGCAAGACCACGTACTCCTTCGAGTTCTCGGCGCCGAAGACGCCCAAGGGCGAGCGGAACCTGTGGAACGCGCTGCGCAGGGTCGAGGCGGTCGCCCCCGACTTCGTCTCGGTGACGTACGGCGCCGGCGGTTCGACCCGCGCGGGCACCGTCAAGGAGACCCAGCAGATCGTCGCCGACACCACGCTCACCCCGGTCGCCCACCTCACGGCGGTCGACCACTCCATCGCCGAACTGCGCAACATCATCGGCCAGTACGCGGACGCCGGGATCCGCAACATGCTCGCCGTGCGCGGCGACCCGCCCGGCGACCCGATGGGCGAGTGGGTGCCGCACCCCCGGGGCCTGACCTACGCGGCCGAACTGGTGCGCCTCATCAAGGAGTCGGGCGACTTCTGCGTGGGCGTCGCCGCCTTCCCGGAGATGCACCCGCGCTCCGCGGACTGGGACACCGACGTCGCCCACTTCGTGGACAAGTGCCGCGCGGGCGCCGACTACGCCATCACCCAGATGTTCTTCCAGCCGGAGTCCTATCTGCGGCTGCGCGACCGGGTGTCGGACGCGGGCTGTGAGACCCCGGTCATCCCGGAGATCCTGCCGGTCACGAGCGTGCGGATGCTGGAGCGGCTGCCCAAGCTCAGCAACGCCCGGTTCCCGGACGCCCTGAGAGAGCGGATCCTCGCGGCGAAGGACGATCCGGCGGCGGTACGCTCCATCGGTATCGACTTCGCCACGGAGTTCTGTGCGCGACTGCTGTCCGAAGGCGTGCCCGGACTGCACTTCATCACGCTCAACAGTTCCACGGCGACCCTGGAGATCTACGAGAACCTGGGCCTGCACCACCCCCCGCAGGCCTAGACCTGCCGCACCCTGTTGCGACACACTGCGTAACGGCCACTGGGAGAGGGGCGTACATGGGCTGGACGGTCCTCTACATCGCGTTCGGCGTCGTCGCGCTGTGGTTGCTCGGCGAGGTACTGCTGCAGTACAAGGCGCGCCTGCGCTGGCGCCTGCTCGCCTTCGCGGGCTTCCTCGGCGTGGTGGTCGGCGTCCTGATGCCGTCCGTCCTCGTGATCGGGGCGGGCGCGATCGCCTTCGCGGTCGGCCAGACCCTCGTCACGCTGTCCTTCCGCCGCGGCTTCGCGGCCGGCTGGGCGGTCCGGCGTCCCGACGCGGAGGCCGTGGAGTCCCGCGGCAGCAAGCGCCGCCGCGGCCGGGCCGACCGCCACGAACCGGCGGACGTCCCCGCCCCCGCCGACGACGACCTGGCTCCCGGTCAGGACCCGTACGGCCAGGGCGGCCCCGCCCCGGACGCCTACGACGACTACGACCGCGACGACGTCTTCGCGCCCGGCCGCCCCCCGGCCGCCGACGCCACCGCCGTCTACGAGCCGCAGCCCATGCCCGAGGACACCGGCAACTACGGCGTCTACGGCGACACCGCCGCCGTCCCCCAACAGGGCCAGCCCTACGACTACGCGGGCTACGGGCAGCAGGGCTACGCCTACGACGGCGCCCCCCAGCAGGGCTACGCCAACTACTCCGACCCCTACATCGGCAGCCAGTCCTACGCCGGCACCGGCTACGACCCCGGCTACGCCCAGCCCCAGCAGCAGTACGGCCAGCAGGACTACGCCCAGGACCCGTACGCCGGCGGCGGCTACGGCCAGACCCCGCCCGGCGGCGTCTGGGTCCCGCAGCAGCGCACCGACGAGACCCACGGCGGCGAACTCCCGCAGGAGCAGCCGTATCCCTACCAGGGTCACGGCCAGCAGCAGCCGGGCGCCGGGTACGACGAGCAGTACCGCTACTGAGGCGCGGCGCCGACCGGACCGGAGGCACGGGCGAGGCCCCGCCCCGGGCCGGCTTCGGCCACGGTCGGGCGCGGGCCGGGTGCCGGGAGCAGCCGGCCTCGCGTCCCGGTCACTGCGAGCCCCGGAAGTCCGGGCCCTCCACGATCAGGCCCGACACCAGCGCACCCGACATGCCCGCGTGCGGCAGACCGCCGCCCGGGTGGGACCAGCCGCCGACGGCGAACAGGCCCAAGACCCCCGTGGCGTTGGCCGGGTGCAGTGAGCCCCGCGGGGCGGCCAGCGCGGGCGGCGGGACCGCTCCGCCCGTCGCGCCCGTCTCCCGCGCGGTGTCCAGGGGGGTGCGCACCTCGCGCCACAGGATCCGCTCCCGCAGCTCCGGTACCGCGCGCTCGGCCGTGGTGATCATGCGCTCGGCGAACGCGTCGGCGACACCGGGCGCGCCCCAGTCGTACCGCGTCGCCGCCGGGACCGTCGCGGTCAGCACCATCGACTCGTGCGCGTCGTCGGGGCGCAGCGCCGGGTCGTCCGGCCGGTCGATACGGACCGTCGGCAGTGCGGGCGGGGTCCCGTGCCGGAACAGGTCCAGTTCGCCCTCGGCGTCGGCCGAGTGCACGACCGTGCGATGCGCGGCCCCGGGCTCGCGCGCGCCGCGCAGGGCCAGGCAGACCACCATCCGCCCCGGGAACCGGTCCTCGGGCTCCGGAGCGACCGCCCCCGGCCCGTACGCCGTCCCCTCCACCAGGCCGCCCAGCCGCCAGGGCTCGGCGCCGACCACGAAGTCCGCCTCGGCCACGGTGCCCCCACCCAGCTCGACCCCCGTGGCCCGGCCGTCCTTCTGCAGGACCCGCGTGATCTCGGCGCCGAAGACGAACTCCACCCGCCGCGCCAGGCACCGCTCGTACACCGCGCGCGCCAACTCCCTCATGCCACCGCGCACATACCAGGTGCCGAAGGCGTGCTCCATGTACGGCAGCACGGCGGCGCTCGCCGGGGCCGTGTCCGGGTCGACGCCGTAGGCCAGCGCGTATCCCGCGAGCAGGGCCGCGAGGCGGGGGTCGCGCAGTTCCCAGGCGCCGATCTCGGCCAGGGTGCTCGCCCGCCGGGTGCGCAGCAGCCGCTTGTGCGGGACGGCCGGGTACGGCTCCTTCTCCGTCAGCACCTGCCAGTCGGACCACAGGGGCTCCTCCAGGAGCGGCCGGCGGGTGCGGTCCCAGGCCTCGCGGGCCCGCACCAGGAAGTCCCCCCAGCGGCCGCCCGCGCCGCCGCCCAGTGCCTCGTCCAGCGCGGCGACGACACCCGCGCGCGAGGCGTTCGGCAGGGACACCTCGGTGCCGTCGGCGAACAGGTGCCGCGCGGACGGGTCGACCTGGACCAGTTCGACGCGGTCCTCCAGCGGCTCCTTGCCGGTCTTGACGAACAGGTCGCGGTAGACGGCGGGCAACGTCAGCAGCCCCGGGCCGGTGTCGAAGCCGAACCCGTCCCGCTCGAACCGGCCCACCGCGCCGCCGTACGTGTCCGTGCGCTCGTACACCACCACCCGGTGGCCCGCGACGGCCAGCCGGGCGGCGGCCGCCATCGCGCCCATGCCGGCGCCCATCACCGCGATCCGTGCCATGTCCGCGACTTTAGCGACCACCACCGACAATCCGGTCGCCGGGCGGGGTCCTCGCAGCTCAGGGCACCCGCGAGGCCAGGCGGCGCTCCTCTTGTCGCTGGGCGCGGCGGCGCAGGAAGCGCCGGATGCGGGAGATCAGGAAGAACAGCGCGGCCAGCCCCGCGGCCAGCAGCACCGCCGCGACGACCGCGGCCGCCTCCGGATGGAACACCGCGAAGGAGACCACCGCGCCGACGCCCAGGTCCTCGCCGATGCTCAGCGCGATGTTGCTGAACGGTTCCGGCGAGGCGTTGACCGCCATCCGCGTACCGGCCTTGACCGAGTGGCTGGCCAGCGCCGTCGAACCGCCGATCAGCGCGGCCGCCACCTCCGAGTACGAGCCGCTGTGCCCGGCGAGCAGCGCGCCCACCCAGGCGCCCGCGGCCGGCCGGATCACCGTGTGCACGGAGTCCCATACCGAGTCGACGTAGGGCACCTTGTCGGCGGCCGCCTCGCACAGGAACAGCACGCCCGCGATGATCAGGACCTCGGGCCGCTGGAGGGCCTGGGGGACGTCGTCGCTCACCCCGGTCACGCCGAACAGGCCGAGCAGGAGCACCACCGCGTAGGCGTTGATGCCGCTGGCCCAGCCACTGGTGAAGACGAGGGGGAGTACGGACACGCAGGCGATCGTAGCGATGCCCGGGACCGTGCGCCTGGGCATGTACACGCAGGTCTGAGTACGTGTACCTAGGCCCCGGGATGAGTAGGCGCACGGATGGGCAGGGAGGGGCCGGGACGGGAGAGTGGAGCACGGCAAGGGGGCGCGGCCCGGCACCGCCGGCACGGGGCGGCGGAACGGTGCCCGCCGCCTGGCCGCGACCCAGGGGGAGTACGGGGGAGAAGCACGGGGGAGCGTGAAGGCGCCGGTCCGGCAGTGGACCGGCGCCTTCCGTGTGCCGCCCCGGGCGCGGACCCCGGGTGCCGGCCGGGCTCAGACCCTGCCGCTGACCCGGCCCTGGAGCAGCCGGGACAGGGCCGCGTGGACGTCGTCCAGGGAGCGCTGCGGCTGGAAGGACTTCCAGTCGAGCGCGGCCACCAGCACCATGCCGACCAGCGCGGCCGCCGTCAGCTGGACGTCGATCTCCTCGCTGAACTCGCCCGCCGCCACGCCCTCGCGCAGCACGCCCTCGACCACGGCGACGGCCTTCTGGCGCACCACCGTCAGCGTGGACTGCCAGGCGCGGTTGGTGCGCCACAGCTCGGCCACGTACAGCTGGGTGAAGGCCGGGTAGCGGTCGATGAAGACCAGGCCCGCGCGGATCATCGCGTCCAGGGCGTCCACCTTGCCGCCGCCCTCGCGCGCGGTCCGCTCCGCGGCCTCCTGCAGGGACGCGGTGAGCAGGCCGACCCCGTGCCGCAGCAACTCCTCGAAGAGGACCGACTTGCTCGCGAAGTTGTAGTAGACGGTGCCCTTGGCCACCCCCGCCCGCTCGGCGATCTCGTCCACGGTGGTCGCGGAGAAGCCCTGCTCGGCGATGAGCGTGACGGCCGCCTCGTAGAGCTTCTGCCGGGTGGCCTCCCGGCGCGTGCTGCCGCCGGACCTGGCGCTGCTGCTTTCCATGGCACCGATTCTCACAGGTACGCGGGCCGGCCGGGCCCGACCGGGGCTCACAGGCTCAGCTCCGGATGCAGCCGGTCCAGCGTCCACACCTGCCGGCGCCGGGCCGCGAGCGCGGTCAGCGCGAGGGCGCCCACGGTGAACGCGGTCAGCACCGCGCACGCCTGCCACACCGGCCCGAGCCCGCCGCCCGTGATCAGCCGGCGCAGCGCCGCCACGACGTAACTCATCGGCAGGAACGGGTGGATGGCGTTGAAGAAGCCCGGACTCGTCTGTACCGGATAGGTGCCGCCCGCCGAGGTCAGCTGGAGCATCAGCAGGGCGAGGACCAGGATCCGGCCGGCCGCGCCGAAGCGGGCGTTGAGCCACTGCACGATCGCCGCGAAGCACGCGGTGACCAGGAACAGGAAGCCGATCGTGCCGGCCGCCCGCAGCATCTGCAGTCCGATCGCCCAGTGCAGGACGGCCATCAGCGCGCCCACTTGGAACACGCCCACCGCGACCGCCGGCAGCCAGCCCGCGAGCGCGATCCGCCACGCGGACGAACCGGCCGCCAGGGCACGCCGGTTGAGCGGCGCGATGAGCATGTAGGCCACCATCGCGCCCACCCACAGGGACAGCGGGATGAAGTAAGGGGCGAACCCGGTGCCGTAGTTGGGCGCCTTGTGCAGGTCGTGGGAGGCCAGCTGGACCGGGTCGGCCATCACGCCGGTGCGCCGGTCGCGGTCGTGCTTGTCGTAGTCGGGGATCCTCCCGGCGCCGTCGTGCAGCCCCCCGGCGAGCTTCCCGGAGCCGTCCGTCAGCTTGTAGAGGCCGCCGTCGAGGGTCCGCGCGCCGGTCTTGGCCGTGCCGATGCCCGCGTCCAGGGCGGTGGCACCGGTGTCGGCGGTGGCCAGGCCGGTGTGCAGCTTCTTGGCACCCTTGGCGACCTGCTGCGCGCCGTCGTTCAGCTTGTCGATCTTCTTGACGGCGTCGCTGACGTCCTCCGAGAGGTGGGGCGCGCTCTTCTGGAGGGCGAGGGCCTGCTTCCGCAGGGTGCCCAGGTTGTCCCGCATGGTCGTCAGGTCGCCGTTCTGGTCGGCGACGAGGGTGTCGAGGTCGTCGGCGACGCCGGCCACGTCCTGGGCCGCCTGCCGTGCCTTCTTCAGTTGCGGGCAGAGCGGGTCGGGGACGGGTGCGGTCTCGCAGCGCGCCCTGTAGACGTCCGCCAGGACGGCGGCGGACAGGTGCGCGCTCTTCGCGGCCTGCGGGGCGTGCTTCACCAGGACGTCGAGATTGTCCTGGACCGTCTTGGCCGAGTCGGCGACCAGGCCCGCGGTGTCCCCGATGGTCTTCTCGTTGTCCTTCAGGAAGGGGCCCGCCTGGGCGTAGAGGCCGTCGACCTTGTCGGCGAGCGCCTGGGTGCCGTCGGCGACCTGCCGGGAGCCCTCCTGGAGGTCACCGGAGCCCGTGTGCAGCTTCTTGATGCCCTTGGCGAGCCTTCCGCTGCCGCTCTTGGCGTCCGTGAGCCCGTCGGCGAGGTCCTTGGAGCCCTTCTCCGCCTTCCCCAGGCCGGTGTTCAGCTTGTCGGCGCCCTTGGCGGCCGTGACCGTCTTGTCGTGGATATCGGAGAACGAGATGAAGATCTTGTCCAGGAAGCTCCGGGAGGCCTTGCCGGACGCGGCCGCGCGCACCTCGTTGAAGACGGTGCGGGAGATCTGGCCGACGATGTAGTTGTTCGCGTCGTTCGTGCGCACCTGGAGCGCGCCGGTCTCCGGGGAGCCGCCCGAACTGGAGGCGATGCGCTCGCTGAAGTCCGCCGGCATGGTGAGCGACAGGTAGTACGTGCCGTTCTCGACGCCCTCGCGGGCCTCCGCGTCGCTCACCTCGTGCCAGTCGAAGGTCCGGCTGTCGCGCAGTGCGGCCACGATGTCGTCGCCCGCGGCGACCTTCTTGCCGCCCGCCGTGGCGCCCTTGTCGTCGTTGACCAGTGCGACGGGGATGCGGTCCAGGCGACCGTACGGGTCCCAGAAGGACCACAGGTACAGGGCGCCGTAGAGCAGGGGCAGCACGAGGAGTGCGACGAGGGCGGCGCGGGGGAGTCTCCCGCGTCCGAAGCGGCGCAGTTCGAGGGCGGCGAGCCTAGGCGAGCGCATCGGCGTCCTCCTCGGCGTCGTCGCGGCGCGTGGTGTTCTCGCTCGCGGTGCTCCGGTTCGTGGACACGACGACGCAGTCCTCGGGGGCGGTGCGGCACACCGCCAGGACCGTCGTCCCCGAGCGTGCCAGGGACCGCAGCAGGTCCCACACCTCGGCGCGCTCGGCGTCCGACAGCTTCGTGTCGAGGTCGTCCACGCCCAGCAGCCGGGGCCGGCCGATGAGGGCCAGGGCGACGGACAGGCGCAGTTCCTGTACCCGCTCCAGGTCGCGAACCGCCGTACGCGAGCCCTTGGGCAGGGTCTTCGGGTCGAGCCCGGCGGCGGCGAGCGCCGCGTCCACGCGCAGCCGTGCCTCGTGCGAGCGTCCGGCCCCCGGGTGCAGCAGCTCGCGCAGGGAGTCGCCGAACCGGTGCTGGAGCAGGGCGCGTTCGCGCAGGTGCTCCCCGACCGTCAGGGCGGGCTCCAGGTCCGTCACCCCGGCCACGTCGGCGAGCGCGCTGACGCGGCGCACGGCCGCCATGTGCCGGGGGAGTGTGGATCCGCCGACCGTGGCCACTCCCTCGGTGGGCTTCATCCGTCCGGTGAGCGTGAGCAGCAGACACGTACGGCCGGAGCCGGACGGTCCCTCGATCGCGATCAGCGAGCCGGGTTCCGCGTCGAGGGTGACGCCGCGAAAGGCCCACCCCCGTGGTCCCCTGAGCCCGAGGTCCTCGGCCGTGACGTGCGCGCCGTCCACAAGCCCCCCTGCGGTCGTGTCTTGCACTGACTGGTCAGTTCAAAAATATGCCGAACCTTCGATCGAAGCAAAAGCCCAGGTCGGAACCGATTGTCAGTGGCATACCTCACGATGGGCACATACGGCACCCGTGCCGTCACCCAGACGACAGGAGGTTCGTCATGGCCCACTCGTCCGCAGCCGCCGCACCCCGGCGCCGCGCCCTCGGCCCTGCCCCCTCACTGACCGGCGCCACCCCCGCACCGGCGGGCCCCGTCCCCTCCCCGGCCGCCGCCGCCCCCGCGCGCACCGGCGCCGCTTCCCCGCGCACCGGCGCGGCTTCCTCCTCGGCCGGCCACGCCCTCTCGCCGACCGGCGCCGCCTTCTCCTGGTCCGGCCCGGCGAGCGATGTGCACCCCGTGCTCCGGCGGGCCACGGCCCCGCCCGCCGCCCTCGGCCTGCTCGCCCAGGCCCGCGCCGGGCTGGCGGAGGCCGCCGCCCTGGAAGCGCCGAACGAGCGGTATGCGACGGCCCACCTCGCCGCCCTGCGCACCGCCGCCGCCGTGCTCGCCGCCCGCGGCCGCCCCGAGACGTCCCCGCGGCGCCGCGCCCGCATCCGCAGCGCCTGGGAGGTGCTGCCCGAGATCGCCCCCGAACTGACCGAGTGGAGCGCGCTCTTCGCCTCCGGTGCCGCCCGCCGCGCACGCGCCGAGGCCGGCATCCGGGGCGCCGCGAGCCGACGGGACGCCGACGACCTGATACGGGACGTGGCGATGTTCCTGCGCCTCGTGGAGCGGATGCTCGTCCTCCGGCCGGTCCTGCCCCGGTCCCGCCGGGACCCCGGCGACCCGGACGGCGCGGGGGCCCGCGGTGACCTACCGGATGCGGGCTGAGCACGGGTGGTGCGTCCGGCGTCCGCCGAGCGAGACGGACACCGCCGCGACCCCCGCGATGACCAGGCAGAGCGCCGGAGGCAATAGGGTGGAGACGCCTGAAAGACGTCCAGCCATGCCGAGGAGCCAACTGCCGTGTCGGACCCGATGCGCCCTCCCGTCTCCCCTCACCAGCCGCATACGGCGTCGCTGCGCTCCGACCGCTCCGGCACCCGCGCCTCGCTGCGAACCGCCGTGGTCTCGGAGGTCCTCCAGGACGCCCTCGACCGGCGGGTCAAGGCGACGGGACGGGACGCGCTGGACGTCCTCGACACCGGGGGCGGCAGCGGCAACTTCGCCGTGCCCCTCGCCCGCCTCGGCCACCGTGTGACCGTGGTCGACCCCAGCCCGAACGCGCTGTTCGCGCTGGAGCGCCGCGCCGCCGAGGCCGGCGTCGCCGACCGGGTCAAGGGCGTCCAGGGCGATGCGCACGGCCTGTTCGACGTGGTCGAGCGCGGCGGCTACGACGCGGTGCTGTGCCACGGCGTCCTGGAGTACGTGGACGACCCGGCCGAGGGCGTGCGCAACGCGGTCGCGGCCCTGCGCCCCGAAGGCGTCCTCAGCCTGCTGGCCGCGGGGCTCGGCGGCGCGGTGTTCGCCCGCGCCCTCGCCGGCCACTTCACCGAGGCGCGGCACGCCCTCCAGGACCCCGAAGGCCGCTGGGGCCCCGGCGACCCGATGCCGCGCCGCTTCACCGCCGACCAGCTGACCGCCCTGGTCGAGGGCGCGGGTCTGCGGGTCGGCGCGGTGCACGGCGTGCGGGTCTTCGCCGACCTCGTGCCCGGCGTCCTGGTGGACACCGAACCCGCCGCGCTGGACGCGCTGCTGCGGCTGGAGGCGGCGGCGGCCGAGCTGCCCGCGTTCCACTCCGTGGCCACGCAGCTGCACGTGCTCGGCGAGACGCCGGGCGCCGCCGAGGTCTGAGCACGGGGCCGACCCGCCGCTGATCAGGGCATCGGCGGCGGATGGAGTACAGCACAAGACCCCCGATCGTGGGGTTTGCGCCGTATGATCGAGGTACACCACCCGGCATGACGGGTCGGCCGCCGGGGAAGGGAAGCATCGGCGAGTCGGGACGGCCATGACGGGACCCCGGTTGGTCAATTGGCGCAGAGGGGCGGGTTTCACGGGGGCGATTCCCTGCCTATCCTGAAGGGACCCCCCGGGTCGCCCCGGCGACCGCACGATGAGGAGGACTCCGTGCCGCTCTCGGAGCACGAGCAGCGCATGCTCGAGCAGATGGAGCGAGCGCTGTACGCCGAAGATCCCAAGTTCGCGTCAGCGCTTGAGGGAAGCGGGCTGCGTACGTACACCCGGCGGCGGGTCTACCAGGCGGTCGCGGGCTTCCTCGTCGGTATCGCGCTCCTCATGGCCGGAATGGTCGCCCAGCTGATCTGGGTCAGCGTCGTCGGTTTTCTCGTCATGCTCGGATGCGCGGTGCTCGCCGTCACCGGCTGGCGCAAGGCACCCAAGCCGGGGGAACGACCCGCGGGCGCCGTACGGCGCCCGCTGAGGACCAAGCGGTCCATGATGGACCGGATCGAGGATCGGTGGCAGAGACGCCGTGACGAACAGGGGCGGTAGCGCTCCGCAGGTTCGGCCGAGTTTTCCCGAGGGGTGACCACCGGTACAGGTGGTCACCCCTCAGGCGTTCGTTCACGGTCCCGCTGCCTTTCGGGAGCCCCGGGTGCCGTCGGCCGTCATGGCCCGGCAGCACCCGGGGCGGTCAGCGTTCCGAGATGCGCGGTCGCAGTGACGCGGCCCGGGTGCGGAGTGCCGACCAGTGGGATGAGGCCGTCCACAGGGCACGCACGGCGGAGCGGGGAAGGAAGCGGGCTCCGAGGCGGGCCCGGCGGGTCGCGTTGTCGTGGAGGGCGGCCGTGACCTGGCGTACGTCCTCGGCCACGCCCGCGGCCGGGCGAGGACGGGGTGCGTACAGGACCTGTTCCAGGGCGTCGGCGACGCGGTGGACCGCGGCGGCGGCCGCCCGGTCGAGACGGCCCAGGCGGATGATCCGGTCGGCCGCGCCGCGCGGCGTCAGCGAGTCGTCCGGCAGGATGCCCAGGTCCCACGCGCTGTCGGTCAGCTCCTGCCACGCGGCCAGTGTGCGCGCCGCCGCCCCCTCGTCGGTGCGGGCGTGCCCCCCGAGCCGCAGCGCCCGTAGCCGGGCCCGCCACAGCAGCGGCGCGAGCAGAACGGCCAGCACCACCAGCACGGCCAGACCCGCCAGCGCGAACCACCACAGGCCCGGACCGCTGCCGCCCCCGGCGGGGATCGCCGCCGCCGACGGCGCGTCGCACGCCCCCTGCTTGCTCGTGCAGTTCTCGCCAGCCGACGCGGCGGCCGACGGCTCCGCGCCGCCGTGCTTGGACGGCAGCGACTGGTCGGGCCGCGAGGTCCCGGGCGAGACCGACTGGGTGTACGACGGCACCACGCCCCGCGTCGGCGTCGGCTCGAAACGCGTCCAGCCCACGCCCTGGAAGTACAGCTCGGGCCAGGCGTGCGCGTCCTTCAGGCTCACCGTCACCGAGCCGTCCGTCTGCGGGGTGCCGGGCGCGAAGCCCACCGCGACCCGGGACGGGATGCCGAGGGTGCGGGCCATCGCCGCCATCGCGAAGGAGAAGTGGACGCAGAACCCCTGCTTCTTGCGCAGGAAGTTGGCGATGGCGTCGGGCCCGCTGCCGACCGCCACCTGGGTGTCGTACTGGAAGCCACCGTCGACGGAGAACCAGTCCTGGAGCCTGACGGCCTCCTCGTAGTGGTTCTTCGCGCCCGCCGTGACCTCCCGGGCGGTCTGCGCCACCACCTTCGGCAGGGCGGCCGGCACCTTGGTGTACTCGCGCCGCAGCGCGGCCGGCGGCTGGGGCGCGGACGCCAGCTGCTCCGCGGTCGGCCGCACGTCCAGGCTGGTCACCTGGTACGTCTTGCCGCGCGTGGTCTCGCCGTGGTCGCCCACCAGCGTCATGCCGACCGGCTCGTACCGCCAGCTGCCGCCGATCCGCACCTTGCTCGGCGGATACGGCATGGGCAGCCAGTCCTGGGCGTACCAGTCCGCCGCCTTGACCGTGGTCCGCGTGGCGTCCCGGCGGACGTCCGGGTTCAGCCCGGCCGGTGCCGGGAACGTGTCCGGCACGCCCACGATGTGCCGCTGGGCCGGTTTCCAGGTGGTGCCGTCGAAGTCGTCCAGGGAGACGATCCGCAGGTACAGGTCGGAGATGTCGGGGGTGCTGGTGCGCACGGACAGCACCGTGCGGTCGTCCGTGGTGTTCAGGCTGTCGCGCAGCGAGACCAGCGGGTTGACCGCGGAGATGGTGCCGCCGCGGCCGGGGCCCGCGCCGGGCCCGGTGCCGTCCTCGGCCAGCAGGCCGCCCCGCATCGCGGGCAGCACGAGCGGCACCAGCAGGGCCACCCCGAGGGCGACCGCGCCGATCCGGCGCCCGGTGCGCACCGGGGCGACGGCACCGCCGTCCTGCGCGCCGCCCTGGGCGGGGGGCACCGTGCCGAAGACACGGCCCCACTGGGCGAGCCGGTCCCGGCCCTCGGCGAGCAGCAGCATCAGATAGCCGCCCGCCGCCACGAGGAACCACAGCCAGTCGGGGCCGCCCTGGGACAGCCCGGCGGCCACCGAGTACAGCGCGAGCAGCGGCAGCCCGGCGGGGGCGGCGCTGCGGAAGGTCACCGCGAGGGTGTCCACCAGCAGGCCGATCAGCAGGGCGCCGCCGATCAGCATCAGCCGGATGCCGTCGGTGAGCGGTGCCGGTATCGCGTACTGGCTCACGTCCCGCGCGCCCTGGCGCAGCAGCTCCGCGAAGTACGGGAAGGTGTCCGGGCCGGGGATCAGCCCGGCGATCGCGTGCCCGCGGGCGAAGACCAGGGTGAGCAGCACCAGGGTGATCACCGCCTGCACCACCACGGTCAACGGCCGTCCGAGCGGCACCCGCCGCGCCACCGCCCCCACGCCGGACTGCACCACCACCAGCGGCACCAGCTCCAGCAGCCAGGACGGCCCGTTCACCAGGGGCAGCAACGCGCACGACGTCATCAGCGTGGCCGCCGCCGCGCACAGCGCCAACCGCGCCTGCCCGCTCATGCCCGGGCCTCCCCCGTCACGGCGGCCAGGCCCGACCGCTCCCGGTCCGCCTGGCGCCACAGTTCGTCGAGGGCGGCGCCGCGGGGCACGTCCAAGGCCGTCCAGCCCGCGTCGCGCAGCATGTGGAGCCGGTCCGGGTGCGGGTCGTCGGGGTGTGGGGGCCCGGACGGGTCGCGGGTCCAGGCGGCCGGGTCCAGGACGAAGGCGACGGCGCCGCCGCTGCGGCGGCTCATGGCGGCGACCGTGGTGGCCTGCTCCTCGTCCAGGTCGCCGAGGAAGGCGATGAGCAGCCCCTCGTCGCCGCCGCGCAGCGCGTCGTGGGCCCGGGACAGGTCCTCGCCGCCGGAGTGGTCGATGACCGCGAGGGTGTCCAGGATGAGCCCGGCGGCGTCCGCGCCCTCCTGGCCGCCGCCCGCGAAGCCGTCGGCGCTGTCGCCGGGCACCGCGCTGCCGGTGTCGGTCAGCAGCCGCACCGAGAAGCCGCGTTCGAGCATGTGCAGCAGAGCGGAGGCGGCGCCGGAGACGGCCCACTCGAAGGCCGAGTCGGGGCCCGCTCCCTCGTAGGCGCCGCCGCGGGTGTCCAGCAGGACCGTGCAGCGGGCGCGCCGGGGCTGTTCCTCGCGGCGCACCATCAGCTCGCCGTAGCGCGCGGTGGAGCGCCAGTGCACGCGGCGCAGGTCGTCGCCGTACCGGTAGCCGCGCGGGATCACGTCGTCCTCGCCCGCCAGGGCCAGGGCGCGCTGCCTTCCGTCGCCGTAGCCCTTGGCCTCGCCGCCGAACCGGGCCGGGGCCAGCGGTGTCACCCGGGGGATGACGGTGAGGGTGTCGAAGGCCGCGAACGAGCGGGAGAGTTCGCACATGCCGAAGGGGTCGGTGAGCCGCAGCTGGAGCGGGCCGAGCGGATAGCGGCCGCGCAGGTCCGAGCGGACCCGGTAGGAGACCTCGCGGCGGCCGCCCGGCTCCACCCGGTCCAGCACGAACCGGGGCCGGGGCCCGAGCACGTACGGCACCCGGTCCTGGAGCATCAGCAGCCCGGTGGGCAGCCGGGAGACGTTGTCCATCCGCAGCCGGACACGGGCCTCGCCGCCGGCCGGGACGCGCGCGGGGGAGAGCGTCCGGGTGCCGGAGACCCGGTAGCGGGTGCGGTAGAGCACCGTCGCGCAGATCAGCGGCAGCGCGGCCAGCAGCAGGCCGACCCGCAGCAGTTCGCTCTGGCCCAGCACATAGGCGCAGATCGCGGCGGCGATCCCGGCCGCCAGGAAGGAGCGGCCGCGGGTGGTCAGACCGGCCAGCGCGGTGCGGATCCCGCCCGCCTCCCCGTGTTCGGCCGCCGCCCCCTCCGTCCCCCCGGCGCTCATCACAGACCCCGCGGGGGCTGCTGGGGATAGGCCGGGACGCCGCGGCCGACGCCGTCGAGTCCGCCGCGCGGGCCCGGGGCCGAGGGCACCGGGGTGCGCTGGAGGATCTCCTGCACCACCTGCTCCGCGCTGCGGCGGTTGAGCTGGGCCTGGGCAGTGGGCAGCAGCCGGTGCGCGAGGACGGCCACGGCGAGTTCCCGGACGTCGTCCGGCAGCGCGTACTCCCGGCCGGCCAGGGCAGCGGACGCCTTGGCCGCGCGCAGCAGGTGCAGCGTGGCGCGCGGCGAGGCGCCGAGTCTGAGGTCGGGGTGGGTACGGGTGGCGGCGACCAGCTCCACCGCGTACCGCCGCACCGGTTCGGCGACGTGCACCCCGCGCACCGCCTCGACCAGCTTCACGATCTCGTGCGCGTGCGCCACCGGCTGGAGGTCGTCCAGGGGGTTCGCCCCGCCGTGCACGTCCAGCATCTGAAGCTCGGCCGCCATGCTCGGGTAGCCGACGGAGACGCGGGCCATGAAGCGGTCGCGTTGGGCCTCCGGCAGCGGGTAGGTGCCCTCCATCTCGACCGGGTTCTGGGTGGCCACCACCATGAAGGGACTGGGCAGTTCATAGGTCTGCCCGTCGATGGTGACCTGGCGCTCCTCCATGGACTCCAGCAGCGCCGACTGGGTCTTGGGCGAGGCGCGGTTGATCTCGTCGCCGATCACGATCTGCGCGAAGACCGCGCCCGGCTTGAACTCGAAGTCCCGGCGCTGCTGGTCCCAGATGGAGACGCCGGTGATGTCCGAGGGCAGCAGGTCGGGCGTGAACTGGATGCGCCGCACCGAGCAGTCGATGGACCGAGCCAGCGCCTTGGCCAGCATCGTCTTGCCCACGCCGGGCACGTCCTCGATCAGCAGATGGCCCTCGGCGAGCAGCACGGTCAGCGCGAGCCGTACGACCTCGGGCTTGCCCTCGATCACGCCCTCCACCGAACCGCGCACCCGCTCCACCGTGGCGCTCAGATCGCTGAGGTTCTCTCGACCGTCATAGGTCGTCACCCGGCCCTCCTCGGCCCGTTCTTCCAGGGCCGGCACGCGTGATCGCGGCCGGCCCACCCCGAAACACGGACACCACGCGGAAATGGTTCCGCGCGATGTCCCACACCGCATTCTTGCTGCCGTTACCGATTCGTGTCAGCGCCTGTGGACAACTGCCCGCACGATGTCGGTCGTACGGCCCTTTCGGCCACGCTTTCGATACGTTTCGGTGTGGATCGCGACGGGGGCGGAAGCCGGGCGGGAAGGGCCCGGAGCGGCCTGCGCGGCCGGAGGGAACGCCGGTCAGACCGGGTCGACCTCGCGCAGCGCGCCGGTGCGCACGTCGAAGACGAAGCCGCGCACGTCGTCGGTGTGCAGCAGGAACGGCGAGGTGCGCACCCGCTGCATCGACTGCCGTACGTCCTGGTCGACGTCCCGGAAGGCCTCCACCGCCCACGACGGGCGCTGGCCGACCTCCATCTCCAGGTCGTGCCGGAACTCCTCGGTGATCGTCTCCATACCGCAGCCGGTGTGGTGGATGAGCACGACACTGCGGGTGCCCAGCGCCCGCTGGCTGATGGTCAGGGAACGGATCACGTCATCGGTGACCACGCCGCCCGCGTTGCGGATGGTGTGGCAGTCGCCCAGGTCCAGGCCGAGGGCGGCGTGCAGGTCGAGACGGGCGTCCATACAGGCCACGACGGCGACCTTGAGGACCGGACGGGCATCCATGCCGGGATCGGTGAACTCGGCGGCGTACCGCCCGTTGGCCTCCACCAGGCGGTCGGTCACTGTGGCGCTGCCGCTTATGGCGCCTTCGGATCCAGTGGGAACTGCTGCGGAAGTCGTCATACTCATGACGTTACTGGTCACCTGTGGACGGGGCCTGCTGTGAGAGCGGACAAAGAACGTCATCGTGGCTTGTTGTGAGCTACCCCATACGGACGGCAAACCTGGACCGGAAGGGTGAATCCGTTCGAAAAACGGCGTCCGTCGGCAGGCGCTGCGCGACGCGCAGGCCGGTTGATTGACCGCGCGACACCGTGGACTAAAGTGACGCGAAGCGGGAGACGTGGCTCTCCCTGCTGGTGAAACCCCCGGAGACCCGGCACCCGCCCGACCGTCTCCCCGCGTGCGCGGCGCGTACGTACGGCTCGGCCTCCTTCCGCTCCCGGTCGGCTGACGCTTCCGGCGGCGGCCGCCCCCTGTTCACGAGCCGGCGGGCCGGCGGTGCGCACGCCGCTTCGCCGGAATGAGAGGCCCCCTTGAGCCAGAGTCGACACGTCCCGGTGATGCTCCAGCGGTGCCTGGACCTGCTGGCGCCCGCCCTGGAGCGCCCGGGAGCGGTGGTCGTCGACTGCACCCTCGGCCTCGGCGGCCACAGCGAGGCGCTGCTGACCCGGTTCCCCGAGGTCCGGCTGATCGGCCTCGACCGGGACAAGGAGGCGCTGCGCCTGTCCGGGGAGCGCCTCGCACCCTTCGGCGAGCGGGCCACCCTGGTGCACGCCGTCTACGACGAGCTGCCCGACGTCCTGGAGCGGCTGCGCATCCCGCGCGTCCAGGGCGTCCTGTTCGACCTCGGGGTCTCCTCCATGCAGCTGGACGAGGCCGACCGTGGTTTCGCCTACGCCCAGGACGCGCCGCTCGACATGCGCATGGACCAGACGACCGGCATCAGCGCGGCCGAGGTCCTCAACACCTACCCGGCCGGTGAACTCGTGCGCATCCTGCGCGCGTACGGCGAGGAGAAGCAGGCCAAGCGGATCGTCGGGGCGATCGTGCGCGAGCGCGAGAAGGAGCCGTTCAGCAACAGCGCCCGGCTCGTCGAGGTCATCCGCGACGCCCTCCCGCAGGCCGCCAAGCGCACCGGCGGCAACCCGGCCAAGCGCACCTTCCAGGCGCTGCGCATCGAGGTCAACGGCGAACTGTCCGTCCTGGAGCGGGCGGTCCCGGCCGCGGTGAAGGCCGTGGCCGTCGGCGGGCGGATCGCCGTACTGTCGTACCACTCGCTGGAGGACCGGCTGGTCAAACAGGTGTTCGCGGCCGGGGCCGCGAACACCGCGCCGCCCGGACTGCCGGTGGTGCCCGAGCGCTACCAGCCGCGGCTCAAGCTGCTCACCCGCGGTGCCGAACTTCCCACCGAGGAAGAGGTCGCGGAGAACCGCCGGGCCGCCCCGGCCAGGCTGCGGGGCGCCGAGCGCATCAGGGAGGACGCCGAGTGAGCCAGACGGGTGGGTTGGTCTCCGGGACTCACTGGGGGAGCGGTGCCTAGGAAACCCGAACTGAAGGGGAGGGCCGCCCGCCTCGCCCGGCTCTTCCCGGCGGGCCGCGCCAAGGCGGCCCGCACCCCGTTCGTGCTCCTCGTCGTCCTGCTCCTCGGCGGCGGCCTCATCGGGCTGCTGGTCCTGAACTCCGCTTTGAGCGAGGGCTCCTTCGAACTCGCCGATCTGCAGAAGCAGACCAAGAGCCTCACCGACGAGCAACAGGCCCTCCAACGGGACATCGACGCCTACTCGTCCCCCGACGCGCTCCAGCGCCGGGCCCGTGAACTCGGCATGGTCCCCGGCGGCGACCCCGCCTTCCTCGATCCGAACGGCACGGTCCGGGGCGTACCCGGCGCCGCCACGCCCGAGGCGGCCGTCCTCGACGGCCCGCCCGCCCCCGAGTCGCTGACCCTGACCCCACCCCCCGGCCTCCCGGCCGCCCCCGCCCCGGCGAGGGGGTCACCGAGCGCGGCCCCGCGGCCGGGCGCGCTCCAGCCCCACGGCGCCACGCCCGTGGTCCCGGCCCCCGCCGCGACCACGCGGACGACCTCCACGCTCACCACCCCCCAGTCCGCTCCCACCCCGACCCCCGGCAGGTGACGGAAGTGTCCGACAGGGAACCCCCGCGCCGCCGCGTGCCCCGGCCCGCGAAGCCGTCGCGGCCGCAGGGTGCCGTACGCAGGCAGCCAGGGCCCGGCGCCCGACCGGTCCGGCGCCCGAGCGCGGGCCGGGTGCCCGCCCAGCGCCCGCTGCGGCTCGGCAGCCCCCGGCCCCGGCTGCGCCTGGTCGGCCTCGCCCTCGGCCTGGTGCTGCTCACCTTCGTGGTGCGGCTGCTCCAGGTGCAGGCCGTGGAGGCCGGCGAGTACGCCGCGAAGGCCGAGGTCAACCGGTACGTCGTCCACACGCTGGCCGCCGAGCGCGGCGGGATCACCGACCGCAACGGGGTGGCCCTCGCCGTCAGCGAGGACGCCTACGACATCACGGCCGACCCGACGATGTTCAGCGCCAAGCAGCTGAAGATCGACGACGGTCCCGAACGGGCCGCGGCGCTGCTCGCGCCGATCCTCGGCCAGGACCAGGCCGCGCTGGTCAAGAAGCTGCGGCCCGCCGACCGGAACTCCCGCTACGCCCGGCTCGCCACCCGCCAGACCCCCCAGGTCTGGAAGCAGATCAAGGACCTGAAGTCGGCCCTGTCCCAGAAGCCCGGCACGGCCAACGTCCTCGCCGGCGTCTTCGCCGACCCCAGCAGCCAGCGCGTGTACCCCAACGGCGACCTGGCCGCGGGGATACTGGGCTGGGTGAACGCCGACGGCCAGGGCGGCGGCGGCATCGAGCAGATGCTGGAGAAGCAGCTGGCCGGGAAGAACGGCAAGATCCGCTACGCCCAGTCCGGCGGCCGCGAGGTGCCCACCGCGGGCTCCGCCGAGACGCCCGCCGTGCCCGGCTCCGACGTCGAGCTGACCATCGACCGTGACATCCAGTGGGCCGCCCAGAACGCGATCACCGAGCAGGTGAAGAAGTCGAGGGCCGACCGCGGCTACGTCGTCGTCCAGGACACCCGCACCGGCCAGATCCTGGCCATGGCCGACGCGCCGGGGTTCGATCCCAACGACCTCTCCAAGGCCGACCCGAACGCGCTCGGCAACGCGGCCCTCCAGGACGCCTACGAGCCCGGCTCCACCGCCAAGGTGATGTCCATGGCCGCCGTCCTCCAGGAGAACGCGGCGACCCCGCTCACCCACGTCGTCGTACCCAACCGGCTGCACCGCGGCGACCGGCTCTTCCAGGACGACGTCAACCACGGCACCTGGGACCTGACACTCAACGGCGTGCTCGCCAAGTCCAGCAACATCGGCACCATCCTCGCCGCCGGCCAGCTCGGCAAGACCCAGGCGCAGGCCAACAAGGTCCTCTACTCGTACCTGCGCAAGTTCGGCATCGGCAGCTACACGGGGCTGCACTTCCCCGGCGAGACCCCGGGCATCCTCGCGCCGCCGCAGAAGTGGTCCACCTCGCAGCAGTACACCATCCCTTTCGGCCAGGGCTTCTCCATCAACGCCCTCCAGGCCGCCTCCGTGTACTCGACCATCGCCAACGGCGGCGTCCGGATCCAGCCGACCCTGATCCGCGGCACCAAGGGCCCCGACGGACGGTTCGCCCCCGCGCCGAAGCCCGAGCGGACGAGGGTCGTCAGCGCGAAGACCGCCAAGTCGGTCGCCGAGATGCTGGAGTCCGTGGTCGACGACGAACAGGGCACCGGCATCTCCGCGCGCATCCCCGGCTACAACGTCGCCGGCAAGACCGGCACCGCCAACCGAGTGGATCCGGCCACCGGCAGGTACCGCGGCTACACCTCGTCCTTCGCCGGTTTCGCCCCCGCGGACAAGCCCCGCATCACGGTCTACTGCGCCATCCAGAACGCCACCTCCGGAGGCTACTTCGGCGGCCAGATCTGCGGGCCCATCTACAAGAAGGTCATGGAGTTCGCCCTGAAGACCCTCCAGGTCCCGCCCACCGGCGCGCCGCCCGCCGACCTGCCGGTCGACTACAAGCCCTGACCAGCGTCGAAAGCACAGGATTCAGCCAGTGACAACGATCACCCCAGGACCCGGGAACCGAAGCGGCCCCCAGCCCTCGCCCGCCCGTCTCCCCCCGGTGCCGCCCTCGCCGGACCGCGCTGCGCGCGGGGCCCTTTTTAGCTCCGAGGGTGGTGCGCCCGGTACGCTCACCGCCGTGCCACACGCTGATCAGTCCCAAACCACCCAGAAGGGCGCTTCCGTGACATATCCGGGACCGCCGCGACCGGTCCACGTCTCCGCCGCACCCCTCGCGGAGCTGGCCGATCAGCTGGGTGCCGTCGCCCCGGACGCCACCGCCGAGATCACCGGGATCACCCACGACTCGCGCGCCGTCCGCCCCGGCGACCTGTACGCCGCCCTCCCGGGCGCCCGCCTGCACGGCGCCGACTTCGTCACCCAGGCCGCCGGCCTCGGTGCCGCCGCCGTGCTCACCGACCCGACGGGCGCCGAGCGCGCCGCCGCGACCGGACTGCCGGTCCTGGTGGTGCCCGACCCGCGGGCCCGGATGGGCGAACTGGCGGCCACCATCTACGGCCACCCGGGCCGGGGTCTGCTCCAGATCGGCATCACCGGCACCTCCGGCAAGACCACCACGGCCTACCTGGTCGAGGGCGGCCTGCGGACCGCGAAGTCCACCGGTCTCATCGGCACCGTCGAGACGCGCATCGGCGACGAGCGCATCAAGTCCGAGCGCACCACCCCCGAAGCCACCGACCTCCAGGCCCTGTTCGCCGTCATGCGGGAACGCGGGGTCGAGGCGGTCGCCATGGAGGTCTCCAGCCACGCCCTGGTCCTCGGCCGGGTCGACGGCTGCGTGTTCGACATCGCCGTGTTCTCGAACCTCAGCCCGGAACACATGGAGTTCCACTCCGACATGGAGGACTACTTCCGGGCCAAGGCACAGCTCTTCACGCCGGAACGCAGCAAACTCGGCGTCGTCAACGTGGACGACGAGTACGGCCGCCGCCTCGCCGCCGAGGCCACCGTCCCCGTCGTCACCTACTCCGCCGAGGGCCACCCCGACGCCGACTGGCGCGCCGAGCACGTCCAGGTCGGGCCGCTGGACTCGACGTTCACCGTGCTCGGCCCGGGCGGCGAGCGCGTGCAGGCCAGGTCGCCGCTCGCCGGACCCTTCAACGTGGCGAACACCCTCGCCGCCATCGTCGCCCTCGCCGCGGCCGGGCTCGACGCCCAGGCCGCCGCCGACGGCATCGCCGCCGTCCCGGGCGTCCCGGGCCGCCTGGAGCGCGTCGACGCCGGGCAGCCCTACCTCGCGGTCGTGGACTACGCCCACAAGACCGACGCGGTCGAGTCGGTGCTCAAGGCGCTGCGCAAGGTCACCAAGGGCCGGCTGCACATCGTCCTGGGCTGCGGCGGCGACCGCGACCGGACCAAGCGCGCCCCGATGGGCGCCGCCGCGGCCCGGCTCGCCGACACGGCCGTACTGACATCGGACAACCCCCGCTCCGAGGACCCGCTCGCGATCCTCGCGACCATGCTCCAGGGCGCGGCCTCCGTGCCCGCGCACGAGCGCGGCGAGGTGCTCCTCTTCGAGGAGCGGGCGGCCGCCATCGCCGCCGCCGTGGGCCGTGCCCAGGCCGGCGACACCGTGCTGGTCGCGGGCAAGGGCCACGAGCAGGGCCAGGACATCGCCGGTGTGGTCCGTCCGTTCGACGACCGCCAGGTGCTTCGCGAAGCTATCCAGAAGACCCAGGGATGAACTTGTGATCGCCCTCTCCCTCGCCGAGATCGCAGCTGTCGTCGGCGGGCAGACGCACGACATACCGGATCCGTCCGTCGAGGTCACCGGACCGGTCGTCCGGGACTCCCGGGAGGTGGTGCCCGGCAGCCTGTTCGCCGCCTTCGTCGGCGAGCGCGTGGACGGCCACGACTTCGCACCGCAGGTCATCGAGGCGGGCGCGGTCGCCGTACTGGCGTCGCGCCCGGTCGGTGTGCCCGCGATCGTGGTCGAGGACGTCCAGAGCGCCCTCGGCGCCCTCGCCCGGCACGTCGTCGGCAAGCTCGGCGCGACCCTCGTCGCCCTGACCGGCTCGGCGGGCAAGACCAGCACCAAGGACCTCATCGCCCAGGTGCTGGGCAGCAAGGCGCCGACGGTGTACACGCCGGGCTCGTTCAACAACGAGATCGGGCTGCCGCTGACCGCCCTGACCGCGACCGAGGAAACCCGTTTCCTGGTCCTGGAGATGGGCGCCCGCGGCATCGGCCACATCCGCTACCTCACCGGCCTCACCCCGCCGAGGATCGGCGTCGTCCTCAACGTCGGCACCGCCCACATCGGCGAGTTCGGCGGCCGCGAGCAGATCGCCCAGGCCAAGGGCGAGATCATCGAGGGGCTGCCCGAGGACGGCGCGGCCGTCCTCAACGCCGACGACCCGCTGGTGCGCGCCATGGCACCGCGTACCAAGGCGAAGGTGGTCCTTTTCGGAGAGTCGGCCGAAGCGGACGTACGCGCCGAGAACGTACGACTCACGGACACCGGACAGCCCTTCTTCAGGCTTCACACACCCTCCGGTGCATCTGATGTGACCATGCGCCTGTACGGTGAGCATCACGTGTCGAACGCGCTCGCCGCGGCCGCCGTCGCCCATGAGCTGGGCATGTCCGCGGAAGAGATCGCCACCGCGCTCTCCGGGGCGGGCTCCCTCTCCCGCTGGCGCATGGAGGTCACCGAGCGCCCGGACGGCGTGACCATCGTCAACGACGCCTACAACGCCAACCCCGAGTCCATGCGGGCCGCCCTTCGGGCGCTCGTGGCCATGGGCAAGGAGCGGCGCACATGGGCGGTGCTCGGCAAGATGGCCGAGCTGGGGGACGAGGCGCTCGCCGAGCACGACGCCGTCGGACGGCTCGCCGTCCGGCTCAACGTCAGCAAGCTCGTCGCCGTCGGGGGGATTGAGGCCTCCTGGCTGCAACTGGGCGCATATAACGAGGGTTCGTGGGGTGAGGAGTCGGTGCACGTGTCCGACGCACAGGCGGCGATCGACCTGTTGCGCAGCGAGTTGCGCCCGGGGGACGTCGTCCTCGTGAAGGCGTCCCGTTCGGTGGGGCTCGAAGGTGTCGCCGCGGCGCTGCTGGAGACCGGTGCCGAGGGTGAGGTTGCCGCCCGATGATGAACCAGATCCTGTTCTCGGGAGTCATTGGCCTCTTCCTCACCCTGGTCGGCACCCCGCTGCTGATCAAGCTGCTGGCCCGCAAGGGCTACGGCCAGTTCATCCGTGACGACGGCCCGCGCGAGCACCTCAGCAAGCGCGGTACGCCGACCATGGGTGGTATCGCCTTCATCCTGGCGACGGTCGCCGCGTACTTCCTGTCCAAGGTGATCACCGGCAAGCCGCCGACGTTCTCCGGCCTGCTGGTGCTCGGCCTGATGGTCGGTATGGGCCTGGTCGGCTTCCTGGACGACTACATCAAGATCGTCAAGCGGCGTTCGCTGGGCCTGCGGGCCAAGGCGAAGATGGCCGGCCAGCTGATCGTCGGCATCGCCTTCGCCGTGCTGGCGCTGATGTTCCCCGACGCCCGCGGCAACACGCCGGCCTCCACCAAGCTGTCGTTCATCACGGACTTCGGCTGGTCGATCGGCCCGGTGCTGTTCGTGATCTGGGCGCTGTTCATGATCCTCGCGATGTCGAACGGCGTGAACCTGACCGACGGTCTGGACGGCCTCGCCACCGGCGCCTCCGTCCTCGTCTTCGGCGCCTACACCTTCATCGGCGTCTGGCAGTACCAGGAGTCCTGCGCCAACGCGCAGACCCTGACCAACCCGGCCGCCTGCTACGAGGTGCGCGACCCGCTCGACCTCGCCGTGGTCGCCTCCGCGCTGATGGGCGCCTGCCTGGGCTTCCTGTGGTGGAACACCTCGCCGGCGAAGATCTTCATGGGCGACACCGGCTCGCTCGCCCTCGGCGGTGTCCTCACCGGTCTGGCCATCCTCTCCCGCACGGAGCTGCTGGTGGCCATCATGGGCGGCCTGTTCGTCCTCATCACCATGTCGGTCGTCATCCAGGTCGGCTCCTTCCGGCTCACCGGCAAGCGCGTCTTCCGGATGGCACCACTCCAGCACCACTTCGAACTCAAAGGCTGGTCCGAGGTCCTGGTCGTGGTCCGCTTCTGGATCATCCAAGGCATCTGTGTGATCGTCGGACTGGGCCTCTTCTACGCGGGATGGGCAGCGGAAAAGTGACCACCGGCTCGGCGCCCTACGACTTCCAGGGCAAGCACGTCACCGTCGCGGGACTCGGCGTCTCCGGCGTCCCGGCGGCCAAGGCGCTGCACGCGCGCGGCGCGATCGTCACGGTCGTCAACGACGGCGACGACGCCCGCGCCCGCGAGCAGGCCGCCGGCCTCCAGGCGCTCGGCGTCACCGTGCGCCTGGGCGACGGGGCCACCCTCCCGGAGGGCACCGAGCTGATCGTCACCGCGCCCGGCTGGCAGCCTGGCAAGCCGCTCTTCCGGGCGGCCGCCCAGGCGGGCGTGCCGGTCTGGGGCGACGTGGAGCTGGCCTGGCGGCTCAGGGGGCCCGACGCGGCCCCCTGGCTGGCCGTCACCGGCACCAACGGCAAGACCACCACCGTGCAGATGCTCGCCTCCATCCTGAAGGCGGCGGGCCTGCGTACGGCGGCCGTCGGCAACATCGGCGTCTCCCTGCTGGACGCCGTCCTCGGCGAGGAGACGTACGACGTCCTGGCCGTCGAGCTGTCCAGCTACCAGCTGCACTGGGCGCCCTCGCTGCGCGCCCATTCCGCCGCCGTCCTGAACCTAGCGCCCGACCACCTCGACTGGCACGGCTCCATGGAGGCCTACGCCGCCGACAAGGGCCGCATCTACGAGGGCAACAAGGTGGCCTGCGTCTACAACGTGGCCGACAAGGCCACCGAGGACCTGGTGCGCGAGGCCGACGTCGAAGAGGGCTGCCGGGCCGTCGGGTTCACCCTCGGCACCCCCGGCCCCTCCCAACTCGGCGTCGTGGACGGCATCCTGGTCGACCGCGCCTTCGTCGAGAACCGGCAGAAGAACGCGCAGGAACTGGCCGAGGTCTCCGACATCCACCCGCCGGCCCCGCACAACATCGCCAACGCCCTCGCGGCGGCGGCCCTCGCGCGCGCCTTCGGGGTGCCCGCCCAGGCCGTACGGGACGGACTGCGCGCCTTCCGGCCGGACGCCCACCGCATCGAGCACGTCGCCGACCTCGACGGCGTGGCCTACGTGGACGACTCCAAGGCGACCAACACCCATGCCGCGCAGGCCTCGTTGGCGGCCTACGAGTCGATCGTGTGGATCGCGGGCGGCCTCGCCAAGGGCGCGACCTTCGACGAACTGGTCGCCGCCTCGGCGAAGCGTCTGCGCGCCGTCGTCCTGATCGGCGCCGACCGGGCCCTGATCCGCGAGGCCCTCGCGCGACACGCGCCGGAAGTACCCGTGGTCGACCTCGACCGGACCGACACTGGGGCGATGCTCCAGGCGGTGACGGAGGCCAGGCGGCTCGCGGTCGCCGGCGACACGGTGCTCCTCGCTCCGGCCTGCGCCTCCATGGACATGTTCACCAACTACAACCAGCGCGGTGACGCGTTCGCGACGGCGGTCCGCGAACTCCGCGCCTGACCCCGGCCGCCCGCCGGGCGGATCCTGGGAGGGACGCGTGGGGCGGCAGACGTCCAGTGGAGGCGCCGATGGCCAGTAGCCGTACCGGAAAGCCCCCTGTGCAGCGGGCGTCCCGGCGTCCCGCCGTCCCCGGATCCGCGCGCGAGAACCCCGTGCAGCGGCTCGTCACGCGCGCCCGGCGGGCCTGGGACCGGCCCCTGACCGCCTATTACCTGATCGTCGGCGGCAGCATGCTGATCACGGTGCTCGGCCTGGTGATGGTCTACTCGGCGTCCCAGGTCACCGCGCTCCAGATGTCGCTGCCCGGGTCGTACTTCTTCCGCAAGCAGCTGCTGGCCGCCGTGATCGGCGGCGTCCTGCTGTTCGCGGCCTCCAGGATGCCGGTGAAGCTGCACCGGGCGCTCGCCTACCCGATCCTCGCGGGCGCCGTCTTCCTGATGGCCCTGGTGCAGGTGCCCGGGATAGGGATGGCGGTCAACGGCAACCAGAACTGGATCTCGCTCGGCGGCTCCTTCCAGATCCAGCCCAGCGAGTTCGGCAAGCTCGCGCTGGTGCTGTGGGGCGCGGACCTGATCGCCCGCAAGCAGGAGAAGAAGCTCCTGACCCAGTGGAAGCACATGCTGGTGCCGCTGGTGCCGGTCGCCTTCCTGCTGCTCGGGCTGATCATGCTCGGCGGCGACATGGGAACCGCGATCATTCTCACAGCGATCCTGTTCGGACTGCTGTGGCTCGCGGGCGCCCCGACCCGGCTGTTCGCGGGCGTGCTGTCGATCGCGGTCGTGATCGGGGTGCTCCTGATCGAGACCAGCCCCAACCGGATGGCCCGCCTCGCCTGCATCGGCGCCACCGAGCCCCGGGCCAAAGGCGCGGACTGCTGGCAGGCGGTGCACGGCATCTACGCGCTCGCCTCCGGCGGACTCTTCGGCTCCGGACTCGGCGCGAGTGTGGAAAAATGGGGCCAACTGCCGGAAGCGCACACCGACTTCATCTTCGCGGTCACCGGTGAGGAACTGGGCCTGGCGGGGACACTGTCGGTGCTCGCCCTGTTCGCGGCTCTAGGCTATGCGGGTATCCGCGTGGCCGGACGCACGAAAGACCCCTTCGTGAGGTACGCCGCGGGAGGCGTGACCACCTGGATCATCGCTCAGGCGGTGATCAACATCGGTGCGGTGCTCGGTCTGCTGCCGATCGCCGGCGTCCCGCTCCCGCTGTTCTCCTACGGAGGATCCGCCCTGCTGCCGACCATGTTCGCCATCGGGCTGCTGATCGCGTTCGCGCGCGACGATCCCGCTGCGCGGACGGCGCTTGCGATGCGGCAACCTCGCTTTGGTAGAAAGCGGGCGGGAGGCTCCGGTGCGGAGCGGGGGCCTCGGAGATGGAACACGATGCGACGGCGTGCCTCGGCGGCGCGTCCGTCCGGAGAGCGGTGAATTTCGGTGCATGTCGTACTCGCCGGTGGGGGGACCGCCGGCCACATCGAGCCCGCGCTCGCCCTCGCGGACGCCCTGCGCAGGCAGGACCCGAGCGTGGGGATCACGGCCCTGGGCACGGAGCGCGGCCTGGAGACCCGGCTCGTCCCGGAGCGCGGCTACGAGCTGGCGCTGATCCCGGCCGTGCCGCTGCCGCGCAAGCCCACTCCCGAACTGATCACCGTCCCGGGCCGGCTGCGGGGCACCATCAAGGCCGCCGAGCAGATCCTCGAACGCACCAAGGCGGACGCCGTGGCCGGCTTCGGCGGCTACGTCGCGCTGCCCGCCTACCTGGCCGCCAAGCGGCTCGGTGTGCCCATCGTGATCCACGAGGCCAACGCGCGCCCGGGTCTGGCCAACAAGATCGGCTCCCGGTACGCGGCCCAGGTCGCCGTCTCCACGCCGGACAGCAAGCTGCGCAACTCCCGGTACATCGGCATCCCGCTGCGCCGCTCCATCGCCACGCTGGACCGCGCCGCCGTCCGCCCCGAGGCCCGGCACCGCTTCGGCCTCGACCCCAACCTGCCCACGCTGCTGGTCTCCGGCGGCTCGCAGGGCGCGCGCCGGCTCAACGAGGTCGTCCAGCAGGTCGCCCCGTGGCTCCAGCAGGCCGGCATCCAGATCCTGCACGCGGTCGGCCCGAAGAACGAACTGCCGCATGTGCAGCAGATGCCGGGAATGCCGCCCTACATCCCGGTAAGTTACCTGGACCGGATGGACCTCGCGTACGCCGCGGCCGACATGATGCTCTGCCGCGCGGGCGCGATGACCGTCGCCGAACTCTCCGCCGTCGGGCTCCCGGCCGCCTATGTCCCGCTGCCCATCGGCAACGGCGAACAGCGGCTGAACGCCCAGCCGGTGGTCAAGGCAGGCGGCGGACTCCTCGTGGACGACGCGGAACTGACGCCCGAGTGGGTGCAGCAGAACGTGCTGCCGGTGCTCGCCGACCCGCACCGGCTCTACGAGATGTCGCGCGCCGCAAGCGAGTTCGGCCGCCGGGACGCCGACGACCTGCTCGTCGGCATGGTGTACGAGGCCATCGCCTCGCGCCGTTAGGACCGTATGACGAAAGGGCAGTGAGCGTGGCCGGACCGACGACCCGCGAACGCGGGGAACGCCAGCAGGAGTCGTCCGGCCCGCCGCTCGTCCGAAGGATCAGACGACTACGTCTTCGTACGACCGTCGTCCTGGCCGTGGCCGTGGCGCTCGCAGCGGCCGGTTCCCTCTGGGTGTTGTACGGCTCCTCGTGGCTGCGCGTCGAGCGCGTCCCGGTGTCGGGCACCCGGACGCTGACCCCCGGCGAGGTGCGCGACGCGGCCGCCGTTCCGGTCGGGGCGCCGATGGTGTCGGTCGACACCGATGTCATCGCGGCCCGGATGCGCCGGAAGCTGCCCCGGATCGACACGGTCGACGTGTCCCGTTCCTGGCCGCACGGCATCGAGCTGAAGGTGACCGAGCGGACCCCGGTACTGCTCGTCCGCAAGGGCGGGGACTTCGTCGAAGTCGACCACCAGGGCGTCCGGTTCGCCACGGTCGCCCAGGCGCCCACAGGCGTTCCGCTGCTGCGGATGTCCGTGTCGGCGTCGGGCCCGGCCGTCGCGAGCCTGCGCCGCTTCGGCACCGGTCGGCTGGTGCGCGAGGCGGTCCGGGTGGCCGGCGAACTGCCGGGTCCCGTCCGGACCCTGACCCGCACCGTCCAGGTCCGCTCCTACGACGACATCGAGCTGGAGTTGGCCGACGGCCGCACCGTCGCCTGGGGCAGCGCGGAGAACGGCCGTGCCAAGGCACGGACCCTCACCGCACTCATGAAAGCAGCTTCCGGCGCACGGCACTTCGACGTCAGCGCCCCCACAGCCCCTGCGTCATCCGGGAGTTGACGCACATCAGCGCAGGCCAGCACCCTGGTTGGGCACCGCTATGGCTGATCACATAGGGTGAAAAGAAAAACGGGAGGTTCGGCGTGTTCGTTGAACGGGCGCCACTTGTCGACTTAGTGTCCTGTTCAGAAGACTCCAGGGAACAGACACACTGGTAACCCTAAACTTCAGGCTTAGGGTTCGGGTCGGCGCTACGGACCGTCCCATTCGGCATCTGTCGTCCCGGCGCGGGGAACCGCCCGGCGGCGACGACGTAATTCGAGGCGAGAGGCCTTCGACGTGGCAGCACCGCAGAACTACCTCGCAGTCATCAAGGTCATCGGTGTCGGCGGCGGTGGTGTCAATGCCATCAACCGGATGATCGAGGTCGGTCTCAAGGGTGTCGAGTTCATCGCCATCAACACCGACGCGCAGGCGCTGTTGATGAGCGACGCCGACGTCAAGCTGGACGTCGGCCGTGAACTCACCCGCGGACTCGGCGCCGGCGCCAACCCGGCCGTCGGCCGCAAGGCCGCCGAGGACCACCGCGAGGAGATCGAGGAGGTCCTCAAGGGGGCCGACATGGTCTTCGTGACGGCCGGTGAAGGCGGCGGCACCGGCACCGGCGGCGCGCCCGTCGTGGCCAACATCGCGCGCTCCCTGGGCGCCCTCACCATCGGCGTGGTCACGCGCCCGTTCACCTTCGAGGGACGGCGCCGCGCGAACCAGGCCGAGGACGGCATCGCCGAGCTGCGCGAAGAGGTGGACACCCTCATCGTCATCCCGAACGACCGGCTGCTGTCCATCTCGGACCGCCAGGTCTCGGTCCTGGACGCCTTCAAGTCCGCCGACCAGGTCCTGCTCTCCGGTGTCCAGGGCATCACCGACCTCATCACCACTCCGGGCCTGATCAACCTCGACTTCGCCGATGTGAAGTCGGTCATGTCCGAGGCGGGTTCGGCCCTCATGGGCATCGGTTCGGCCCGCGGTGACGACCGCGCGGTGGCCGCGGCCGAGATGGCGATCTCCTCGCCGCTCCTGGAGGCGTCCATCGACGGCGCCCGGGGCGTGCTGCTGTCCATCTCCGGCGGCTCCGACCTCGGCCTCTTCGAGATCAACGAGGCGGCCCAGCTGGTCAGCGAGGCCGCGCACCCCGAGGCCAACATCATCTTCGGCGCGGTCATCGACGACGCCCTCGGCGACGAGGTCCGGGTCACCGTGATCGCGGCCGGCTTCGACGGCGGCCAGCCGCCGGCCCGCCGGGACAACGCGCTCGGCTCGGCCTCGACTTCGGCCCCGGCCCGCCGCGAGGAGCCCGCTCCGGTACGGCAGCCCGAGAGCCGCCCGTCCTTCGGCTCGCTCGGCAGCGTGAAGCCGAAGGAGGAGCCGGAGCCGGCCCCCGAGCCGGTGGCCGACATCCCGGTCGCCCCGCCGATCACCCCGGCGCCGCGGCCCGCCTACTCGGACAGCGCGGCCGAGGAACTGGACGTCCCGGACTTCCTGAAGTGATAGGACAGCGCGAGAGCGTGAGCGGCGCGCACTTCGCCTTCACCGACAGGTGGGGCGGGGTGAGCGCCGCTCCGTATGAGGAGCTGAACCTCGGGGGCGCGGTCGGCGACACGCCCGAGGCCGTGAGGGCCAACCGGGAGATCGCCGCCAAGGCGCTCGGCCTGGACCCCGCCCGCGTGGTGTGGATGAACCAGGTGCACGGCGCCGAGGTGGCCGTGGTGGACGAGCCCTGGGGCACGGGGGTCCACCCGATCGAGCGAAGCCGGGACGGGGGGAGCCCCGTGCCGGAGGTCGACGCCCTCGTCACCGCCCGGCGCGGACTCGCCCTCGCCGTGCTCACCGCCGACTGCGTGCCGGTGCTCCTCGCCGACCCCGTCGCCGGCGTCGTCGCCGCGGTCCACGCGGGCCGGCCCGGCATGGTCAAGGGGGTCGTCCCCGCCGCCGTACGGGCCATGGTCGAACTCGGCGCCGCGCCCGAACGGATCGTCGCCCGCACCGGACCGGCCGTCTGCGGCCGGTGCTACGAGGTGCCGGAGGCGATGCGGGCGGAGGTGGCGGCCGTGGAGCCGGCGGCGCACGCTGAAACCAGCTGGGGCACTCCGGCGGTGGACGTGAGCGCCGGAGTGCACGCGCAGCTCGAACGGCTCGGGGTGTGCGACCGGGCGCAGTCGCCGGTGTGCACGCTGGAGTCGGGCGACCACTTCTCATACCGTCGCGACCGCATCACCGGGCGGCTCGCGGGCTATGTCTGGCTGGACTGATGGGGAATGACGGACCGTAAGACCGAACTCGCCGAGAATCTGGCGAATGTGGAGGAGCGCATCGCCGGCGCCTGCGCGGCGGCCGGGCGGGGGCGTGAGGAGGTGACCCTGATCGTGGTCACCAAGACCTACCCGGCGAGCGATGTGCGGATTCTGTCGGAACTCGGTGTGCGTCACGTCGCCGAGAACCGCGACCAGGACGCCGCGCCGAAGGCCGCGGCTTGTGCCGATCTGCCGCTGACATGGCACTTTGTCGGTCAGTTGCAGACCAACAAGGTGCGTTCCGTGGTCGGTTACGCCGATGTCGTGCAGTCGATCGACCGCGCCCGGCTCGTCACCGCGCTGTCCAAGGAGGCGGTGCGCGCCGAGCGCGAGGTGGGGTGCCTCGTCCAGGTCGCGCTCGACGCGGACGCGAGCGGGCGGGGCGAGCGCGGAGGCGTGGCTCCCGGGGGAATCGAAGAGTTGGCCGATCTCGTCGCCGGTTCGCCGGGACTGCGGCTCGACGGTCTGATGACCGTCGCCCCGCTCACCGGGGAGTACGCGGGACGCGAACAGGCCGCGTTCGAGCGCCTCATGGATTTGTCGACCGACCTGCGCCGGGCCCATCCGGCTGCGACCATGGTGTCGGCAGGGATGAGTGCGGACCTCGAACAGGCCGTGGCTGCCGGGGCGACACATGTGCGCGTCGGCACTGCGGTACTCGGTGTCCGTCCCCGGCTCGGGTAACGTCGCCAGGAAGTCGGACCACAGCAGAAAATATGGTCAGTGTTCGCGAAACGGACACAACGACCGCGTGGATCGCGGGCACTTGGCAGTCGTCAGCCGATCCACCACAGAGCGGAGGACTCAGAGCATGGCCGGCGCGATGCGCAAGATGGCGGTCTACCTCGGCCTCGTGGAGGACGATGGGTACGACGGCCGCGGATTCGACCCCGATGACGATTTCGAGCCCGAGTTGGACCCGGAGCCCGAGCGGGACCACCGACGGCATGAGCCGTTGCATCAACCACATGAAGCGCATCAGCCCCAAAGGGATGAATCGGTGCGAGTGGTGCAGCCTCCGGCGCCGCGCGAACCGGTCTCCCGGGCGGCTTCGACGGCCGCGGAATCGGGCCGCCCGGCGCGGATCGCGCCCGTGGCGTCCATCACACAAGAACGTCAGTCCCTGGAGAAGAACGCGCCGGTGATCATGCCCAAGGTCGTGTCGGAACGAGAGCCTTACCGGATCACCACATTGCACCCGCGGACCTACAACGAGGCCCGTACCATCGGGGAACACTTCCGTGAGGGCACCCCGGTGATCATGAATCTGACTGAGATGGACGACACAGACGCGAAGCGACTTGTCGACTTTGCGGCCGGTTTGGTGTTTGGTCTTCACGGCAGTATCGAGCGGGTGACGCAGAAGGTGTTCCTGTTGTCTCCTGCTAACGTCGATGTCACGGCGGAGGACAAGGCCCGCATCGCAGAGGGCGGGTTCTTCAACCAGAGCTGAGACGCAGACCGGACCGCAGTACGCAAGAGCATGGAAACAGGGGAGAGGGAAGCGCAGCCATGAGCGTGTTCGCGCAGGTGATCTACATCGCGCTGATGGTGTTCCTCGTCGTGCTCATCTTCCGGCTGGTCATGGACTACGTCTTCCAGTTCGCCCGCTCATGGCAACCCGGCAAGGCGATGGTGGTCGTACTGGAGGCCACCTACACTGTCACCGATCCACCGCTGAAGCTTCTGCGGCGGTTCATTCCGCCGCTGCGTCTCGGGGGCGTGGCGCTCGACCTGTCCTTCTTCGTACTGATGATCATCGTCTACATTCTCATCGCCATCGTGCAGAACTTCGTGAGATGAGCCTGTGGACGATCCGGTCTTGCCGACTGCCGATGACTACGTTGAGGTGAAGAGATGCCGTTGACCCCCGAGGACGTGCGGAACAAGCAGTTCACGACCGTCCGCCTCCGAGAAGGCTATGACGAGGACGAGGTCGATGCCTTCCTCGACGAGGTCGAAGCCGAACTGACCCGTCTGCTCCGGGAGAACGAGGATCTGCGCGCGAAGCTGGCCGCTGCCACGCGGGCCGCCGCGCAGAACCAGCAGAACTCCCGGAAACCTCCGGAGCAGGAGCAGCAGCAGGGCATGCGAGGTCCCGGCGCTCCGGTACCCGCCGGGATATCGGGCCCGCCGCAGCAGCAGATGGGTGGCCCCATGGGTGGTCCGCCCCAGCTGCCGAGCGGTGCCCCGCAGCTGCCCGCCGGTCCCAGCGGTCAGGGTGGTCCACAGGGTCCCGGCCCGATGGGCCAGGGCCCCATGGGTCAGGGTCCCATGGGTCAGGGTCCGATGGGCCAGGGCCCCATGGGTCAGGGCCCGATGGGTCAGGGTCCGATGGGCCAGGGCCCCATGGGTCAGGGCCCGATGGGCGGCCAGTCGCCCATGCAGCAGCAGATGGGCGGCCCCATGGGCGGTCCTATGGGTGGCCCGATGGGCGGTCCTATGGGTGGTCCCATGGGCGGTCCCGGTCAGGGCCCCGGTGGCGACAGCGCCGCCCGTGTCCTCTCGCTGGCCCAGCAGACCGCCGACCAGGCGATCGCCGAGGCCCGCTCCGAGGCCAACAAGATCGTCGGTGAGGCTCGCAGCCGCGCCGAGGGTCTGGAGCGTGACGCCCGTGCCAAGGCCGACGCCCTGGAGCGGGACGCGCAGGAGAAGCACCGCGTCGCGATGGGCTCCCTGGAGTCCGCTCGCGCCACGCTGGAGCGCAAGGTCGAGGACCTGCGCGGCTTCGAACGCGAGTACCGCACGCGCCTGAAGTCGTACCTGGAGTCGCAGCTGCGCCAGCTGGAGACCCAGGCCGACGACTCGCTGGCCCCGCCGCGTACCCCGGCCGCCGCGTCCCTGCCGCCGTCCCCGGCGCCTTCCATGGCTCCGGCCGGCGCGAGCGCCCCGTCCTTCGGCGGCAACCAGACGATGGGCGGCTCGCCCGCCCCGGCGTCCGGCCCGTCCTACGGCGGTCAGCAGCAGATGACGCCCGCCATGACCCAGCCGATGGCTCCGGTCCGTCCCCAGGGCCCGTCCTCGATGGGCCAGGCCCCGTCGCCGATGCGCGGTTTCCTGATCGACGAGGACGACAACTGAGCACCGGGAACGGTGAGTAGTACGCCGTAGGCGTCGGCAGCGCTGAGGACGCGGCCCCGGATCGATGGATCCGGGGCCGCGTCCTTTTGTCTGCGTCCGTGTGTCTGCGGCGCGGTCTTCGTACCGGGGCGCGCTCTACGCGTGGGGCGCGTGGGGCGCGTGGAAGCTTCAGGGGCGCGGGACCGTACCGAAGTGCGGCTCCGCCGCGCGGGCGCACGGTCCGGCTTCCCAACCCCGCCCATGAAGCAGGGCCCGCCCTCCGAAACCGGAGGACGGGCCCTGCTCGGCCGGCCGTCGGCGGCGCTTACGCCTTCCGCAGCCGGAACGTCAGGCTCAGCCCCTCGTCGGTGAAGGCATCCCCATAGCTGTCGTCGGCCTCACCCTGACCGAAGTCGGTCGCCAAAACTTCCTCCGCGATCAGCTCGGCGTGTTCGGACAGCGCCGCGATCACCGCCGGGTCCGTGGACGTCCACCGCAGCGCGATCCTGTCGGCGACATCCAGGCCGCTGTTCTTGCGCGCCTCCTGGATGAGCCGGATGGCGTCACGGGCGAGACCCGCCTGCCGCAGCTCCTCCGTGATCTCCAGGTCCAGCGCCACCGTCGCACCGGAGTCGGACGCCACCGACCAGCCCTCGCGCGGCGTCTCGGTGATGATCACCTCGTCCGGCGCCAGGGTGATCGTCTCACCGTCGACCTCCACCGAGGCCGTGCCCTGCCGCAGCGCCAGCGACAGCGCGGCGGCGTCCGCGGCGGCGATCGCCTTGGCGACCTCCTGCACCCGCTTGCCGAACCGCTTGCCCAGCGCGCGGAAGTTGGCCTTGGCGGTGGTGTCCACCAGCGAGCCGCCGACCTCGGACAGCGACGCCAGCGAGGAGACGTTCAGCTCCTCCGTGATCTGCGTGTGCAGTTCGCGGTCCAGGGTCTCGAACCCGCTCGCCGCGATCAGCGCACGGGACAGCGGCTGACGGGTCTTGACGCCCGACTCGGCACGCGTGGCACGGCCCAGCTCCACGAGCCGGCGCACCAGCACCATCTGCTTCGACAGCTCCGGGTCGATCGAACCGAGGTCCGTCTCCGGCCAGGACGCCAGGTGCACCGACTCGGGCGCGCCCGGGGTGACCGGCGCGATCAGGTCCTGCCACACCCGCTCGGTGATGAACGGGGTGATCGGCGCCATCAACCTGGTGACCGTCTCCAGCACCTCGTGCAGCGTGCGCAGCGCGGCCTTGTCGCCCTGCCAGAAGCGGCGGCGCGAACGGCGGACGTACCAGTTGGACAGGTCGTCGACGAACGCGGACAGCAGCTTGCCGGCGCGCTGGGTGTCGTACCCCTCCAGCGCCTGCGTCACCTGGTCGGTGAGCGCGTGCAGTTCGGACAGCAGCCAGCGGTCGAGCAGCGGGCGCTCGGCCGGCGCCGGGTCCGCCGCGCTCGGCGCCCAGTTCGACGTACGGGCGTACAGCGCCTGGAAGGCGACCGTGTTCCAGTACGTCAGCAGCGTCTTGCGGACGACCTCCTGGATGGTGCCGTGGCCGACCCGGCGGGCCGCCCACGGGGAACCGCCCGCCGCCATGAACCAGCGCACCGCGTCCGCGCCGTGCTGGTCCATCAGCGGGATCGGCTGCAGGATGTTGCCCAGGTGCTTGGACATCTTGCGGCCGTCCTCGGCGAGGATGTGGCCGAGGCACACGACGTTCTCGTACGACGACTTGTCGAACACCAGGGTGCCGACGGCCATCAGCGTGTAGAACCAGCCGCGGGTCTGGTCGATCGCCTCGGAGATGAACTGCGCCGGGTAACGGCTCTCGAACAGCTCCTTGTTCTTGTACGGGTAGCCCCACTGCGCGAACGGCATCGAGCCCGAGTCGTACCAGGCGTCGATGACCTCCGGCACGCGCGTGGCGGTCTTGCCGCAGCCCTCGTGCGGGCAGCCGAAGGTGATCGCGTCGATGTACGGGCGGTGCGGGTCGAGGTCCGACTGGTCGGTGCCGGACAGTTCGGACAGCTCCGCGCGGGAGCCGACGCAGGTGAGGTGGTCGTCCTCGCAGCGCCAGATCGGCAGCGGGGTGCCCCAGTAGCGGTTGCGGGACAGCGCCCAGTCGATGTTGTTGTTCAGCCAGTCGCCGAACCGGCCGTGCTTGACCGTCTCCGGGAACCAGTTGGTCTTCTCGTTCTCCTGGATCAGGCGGTCCTTGATGGCCGTCGTACGGATGTACCAGGAGGGCTGCGCGTAGTAGAGCAGGGCGGTGTGGCAGCGCCAGCAGTGCGGGTAGCTGTGCTCGTACGGCAGGTGCCTGAAGAGCAGACCGCGCTGCTTGAGGTCCTCGGTGAGCTGTTCGTCGGCCTTCTTGAAGAAGACGCCGCCGACCAGCGGCACGTCCTCCTCGAAGGTGCCGTCGGGGCGCACCGGGTTGACGACGGGCAGGCCGTAGGAGCGGCAGACCTTGAGGTCGTCCTCACCGAAGGCGGGCGACTGGTGGACCAGACCCGTACCGTCCTCGGTGGTCACGTAGTCGGCGTTCACCACGTAGTGGGCCGGCTCGGGGAACTCGACGAGCTCGAACGGGCGTTGGTACGTCCAGCGCTCCATCTCGGCGCCGGTGAAGGTCTGCCCGGTGGGCTCCCAGCCCTCGCCGAGCGCCTTGGCGAGCAGCGGCTCGGCGACGACGACCTTCTCCTCGCCGTTCGTGGCGACGACGTAGGTGACCTCCGGGTGGGCGGCGACCGCCGTGTTGGAGACCAGGGTCCAGGGGGTCGTCGTCCACACCAGGAGCGCGGCCTCGCCGGCCAGCGGGCCGGAGGTGAGCGGGAAGCGGACGTACACCGAGGGGTCGACGACCGTCTCGTAGCCCTGCGCCAGCTCGTGGTCGGACAGGCCGGTGCCGCAGCGCGGGCACCAGGGGGCGACGCGGTGGTCCTGGACCAGCAGGCCCTTGCCGAAGATCTCCTTCAGCGACCACCAGACCGACTCCACGTACTCCGGGTCCATGGTCCGGTAGGCGTCGTCCAGGTCGACCCAGTAGCCCATGCGGGTCGTCAGCTCGGTGAAGGCGTCGGTGTGCCGGGTCACGGACTCGCGGCACCTGGCGTTGAACTCGGCGATGCCGTACGCCTCGATGTCCTGCTTGCCGGAGAAGCCCAGCTCCTTCTCCACGGCCAGCTCCACGGGCAGGCCGTGGCAGTCCCAGCCGGCCTTGCGGGCCACGTGGTAGCCCCGCATGGTGCGGAAGCGGGGGAAGACGTCCTTGAAGACGCGTGCCTCGATGTGGTGGGCGCCGGGCATGCCGTTGGCGGTGGGCGGCCCCTCGTAGAACACCCACTCGGGGCGGCCCTCGGACTGCTCCAGGGTCTTGGCGAAGATCTTCTGCTCGCGCCAGAAGTCGAGCACGGCGTGCTCAAGCGCGGGCAGGTCGACCTGTGCGGGCACCTGGCGGTACGTCGGCGCTGTCATCTGCGAGCATCCTCCAACGGACTTTCTGCCTTCCGTCGGAGGGACGAGAGCTTCGATTCCTCACGCCGTGTGCGGCGCGCTCCCGCGGTACCACCCTCCTTGGCCCGCCGCCGCGCCTCAGGCGCCGGTGAGCCCCCTCATTGGGTTCGCGAAACCGGTTCTACTGGCCTGGGCCCTCGGGCTGTGGCGTTCTTCCGGCGGCTCCGGGGTGATCTTCGCATCGCGCTCGCCCCCGGGCTTCCACCGTCCCCGGGTCGCTCTGGGCTGCGTACGCCGCTACTCGTCCCCATCCACGCTTTTCGCTCCGCCCAGTGTACGGCGCCGCGCGGACAGCGGCCGACCGCTTTTCGGGGTGGCGGTGGCCGCGGGTCCGGCCCGGGTGCCGGATGCCCCGAATGGCGCGGGTACGGGGGTGATACCGCGCGGGGCGGATTACCGGGCGGGGAGCTGGGCACAACGGATGCAGGCCCGTCGCGCGGGGGGTGCGGGCGGGCGAATCGGGCGGTGTGCCCCGTTGCCGCGGGAGTCAGGTCGATTTATCGTCCCAGCACGATTCGCGCGCAAGATCACAATATGTGAAGGGGCCGCGGCCATGGTGGCGAAGAGGACCGCGAAGAAGACCGTGGCCGACAGGACGGGTGCCGACAAGACCGCTGCCGGGAAGACCGCCGTCGGGAGGACGGCGGCGAAGAAGGCCGTGGCCCAGAAGGGGGACAGGAAGGCGGTGGCCGGGAAGGCCGCCGCCGAGAAGGGAGCCGCCGTGAAGCCGGTCCTGGAGCAGTCGGGCGTGGCCGGGGAGGCCGCCGCCCACCCGGTGGCGAAGAAGACGGCCGCCAAGAAGACGACGACCACGAAGAAGACGGCGGCCACCAAGAAGTCAGCCACCGGGAAGGCGGCCGCCGGAAAGACGGCTGCGGGGAAGGCGGCCGCCGGGAAATCGGCGGCCAAGAAGCCTGCGGCGAGGAAGACGGCCGCCAGGAAGACCGCGGCCAAGGACACCGCGGCAGCGGGAACCACCGCGGCGAAGGCCGCTGAGACGGCGGCCCCCGACGCGGAGCCGGACGAGAAGAGCAAGGCCAAGAAGGCGGGCGCGGCGCGGGCCGCGGAGCAGACGGGAGCCACGAGCGTGGTTGCGAAGAAGACTCCTGGTACGGCCACGGCGGAGGAGACCGCCCTGCCCCAGGCGCGGCTCGCCGCGGCGGAGCCCGGCGAGCTGGCGGTGCGCCCCGGCGAGGACCCCTGGACCGAACAGGAGGTCGCCGAGGCACGCGCCGAGCTCCAGTCCGAGATGGAGCGGCTGCGGCAGGAGATCAGCTCGTCCGAGGAGTCCCTCGTCGGCCTGATGCGCGACTCCGGGGACGGCGCGGGCGACGACCAGGCCGACACCGGCACCAAGAACATCACCCGCGAGCACGAGCTGGCGCTGGCCGCCAACGCGCGCGAGATGCTCGTCCAGACCGAGCGCGCGCTCGAACGGCTGGACGCGGGCACCTACGGTCTGTGCGAGAACTGCGGCAAGCCCATCGGCAAGGCCCGGATGCAGGCCTTCCCCCGGGCCACCCTGTGCGTGGAGTGCAAGCAGAAGCAGGAACGCCGCTCCTGAGCGTGTGGGGCCGTCCGAGCGTGCCGTAGTCTCGTCCTCAGTCAGGTACCTAGGTCGAGGGACGCACGTGGCAGAGGCGGAGCGCATCATCAACACGCCGGACACCCCGGGGGACGGCGCACAGGAGGCCCCGGAGGCGGCGCGGGACCAGCGGACCGGCCGGGGCCGCCGGATCGCGGTGCTGTTCGCCGTGGCCGCGTTCGCCTACGCGCTCGACCTGATCAGCAAGACGCTGGTGGTGGCCAAGCTGGAGGGCCACGCGCCGATCAAGCTCGTCGGGGACCTGCTGGAACTGCACGCCATCCGCAACCCCGGTGCCGCCTTCGGTTTCGGCGCGGCCTTCACCGTGATCTTCACGCTGATCGCCGCCGCCGTGATCGTGGTGATCATGCGCCTGGCCCGCAAGCTCTACAGCTTCCCCTGGGCGGTCGCGCTCGGCCTCCTGCTGGGCGGCGCGCTCGGCAACCTCACCGACCGGATCTTCCGGGCGCCGGGGGTCTTCGAGGGCCAGGTCGTGGACTTCATCGCGCCCAAGGGATTCGCGATCTTCAATCTCGCCGACTCGGCGATCGTGTGCGGCGGCATCCTGATCGTGCTGCTGTCCTTCCGCGGCCTGGACCCGGACGGCACGGTCCACAAGGACTGACGGCGTGGCCCCGGGGGACCGGGGCGGAGCCGGTTTTCCACAGGCTCGGTCGGGGTCGTTCCGCCCGTCCGGCATACTCGACGGGTGAGCACGATTCCCGAGATCCGTACCCTGCCCGTGCCCGACGGCCTGGAGGGCGAGCGCGTCGACGCCGCCATCTCCCGCATGTTCGGCTTCTCCCGCACGAAGGCGGCCGAACTGGCCGCGACCGGCAAGGTGCAGGTCGACGGCGCGGTGGTCGGCAAATCCGAGCGGGTGCGCGGCGGCGCCTGGCTGGAGGTCGAGATGCCGCAGGCGCCCGCGCCGGTGCAGGTGGTCGCCGAGCCCGTCGAGGGCATGGAGATCGTGCACGACGACGATGACGTGGTCGTGATCGTCAAGCCGGTCGGCGTGGCCGCGCACCCCTCCCCGGGCTGGACCGGACCGACCGTCATCGGCGGTCTCGCCGCCGCCGGCTACCGGATCTCCACCTCCGGCGCCGCCGAGCGCCAGGGCATCGTGCACCGCCTGGACGTGGGTACCTCCGGCCTCATGGTGGTCGCCAAGTCGGAGTACGCGTACACCTCGCTCAAGCGCCAGTTCAAGGAGCGCACGGTCGACAAGCGCTACCACACGCTGGTCCAGGGCCACCCGGACCCGACGAGCGGCACCATCGACGCCCCGATCGGCCGCCACCCGAACCACGACTACAAGTGGGCGGTCACCGCCGACGGCAAGCCCTCGGTGACGCACTACGACCTCATCGAGGCCTTCCGCGCCGCCTCCCTGCTGGACGTGAAGCTGGAGACGGGCCGGACCCACCAGATCCGCGTCCACATGGCCGCCCACCGCCACCCGTGCGTCGGCGACCTGACCTACGGCGCCGACCCCACCCTCGCCAAGCGGCTGCACATCACCCGCCAGTGGCTGCACGCCGTACGCCTCGGCTTCGAGCACCCGGGTGACGGCCGCTGGGTGGAGTTCGCGTCCGACTACCCCGAGGACCTCCAGCAGGCCCTCGACCAGGTGCGTGAGGAGACCTACGGATGACCCGCACCGTCCGGGTCGCCGAGGACCCCGCCGACCTTGAGGCCTGCTTCGCGGTCCGCAAGGAGGTCTTCGTCCGCGAACAGGGCGTGGACGAGACCATCGAGTACGACGCGTACGACGCCGTCGCCGTGCATGTGCTGGCCGTCCGCGCGGACGGAGTGCCGCTGGGCACCGGCCGGCTGCTGACCGGCGAGGCGGCCGTCGCCAAGACCGGCGCGGACCCGTCCGTCGGCTCCCTCGGGCGGCTCGCCGTCTCCCGTGAGGCGCGCGGGCTCGGCATCGGCGCCGCCCTGGTGCGGGCCATCGAGGACGCGGCCCGCGCGCGCGGCCTCGCCGCGGTGGACCTGCACGCGCAGACCCGGGCACTGGGCTTCTACGAGCGGCTCGGCTACGAGGCGTACGGCCCGGAGTTCCTGGACGCCGACATGCCCCACCGGGCGATGCGCCGCGCCCTGTAGCGGTCGGCGAAGGAGCCGGTGAGCGGGGGGCGCGGCGGCACCCCTGGGGCGATGCGCCGAAACGGCCGGTCCCCCGGCGGCATGGCAGGCTTGAAGCCTCTCGTGTCGTCCCGACCCCGGAGCGCCGGTCTTGGATCAGTTGGCTCTGCTGTTCGCCCTGCTGCTCGGGGCCCTGGTGAGCGTCCCGGTGGGCGACCGGCTCGGGGTGCCGGCCCCGGTGCTGATGACGCTGTTCGGCGGGGTCCTCGCGGTGGCCGACTTCGTGCCCAACGTGAACATCCCGCCCGAGCTGATCCTGCCCGGACTGCTGCCGCCGCTGCTGTACGCGGCCGTACGGCGTACCTCCTGGCGGCAGTTCGCGGCCAACAGACGCCCGATCCTGATGCTGGCCGTCGCCCTGGTGTTCGTGACCATGGTGTGCGTCGCCTTCGTCTCCCATGCGATCGTGCCCGGTCTCTCGGTCGCCGCCGCCGTTGCGCTCGGCGCCCTGATCGCCCCGCCCGACCCCGTCGCCGCGACCAGCGTCGCGGGACAACTCGGGCTGCCGCGCCGCCTGGTGTCGATCCTGGAGGGCGAGGGGCTGTTCAACGACGTCACCGCCATCGTGCTCTACCACGTGGCGATCGCCGCCGCGGTGAGCGGCGTGTTCTCGCCGTGGCGGGCCGGTCTGGCACTGGTGCTGTCCGCCGTGGTCGCGGTGGCCGTCGGGCTGCTGCTGGGCTGGGGCGCGAACCGGGTGATGGACCTGCTGGGCGACCCCACCCTCCAGATCGGCATGACCCTGCTGGTGCCGTACGCCTCCTACGTGCTCGCGGAGAAGCTCCAGGGCTCCGGCGTGCTCGCCGTGCTCACCACCGCCCTCTACCTCTCCGAGTACGCCACCGGCGCCGACGACGTGATGACCCGGCTGGCCGGGCACACCTTCTGGGACATCATCGACACCCTCGTCACGGGCGTCGCCTTCGGCCTGATCGGCCTGGAGCTGCACAACGCGATCCGCACGGCCAGCGGACGGTGGGGCGAACTGCTCGGCTGGGCGGCCGCCGTCGCCGGTGTGGTGATCATCGTACGGCTGCTGTGGCTGCTGCCGGCGACCTGGCTGACCAAACGGCTGCACGCCCGGCGCGATCTGGACGAGGAGATCCCGGCCAGCTGGCGGGAGACGGTGGTGATGTGGTGGGCCGGGATGCGCGGGGTGGCCTCGGTCGCGCTGGCGCTCGCCATCCCGCTGAAGACCGATGCCGGAAAGCCCTTCCCGGACCGGGACGAGATCGTCTTCATCGCCTTCGGGGTGATCGTCGCCACCCTGGTGCTCCAGGGGCTCACGCTGCCGTGGCTGGTCAGGCGGCTGCGGGTGCGGTCCGACTCCGGGCGGGAGAAGGAGCACGAGAAGGAGCTGGCGGTGCGCGCCGCCAGGGCGGCCAAACGCCGGCTGCGGGAGATCGAGCAGGTGGAGGAGCTGCCCGAGGACCTGTCCGAGCAGATGCTGCGGCAGGCCTTCGACATCGGCATCCGGATCAGCCCCGACATGGGCGGGGAGGAGCGGCGCGAGGCACAGCACCAGCGGGCCAAGCGGCTGAAGCGGGTCCGGCGCATCCAGGGCGAGATGCTCAGCGCGGCCCGGCACGAGGTGCTGGCGGCGCGCAGCGAGCCGGGGATGGACCCGGAGATCGTGGACCGGATCCTGCGCCACCTCGATGTGCGCAGCATGCGCTAGCGGTGCTCCGCTAGCTGTGTATATCCAGTCATACGAATACATGGCAGCTGTGGACAACCAGAAGCGCGGTCCGCGGCGGACTCCTACTCTCGGATCATGACTCGCAACATCGTGATCAGCGGAGGCGGTACCGGCATCGGGCTGGCGGCGGCGCGCGCCTTCGCCGCGGACGGGGACCGGGTGCTGCTCCTCGGGCGGCGCGCGGAGGTGCTGGAGAAGGCCCGGGTGCCGGGGGCACTCACCCACGCGGCCGACCTCACCGAGCCCGCCGACGTGCGGGGCGTCGCCCGCCTCGTCGCCCGGGAGTTCGGCACCGTCGACGTGCTCGTGCACAGCGCCGGCGGCTCCGGCGGCCTGGAACCCCCGGCAGACAGCGAGGACCCCCTCGACCGGGTGGCCCATGCCTGGACCGTCGCCTTCCGGCTCAACACCCTGACCGCGGCGCTGCTCACCGAGGCCCTTCAGGACCGGCTCGCCGAGCCCGGCGGGCGGGTGCTCTTCCTCAGCTCCATCGCCGCCTACCGGGGCTCGGGCAGCGGCGCCTACGCGGCGTCCAAGGCCGCGCTGCACCCCTACGCCCATGATCTGGCCCGCCGGCTCGGCCACCGCGGCATCACCGTGAACGTGGTCGCGCCGGGCTACATCGAGGACACCGACTTCTTCGGCGGCACCATGTCCGAGGAGCGGCACCGGCAGCTCGTCGCCGAGACGTCCACCGGCCGGGTCGGTGAACCGGGCGACGTCGCCTCGACCCTGCACTGGCTGGCCTCGCCCGCCGCCGGCCACATCACCTCACAGATCATCCAGGTCAACGGAGGCGCGGAACGCGGACACTGAGCCAGGGCGAAAGAGAGCGCCGAGCGAGGAGCCCGAGCCCGGCCGGCGAAGGGAGCCGAACACGATCACCGGTCCGCACCCCGTTCAGCCCCGCCCGGTGCGCGGGAAATCGTAGGCCCGGCGCAGGGAGTCGCGGTCCGGGGAGGGGACGCGGTAGGGCGGGAGCACCGCGTCCGAGGTGTTGACCCGGGGCAGCGCGTAGGGGTGCTCCGCGGACAGCCAGGTGATCATCTGCTCGCGGACGGCGACCCGCACCGTCCAGATGTCGTCCGCGTCCTTCGCGGTCACCAGCGCGCGCACCTCCACGGTGTTCGGGGTGGAGTCGGTGACCACGAGGCCGTAGGCGCGGCCGTCCCAGGCCGGGCACTCGCGCAGGATGTCGCGCAGCTTCTCGCGCATCGCCTCCATGGGCGCGCTGTGGTCGAGGTGCCAGAACACGATCCCGGTCATCTGCGGGGTGCCCCGCGACCAGTTCTCGAAGGGTTTGGAGGTGAAGTACGACACCGGCATGGTGATCCGGCGCTCGTCCCAGGTCCGTACCGTCAGGAAGGTCAGGGTGATCTCCTCGATCGTGCCCCACTCGCCGTCCACGACCACCGTGTCGCCGAGCCGCACCATGTCACCGAAGGCGATCTGGAGCCCGGCGAACAGGTTCGACAGCGTCGACTGCGCGGCCACGCCGGCCACGATGCCGAGGACACCGGCCGAGGCCAGCAGGGAGGCGCCGGCCGCGCGCATCGCCGGGAAGGTCAGCAGCATCGCGGCGACCGCGACCACGCCGACGATCGCCGAGACCACGCGCATGATCAGGGTGACCTGGGTGCGTACCCGGCGGACCCGCGCCGCGTCGTGGTGGGCGCGCGCGTAGCGGCTGTACGTCGTCTCGACCACGGCCCCCGCGATCCGGATCACCAGCCAGGCGGCGGCTCCGATCAGCACCAGGGTCAGGGTCCGTCCGACGCCGACCCGGTGCTCCTTGAGGAGTTCCGCCTGGTCGTAGGAGCCTCTGAGCAGGGCGGAGCACAGGACCAGCTGGTAGGGCACGCGGGCGCGCCGCAGTCGGTCCCACAAGGGGGTCTCGGGGTGGCGTTCGTCGGCCTTGCGCAGCAGCACGTCCGTGGCCCAGCCGATGAGGACGGTCAGGAACACGGACGCGCCGACCACGACCACGGGGCGCAGTACGGTCTCCATGCCTTGGAACGTAACCGGGTACGGCGATCGTGAACCTGTGACGTGGCCCGCTCCGGCGGGGAGGGGGAGGGAGGGCGAGAGGGGAGGGGGGAGGGGGGGAGGGGGGAGGCCCCCCCAGGCGGGCCGAGGCCGGCTGGGATAGGGGCGAGGCGGACGCGGCTGGCACCATGGCCTCATGAACATCATGCTCTTTCACTCGACCTACGGGCTCACGCCCGCGGTGCGTGACGCCGCGGACCGGCTGCGCATGGCCGGCCACGAGGTGTGGACGCCGGACCTCTTCGAGGGGCGGACGTTCGACACCGTCGAGGACGGCATGGAGTTCAGCGACGCGATCGGCAAGGAGGAGCTGCTGAAGCGGGCCGTGCTGGCGGCGGCGCCGTACTCGGGGCGCGGGCTCGTGTACGCCGGGTTCTCGCTCGGTGCCTCCGTGGCGCAGACCCTCGCCCTCGGTGACGACAAGGCGCGCGGGCTGCTGCTTCTGCACGGCACCTCGGACATCGCGCCGAACGCGTACGTGGACGATCTGCCGGTGCAGCTGCACGTGGCCGAGCCGGACCCGTTCGAGACGGACGACTGGCTCAGCGCCTGGTACCTCCAGATGGGCCGGGCGGGCGCCGACGTGGAGGTCTACCGGTACGCCGGGGCCGGGCACCTGTACACCGACCCCGGGCTGCCCGACTACGACGCGGAGGCCGCCGAGGCGACCTGGCGCGTGGCACTCGGCTTCCTCGACGGCCTGCGGTCCGCGTAGCGACCCGTACCGGTGTGAAGGGGGGCTTACACCGGGTCGTAGGAGCGCTCCACCTTCTGCGTGCCGGTGCGGGTGCGGTACGACCGCTCCCAGCGGGCGGTGGCGTTCGGGTCGGTGCGGTCGGACAGGACGTAGTAGTCCATCTGGGCGCGGTCGGCGGTGATGTCGAGCACGCCGAAGCCGTGCCGGTCGGTGTCCACCCAGTGGACGTGCCGGTTGGCGGCCTCGATCAGCGGCGCGGCGACGGCGGAGACCACGCCCTCGGGGACCTTGACGATGTCGTCGAGGTTGTCGGAGGTCACCGAGGTGATGACGAACTCGGTGGCGGCCGACTTCGACAGCGGGTAGGTGCCCGCGTCCACCGGCACGTCGTTGGCCCAGGACATGTGGATGTCACCGGTCAGGAAGACGGTGTTGCCGATGTTGTTCGACGTCAGGTGGTCGAGGAGTTCCCGGCGGTCGTGGGTGTAGCCGTCCCACTGGTCGGTGTTGACGCCTATGCCGTCCTGCGGCAGGTCGAGCAGCTGGGCCAGCGGCTTGAGCAGGTCGGCCGTGAGCGAGCCGATGACGAACGGCGCGATCATCACGGAGTTGCCGACCAGGCGCCACTTGGTGTCGGACGCCTTCAGGCCCGCCTTCAGCCAGTCGAGCTGGGCCCGCCCGGTGATGGTGCGGCTCGCGTCGTCCACCGAGCCGCTGGTGCCGGCCACCTGCTGGGAGCGGAAGGAGCGCAGGTCCAGCAGGGAGAGGTCGGCGAGCTTGCCGAAGCGCAGCCGGCGGTAGGTGGTGCCCTCGATCGCGGGGCGCACCGGCATCCACTCGAAGTAGGCCTGCTTGGCGGCTGCCTTGCGGGCGGTCCACGTGCCCTCGGCGCCCTCGGTGTGGTTGACCGCGCCGCCCGACCACGCGTTGTCGGCGAACTCGTGGTCGTCCCAGATCGCGATGACCGGCGCCTTCAGGTGCAGGGCCTGGAGGTCGGCGTCGGTCTTGTACTTGCCGTGCCGGGTGCGGTAGTCGGCGAGCGTGATGATCTCGTTGGCGGGGGCGTGCTGCCGCACCACCGTGCCGCGGGCCGCGTACGCGCCGGACTTGTACTCGTAGATGTAGTCGCCGAGGTGCAGCCAGGCGTCGAGGTCGTTGCGCGCGGCCAGGTGGCGGTACGAGGAGAAGTAGCCGGCCTCCCAGTTGGCGCAGGTGACCACGCCGAAGCGGAGCCCGGGGACGTCCGCGGTGGCGGCCGGGGCGGTGCGGGTGCGGGCGACCGGGGAGTCGGTGCCGCCGCAGGAGAAGCGGAACCAGTAGTCGGTGGCCGGCTGGAGGCCGCGGATGTCGGCCTTCACGGTGTGGTCCGAGGCGGCCGTCGCGGTGGTGGAGCCCTCGGCGACGATCTGGGTGAGCGCCTTGTCCTTGGCGACGACCCAGCTCACGACGGTGTCCGGGCCGATGCCCGAGCCGGGGGTCGCGTCCGGGGTCGGCGTGACCCGGGTCCACAGCAGGATGCCGTCGGGCAGCGGGTCACCGGAGGCCACGCCGTGCAGGAAGGCGGGGGCCTGGCCGGCGGCACGCGCCGGAAGAGCGGCGGCGAGTGGCCCGGCCAGCACAGCGGTCGCCGCCGCGGCCTTGACGACCGTACGGCGGCTGGGGGAAAGGGAGTTGAGGCCCTGGGAGGCCGGCAGTGATCTGATTCGACTGGTCACGGCCGATCAGGTTACCGAGCGGTAGAACAAAGGGCGGGCGAACGCGGAAAGTTCGCCCGCCCTTCACTCGACGGTCGGTTATCGGCTGGCTGTCAGGTCACACTCGGATGCCTTTTGTGTAAATGTCCGCCAAAGGTGTTTTTGGGAACTTTATATTCCTTCGACGATTGCCGACGGCGAGGTATGGTTGCTGATCATGAACTAGTGCATTGACCAGCACTAGGGGATTCAGCCTCATTCGGTTGAAAATTGAAAAAAGGGGGAGATTGTGGCTATCAAGGCTCTGCGGTATGCCGGAATAACTTCCGGCGCTCTCATGGCCGCCCTGGTCATGGGTGCGTCGCCTGCTTTCGCCAGCTGGAGCGGCAGCGTGACGACGACCGACAGTCACGACGGGGGCTACGCGCACTACGAGGCGTCGAACAAGACCGTCGCGGTGTGTGACCACAGCTCGGACGGTATGCGGGCCGTGGCGCGCATCGGGTCGGCGCCCTGGTTCGCCGACGCGAACGGCAACAACAACGTGTGCGTCTCGAAGAAGTTCAATCTGACCAAGGACATGAACTACAAGTTGGAGGTATGCCTGCAGGACGGCGCCTCCGGTCCGCGGAAGTACTGCAACTCGACTTGGGTCGAGTTTTAGTCACCCGCTCCTCGTCCTCATGCGAAAACGGAGTGTCCCGGCCTCTTCCGGTCCGGGGCACTCCGCTTTCCGGGCGTGGCTGAGGGATTACTGGCCCAGCGCCTTCTGGAGCGCGGTGTTGAATTCACCGACAGACATGGGGGCGTTCTGGCCGTCGCGGCCGGTCAGCTTCTTGCCGTCCATGAGAAGCGTAGGAGTGCCACTGAAGTTGTACTTTTTCCCGTCCGCGTTGAACTTGTCGTTCATGAGCAGCGCCCACTTGTCGAACGTGCCCTTCTTGACGTCGTTCTGGAACGCCGTGTTGCCCTTGAGCGCGCTGACCGTGTCGGCCACCTTGATCAGGTAGGCGTCGTCCTTGAACTTGTCGTCCTGCTCGTTCGGGTGCCACTTCGTGGAGTACAGCGCGGTCTTGTAGTCCAGGAACGCCTGGGGGCTGACGTTCAGCGCTGCGCCGAGCGCGCTCAGCGCGTTCTTCGAACCCACGCCGGGGAGGTTCACGTCGATGAAGGTGGCTCCGACGTACTGGAGCTTGTACTTGCCGGCGTCGACGTCCTTCTTCACCGTCGGTCCCACGGCCTCCTCGAACTGGGCGCACACCGGGCAGCGCGGGTCCTCGTATGTCACGAGGGTCTTCTTGGCGGTGCTCTTGCCGATGACGACGGTCGTGCCGTTCGCCCCGGTGGTGTTGGCCGGCTTGACCAGCTTCTCGTTCTTCACGGCGTCCCACCCGCTGGGCTTGTTGGCCTGCACGACGGCGTAGCCGATGCCGCCCGCGGCGGCCAGGACGACCACGACGCCGCCGGCCACGATCGCCTGCCTCCTCGCCTTGTCGCGCTTGGCCTGGCGTTCGCGTTCCTGGCGCAGCCGCTCGCGGGCCGCCGTCTTCGCCGTCTGGCTGTTCCGCTTGCTCATGTCGGTGTTCTCCCTGGGGGACGCGCAGCTGTCGTGCGCGGAAGGACGGGTGGAGGGTGCTCGGTCGCCGCCGCTCAGTGAGCGGCGAGCGGGGCGGAGCACGGTGGTCCACGCCGGCCCGGGGAGTGGGCGAGAAGGCGGTCGCGGGCGTCGGCCCGGCGCGGGGCCGGGCGGGGCGGCCGGCGGTCCGGCAGGAGTCGTACGGTGATCGCGGCCACCGCGAGCAGCAGCGGCCGGAAGGAGGCGGCGGCCACCGCGCGCAGCAGCTGGACCAGCGCCCGCTCGCCCCGGCGCAGCCAGGCGGCGGCCAGCAGGCCCACGCCGATGTGCGCGGCGAGCAGCAGCCAGGCGGTGGCCGGGCCGGGGTCCTCCAGCAGCCCGGCCGTCTGGCCGCGGCTCACCTGGGCCAGCGGGGTGCCCACGGCGCCGCCGTGGCACAGCAGGTCGAAGCCGAAGGCGTGCAGGGGACCGGCGACCGGGCCGCCCGCCCGGCCGTAACACGTCTGCTGGCCGGTGGTGAACACCGTGTCGGCGGCCAGTTCCAGCGGGATCAGCAGGGCCGCGATCCGGCCGAAGCCGCGCTCGCGGCCCGCCAGCGCGTACGCGCCGGCGAAGACGCCGGCGGCGACCGCGGCCACGGTCGGCGCCGGCAGCGGCGCCCGGGACAGCAGCACGTGCGACGCGGTGCCGAGGGTCACGACGAAGGCCGTGAACAGCACCGCGCGTACGGCTCTGAGCTGGGTCCCGGATATGTCCATAGCGATAGCAGAGTCTGTCACGAACCGGAGTAAGGGACCCCTAAAGGGGGCCTGTGAGCAGTCGCACGCTATCGCCTCGGAGCGATGTCCTACAGCCCCGGGATGCGGCCGTTGCGGAACAGGTCCACGAAGATGTGGTGGTCGGCGCGCGTGCGGGCGCCGTAGGCGTGCGCGAAGTCCGCCAGCAGGGGCGCGAAGCCCTCCTCGTCGGCCGCGATCGCCGCGTCGATGGCCCGCTCGGTGGAGAAGGGCACCAGGGACTCGCCGGAGGTGTCGTCCGCCGCCGCGTGCATCGTCGCCGTGGCCCGGCCCAGGTCGGCCACGACCAGCGCGATCTCCTCCGGGTCGTCGATGTCGCCCCAGTCCAGGTCGACCGCGTACGGCGAGACCTCGGCGACCAGCTGGCCCGCGCCGTCCAGCTCGGTCCAGCCCAGCCACGGGTCGGCGTGCGCCTGCAGGGCGCGCTGGGAGATCACCGTGCGGTGGCCCTCGTGCTGGAAGTACCCGGCGATGGCCGGGTCGGTGATGTGCCGGGAGACGGCCGGGGTCTGGGCCTGCTTGACGTAGATCACGACGTCGTTCTCCAGGGCGTCGCTGTGGCCCTCCAGGAGGATGTTGTACGACGGCAGCCCGGCCGAGCCGATGCCGACGCCCCGGCGGCCCACGACGTCCTTGACCCGGTAGGAGTCCGGGCGGGCCAGCGAGGAGTCCGGCAGCGTCTCCAGATAGCCGTCGAAGGCCGCGAGGACCTTGTAGCGGTCGGCCGCGTCCAGCTCGACGGTGCCGCCGCCCGGCGCGAAGCGGCGCTCGTAGTCGCGGATCTCCGTCATCGACTCCAGCAGTTCGAAGCGGGTGAGCGAGCGGGCCGCGCGCAGCGCGCCCAGCAGCGGGCCCTCCGCGGTGTCCAGGGTGAACGGTGGCACCTCGTCGCTCTTGGCGCCGGTGGCCAGGGCGTGGATCCGCTCGCGGTAGGCGGCCGCGTAGACCGTCACCAGCTCGGTGATCTGCTCGTCGCTGAGTGCCTTGGCGTACCCGAGCAGCGCGACCGAGGCCGCGAAGCGCTTCAGGTCCCAGGTGAAGGGGCCGACGTACGCCTCGTCGAAGTCGTTGACGTTGAACACCAGGCGGCCGTACGAGTCCATGTAGGTGCCGAAGTTCTCCGCGTGCAGATCGCCGTGGATCCACACGCGCGAGGTGCGGTCGTCCAGGTAGGGGCCGCCCCGCTTCTCGGCGTCGATGTCGTGGTAGAAGAGGCACGCCGTGCCCCGGTAGAAGGCGAAGGCCGAGGCCGCCATCTTCCGGAACTTCACCCGGAACGCGGCCGGGTCGGCGGCCAGGAGCCTGCCGAAGGCGGTGTCGAATACGGCGAGGATCTCCTCGCCGCGCTGCTCGGCGCTGAGCTTAGGGACCGACATCGCGGGATGCCTCCTGGTGCGGGAGTGGTGCGTCACTGTGCGTTCATGGGTACGACAGCGCTTTCGCCGTCTCCAACGGGCGACGCCACGCGGGAGTGCCCGGTTCCCGCCCGACCGTACGCGGAGATCCGCTCCCCCTGTCAGTGGCAGGGCATAGGATTCGACGCTGTCCCCCAGAGTGTCCGTCCGCCCGTCGCCTGACGTTTTCCGTTGGAGGCCATACCGTGTCAAAGCCGCCGTTCACGCACCTGCACGTCCACACCCAGTACTCGCTGCTGGACGGTGCCGCGCGGCTGAAGGACATGTTCAACGCCTGCAATGAAATGGGCATGACGCACATCGCCATGTCCGACCACGGCAACCTCCACGGCGCGTACGACTTCTTCCACTCCGCGCAGAAGGCCGGGATCACCCCGATCATCGGGATCGAGGCATATGTCGCCCCCGAGTCCCGGCGCAACAAGCGCAAGATCCAGTGGGGCCAGCCGCACCAGAAGCGCGACGACGTCTCCGGCTCCGGCGGTTACACCCACAAGACGATGTGGGCGGTGAACCGGACCGGGCTGCACAACCTCTTCCGGCTGTCCTCGGACGCGTACGCCGAGGGCTGGCTCCAGAAGTGGCCGCGGATGGACAAGGAGACCATCGCCCAGTGGTCCGAGGGCATCGTCGCCTCCACCGGCTGCCCCTCCGGCGAGGTGCAGACCCGGCTGCGCCTCGGCCAGTTCGACGAGGCTCTCAAGGCCGCCGCCGAGTACCAGGACATCTTCGGCAAGGACAAGTACTTCCTGGAGCTGATGGACCACGGCATCGACATCGAGCACCGGGTCCGCGACGGCCTCCTGGAGATCGGCAGGAAGCTCGGCATCCCCCCGCTGGTCACCAACGACTCGCACTACACCTACGCCCACGAGGCGGGCGCCCACGACGCGCTGCTGTGCATCCAGACCGGCAAGAACCTCTCCGACCCCGACCGCTTCAAGTTCGACGGCACCGGCTACTACCTGAAGTCCACGGACGAGATGTACGCCATCGACTCCTCGGACGCCTGGCAGGAGGGCTGCGCCAACACGCTCCTCGTGGCCGAGATGGTGGACACCACCGGCATGTTCGAGAAGCGCGACCTGATGCCGAAGTTCGACATCCCCGAGGGGTACACCGAGGTCACCTGGTTCAAGGAGGAGGTCCGCCGCGGCATGGAGCGCCGCTTCCCGGGCGGCATCCCCGAGGACCGCCAGAAGCAGGCGGACTACGAGATGGACGTCATCATCTCGATGGGCTTCCCCGGCTACTTCCTCGTGGTCGCCGACTTCATCATGTGGGCGAAGAACAACGGCATCGCGGTCGGCCCCGGCCGAGGCTCCGCGGCCGGTTCGATCGTCGCCTACGCCATGGGCATCACCGACCTCGACCCGATCCCGCACGGCCTGATCTTCGAGCGGTTCCTCAATCCCGAGCGCATCTCGATGCCCGACGTCGACATCGACTTCGACGAGCGCAGGCGCGCCGAGGTGATCCGGTACGTCACCGAGAAGTACGGCGCCGACAAGGTCGCCCAGATCGGCACCTACGGCACCATCAAGGCCAAGAACGCGATCAAGGACTCGGCGCGCGTGCTGGGCTACCCGTACGCGATGGGCGACCGCATCACCAAGGCCATGCCCGCCGACGTCCTCGGCAAGGGCATCCCGCTGTCCGGCATCACCGACCCCAACCACCCCCGTTACTCGGAGGCGGGCGAGGTCCGCTCGATGTACGAGAACGAACCGGACGTGAAGAAGGTCATCGACACCGCGCGCGGCGTGGAGGGCCTGGTCCGGCAGATGGGTGTGCACGCGGCCGGCGTGATCATGTCCAGCGAGACCATCACCGACCACGTCCCGGTCTGGGTCAGGCACACCGACGGCGTGACCATCACGCAGTGGGACTATCCGAGCTGCGAGTCGCTCGGCCTGCTGAAGATGGACTTCCTGGGCCTGCGCAACCTCACGATCATGGACGACGCGGTCAAGATGGTGAAGGCCAACAAGGGCCTCGACATCGACCTGCTGTCCCTGCCGCTGGACGACCCCAAGACCTTCGACCTGCTCCAGCGCGGTGACACCCTCGGCGTCTTCCAGTTCGACGGCGGCCCCATGCGCTCGCTGCTGCGGCTGATGAAGCCCGACAACTTCGAAGACATCTCCGCCGTCTCGGCCCTGTACCGGCCGGGCCCGATGGGCATGAACTCCCACACGAACTACGCCCTGCGCAAGAACGGGCAGCAGGAGATCACGCCGATCCACCCCGAGCTGGAGGAGCCGCTCAAGGAGGTCCTGGACGTCACCTACGGCCTGATCGTCTACCAGGAGCAGGTGCAGAAGGCCGCCCAGATCATCGCCGGTTACTCGCTCGGCGAGGCCGACATCCTCCGCCGTGTGATGGGCAAGAAGAAGCCCGAGGAGCTGGCGAAGAACTTCACCATCTTCCAGTCCGGCGCGCGCGGGAACGGCTACAGCGACGAGGCCATCCAGGCGCTGTGGGACGTGCTGGTGCCGTTCGCCGGCTACGCGTTCAACAAGGCGCACTCGGCCGCGTACGGCCTGGTGTCGTACTGGACCGCCTACCTCAAGGCCAACCACCCCGCCGAGTACATGGCGGGGCTGCTGACCTCCGTCAAGGACGACAAGGACAAGTCGGCGGTCTACCTCAACGAGTGCCGCCGCATGGGCATCCGGGTGCTCCCGCCGAACGTCAACGAGTCCGAGTCCAACTTCGCCGCCCAGGGCGACGACGTGATCCTCTTCGGTCTCTCCGCCGTCCGCAACGTCGGCACCAACGTGGTCGAGTCGATCATCAAGTGCCGCAAGTCCAAGGGGAAGTACGCCTCCTTCCCGGACTACCTGGACAAGGTCGAGGCGGTCGTCTGCAACAAGCGCACCACCGAATCGCTGATCAAGGCGGGCGCGTTCGACACCATGGGGCACACCCGCAAGGGCCTCACGGCGCAGTACGAGCCGATGATCGACAACGTGGTCGCGGTCAAGCGCAAAGAGGCCGAGGGCCAGTTCGACCTCTTCGGCGGCATGGGCGACGACGGTGCCGACGAGCCCGGCTTCGGACTCGACGTGCAGTTCACGGACGAGGAGTGGGACAAGACCTATCTGCTCGCCCAGGAGCGGGAGATGCTCGGTCTGTACGTCTCCGACCACCCGCTGTTCGGCCTCGAACACGTGCTGTCCGACAAGGCCGACGCGGGTATCTCCCAGCTCACCGGCGGTGAGCACACCGACGGCGCGGTGGTCACCATCGGCGGCATCATCTCGGGCCTGCAGCGCAAGATGACCAAGCAGGGCAACGCCTGGGCGATCGCCACCGTCGAGGACCTCGCGGGCTCCATCGAGTGCATGTTCTTCCCGGCCACCTACCAGCTGGTGTCGACCCAACTGGTCGAGGACGCCGTGGTGTTCGTCAAGGGCCGCCTCGACAAGCGCGAGGACGTGCCCCGGCTCGTCGCCATGGAGCTGATGGTCCCGGACCTGTCCAACGCGGGCGCCAACGCGCCGGTGGTCCTCACGATTCCGGCGACCCGGGTCACTCCGCCCATGGTCAGCCGCCTCGGCGAGATCCTCAGCCACCACAAGGGCGACAGCGAGGTGCGGATCAGGCTCCAGGGGCCGCGCAAGACCACGGTGCTCCGCCTGGACCGGCACCGGGTCAAGCCCGACCCGGCGCTCTTCGGCGACCTGAAGGTGCTGCTCGGCCCGTCCTGCCTCGCGGGCTGAACCGCCCGGCCCGACCCGGCGCCGTCGTCAGCGCGAAGGGGCGCACCCGCAAGCGGGTGCGCCCCTCGTTTCACGCAATGGGCGTCAACTGCCCTTTAGTTGTGGCCGAAGCTCTTCTGCTTCTTGCCGTGCGCGGTGTCCGAGGCGCTGCCCTGGATGTGCGACACCGGGGACTCGTGCTCCGGGGAACGCTGCGCGTGCTCGTGGGCCGGGCCGGACTGCTGCGCGGCGCGGTTCTGCGAGCCACCCTGCTTGCGGTTCTTGTTCTTGGCCATGGTGATCTGCCTCCTGTGGGGGATCTAGGGGCCAGGACCGGGACCAGATTCACATACGCCGACATCGATCGCATGTCGGACAATTACCCTGTGTGACAGGGTAGGTTGGCCGGCGGGGGCCGCAAACGCCACGCCGAAGATCGAGTTCAGGCCGTTAACCCCCGCGTGGTCGGGCAGACTCGAAGGAAGTCCGAAGCAATACCTCCCGGGAAGAGGGTGAGTCGCGTGGACCGCTGCATCGTCCTGGTGGACGCCGGGTACCTGCTGGGCGCAGCCGCCAGCCTCCTCGCGGGTGAGCCCTCGCGGTCCCGGATCACCGTCGACCACGCCGCACTGATCCAGGCGCTGCGCGAGCGCGCGGAGTCCGACACCGAGCGGCCCCTGCTGCGCATCTACTGGTTCGACGGCGCCCCCGACCGCGTTCCCCAGCCGGAGCACCGCCGTCTGCGCGTCATGCCCCGGGTCACCGTCCGGCTGGGCGCCCTCACACGCAGCGACGGACGCTGGGCGCAGAAGGGCGTGGACGCCGCCATGCACGCCGAGCTGACCGAGCTGGCCCGCAACCGGGCCTGCTCCGACGTCGTCCTCGTCACCGGCGACGGCGATCTGCTGCCGGGCATGATGGCGGCCAAGGAGCACGGTGTCGCCGTGCACCTGTGGGCCGTGCAGGCGGCCGACGGCGACTACAACCAGTCCGAGGACCTGGTCGCCGAGGCCGACGAGCGGCGCGTGCTCGACCGGGCCTGGATCACCCAGGCCGTCCGGGCGAAGGAACTGACCGGCGTCTGCGCCCCGCCGCCCGCGCCCCGGCCCGAGATCGCCGCGATCCTCTCCGCCCCGCTGCCCGAGTCCGCGCTCGCCGCGGCCGCCGAGCGCCCCGCCGGGCAGGGGGCGCGCCCGTCGGCCACCGCCGGCGAGAACGGCGGCCAGGAGCGGTCGCCCGCGTCCAAGGGCGTCCCCACCCCCAAGGACCTCGCCGCGCTGCGTGCCCCCGGCGCCGCCCAGCCCGTCCAGCACCCGGCCACCGCGACCCTGCGCTGGTCCTCCGACAAGGGCTGGGTGGACCGGCCCGGCGCGGTGCCCGAACCGGCCGAGGCCGCCGCCATGCCGACGCTCGCCCAGCTCACCACGGCCGAGCAGCGCTGGGCCGACCGCGAGGAGGACATCACCACCGTCGGCGGCGATCCGTACGAGGTGGGGCAGGTCTTCGCCCGCCGCTGGATGTCCCGGCTCGGCGACCAGAGCCATCTGCAGCGGCTGTCCCAGATGTACCCGCGCATCCCGCACCGCATCGACGGGGAGCTGTTGCGCTACGCGGCCCGCTTCGGCCTGCTCGCGCACAAGGACGACCAGATCGACGAGCACGACCGTTACGCCATCCGGGCAGGCTTCTGGCGCGAGTTCGACATCCCGGCCGCGGCGGAGCACGCGAGCGCGGGGGAGTGAGCCGGGGACGGGGCCCGGGGCGAACCCGGGTCCGAGGCCGGCGGCACGGCCCTCCGCCCGACCGTGGCGTGGCCTCTGGTCCGGACGGGGCCGCGGCACCGTCCCGACCAGGGACGAGGGCCCCGGGCGGTGGCGGCCCGGGTGGCCCCAAGGGCGAGTAAAGGCCCCCGACCCCGTACCCTCTCCCTTTGTGAGTACGCGTGTGGGGCAGGCACTTCGGCAGGACGAGGTCGTCCGCGTGCGCGGGCTCCGCAAGACCTATCCGGCCGTCAAGGGCCGCCGCGGCGCCCCGGGCACGCCCGAGGTGCGGGCCACCGACGCCCTTGAGCTGGACGTACGGCGCGGGGAGATCTTCGGGCTGCTCGGCCCCAACGGCGCCGGCAAGTCCACCCTCGTACGCCAGCTCACCGGGCTGCTGCGCCCCGACGCGGGCAGCGTCGAGATCCTCGGCCACGACATCGTGCGCCATCCCGAGCGCGCGGCGCGCCTCCTCGCCTACCTCGGTCAGGAGTCCACCGCCCTGGACGAGCTGACCGTCTCCCTCGCCGCCGAGACCACCGGACGCCTGCGCGGCCTGGACGCCCGCACGGCGCGGGCCGAGCGGGACGCCGTACTGGAGGAGCTGGGCCTCACCCCGATCGCCGGACGGGCCCTGAAGAAGCTGTCCGGCGGGCAGCGGCGGCTCGCCTGCTTCGCCGCCGCCCTCGTCGGCGAGCGCCCGCTGCTGGTCCTGGACGAGCCCACGACCGGCATGGACCCGGTGGCCCGGCGCGCGGTCTGGGCGGCCGTGGACCGGCGCCGCGCCGAACGCGGCACCACCGTCCTCCTGGTCACCCACAACGTCATCGAGGCCGAGACCGTGCTCGACCGGGTCGCCGTGCTCGACCGGGGCCGGGTCATCGCCTGCGACACCCCCGCCGGGCTCAAGGAACAGGTCGCGGGCGAGGTACGGGTGGAACTGGTGTGGCGGGAGCGGGCGCCGCTGGACGTGCCCGAGGTCGCCGTGCTGCGCGAGCGCGCGGTGGAATCGGGGCGGCGCTGGACGCTGCGGCTCGCGCCCGAGGAGGCCCGCGCCGCCGTCGCCACGGTGACCGGCGGTGCCGCCTTCGCCGCGCTGGACGACTTCACGCTCGCCACGCCCAGCCTGGAGGACGTCTATCTGGCGCTGGGCGGCGCCGCGCGGCAGGGGCTGGTGAAGGCATGAGCACACGGGCCGCACGGGCCGCCGTGCGCAACGGGGTCGGTACGACCGCCGCAGGGAAGAGGAGCTGCTCGTCGTGAGTGTCGTACCCGCGCAGGTGCTGCCGGACGGAGCGCGGACCGTGCCGGAGGCGGGGCCGGTCGCGGCCGAGCTGGCCCCCGCGGCGCGGCTGTGGCCTTCGCTGGCGGCCGTGTACCGGGCGCAGCTGTCCCGGGCCCGGGTGGCCCGGATCCCGCTGCTGTTCGTGGCGACCTTCCAGTCCGTCGGCATCACCGTGATGATGCGCGGCGTGGTCGACAACGGCTTCGAGGCGCGGTCCGTGGTGGCCGGCTCGTCCGTGCTGGTCGTCGCCTTCGTCGCGCTCAATCTGCTGGCCCAGTACTTCGGGCAGCTGCGGGCCGGCGGCGGGCTCGACCACTACGCCACGCTGCCGGTGCCGCCGGCCGCGGTGGTGCTGGGCGTGGCGGCGGCGTACGCCTCCTTCACCGTGCCGGGGACGCTGGTGACCGCCGCCTTCGGCTGTGTGCTGTTCGGGCTGCCGCTGTCCAACCTGTGGGTCCTGCTGGCCGTCGTACCGCTCGCCGGGGCCGCGCTGTCCGGGCTCGGCGCGGCGCTGGGGCTGCTGGCGCCCCGCCCCGAGCTGGCCACGCTGCTCGGGCAGCTCGGCATGTCGGCGGCGCTGCTGCTCGGGGTGCTGCCGGCCGACCGGATGCCGGAGATCGTCCGGCTGGCGCGCGATCTGCTGCCCTCCACCTACGGCGTGGAGGCGTACGCCGGCACGTTCGGGGCGCACCCGGACTGGGCCGTCGTCCTCGCTGACCTGGGGGTGTGCGCGGGGGTCGGGGTGGTCTCGCTGGCCGTGGCGGCGTGGGCGTACCGCAGGGCCGCCGTCCGGTGACGCGGCGCACAGGCCGACCTGGCACGATGGCAGGGTGACCGCACCGCTGAATCCGCCACCGCCCCCGCACGACCACTCCGCGCGCCAGGTCTGGCAGGCGCCGCCCGCCGGGGCGCCGGTCGTGGGCGCCCACGAAGAGGACGGCCCCGGGATGAGGACCGAAGCGCGCGAGGGCGCCGTGATCACCGTGCTGGTGACGGTGTGCGGGGCGCTGCTCGGGCTGCTGTGGTGGCGGTTGGCGCCGCATGTGCCGCTGGTCGGCGACCAGTCGGGCAAGAGCTGGGTGGTCTATCTCAAGGACACCGAGGGCGAGCAGGCGATCGGGGTGGACGGCACGTTCACCCTGCTGGCGCTGGCGTTCGGCGCGGTGAGCGGGCTGGCGGTGTTCCTGTGGCGCAGGCGCGGCGGCGTACCGCTCGTCGTCGGCCTGGGACTCGGCGGTCTGCTCGGCTCCCTGCTGGCCTGGCGGCTCGGCGTCTGGCTGGGCCCCACGTCGAACGTGATCGCCCACGCGCGGGCGGTCGGCAAGGGCGTCACCTTCCCGGCCCCGCTGCGCCTCGGCGCGAAGGCGGCGCTGCTGTCGTGGTCGTTCGCCGCGGTGCTGGTCCACCTCGGCCTGACGGCGCTGTTCGGCCCCCGTGACCCCGAACCGCGGTACCCGGGCGACGCGCCGGTGACGCCCGCCCCGTAGGCCCCGGCACCGCCCGGCGGGCCGCCCGCTCAGCCCCGCCCGATGGGCGCGAGCAACGCCTCCGTCAGCTTCGCCAGGTCCTCGGGCGCCAGCTCCACCTCAAGTCCCCGCCGCCCCGCCGAGACGCAGATCGTCGGATGGGCGGAGGCCGAGTCGTCCAGGACGGTGGTGAGCTTCTTGCGCTGGCCGAGCGGGGAGATACCGCCGCGGACATAGCCGGTGGTGCGCTCGGCCAGCGTCGGGTCGGCCATGGCGGCGCGCTTGCCGCCCACCGCGGCGGCCAGGGCCTTGAGGTCGAGGGTGCCGGCGACCGGGACCACGCCGACGACCAGCGCGCCGTCCACGTCGGCCACCAGGGTCTTGAAGACCCGGTCGGGGGAGACCCCCATCGCCTCCGCGGCCTCCTCGCCGTAGGAGGGGTGGGCGGGGTCGTGGTCGTAGGCGTGGACCGTGAACTCCACGCCCGCGGTGGTCAGCGCGACCGTCGCCGGAGTTCCCGCCCCTTTGCCCTGCTGCTTCTTCGACTTCTTCGCCATGGGTTCTCGACTCAGTTCAGACTGGTCGGCGTCCGCGTCAGCTCGAACGCGGGCAACGACGGCAGATTACGGATGATGGCGGTCTCGCCGCGCAGGATCTTCAGCTCGTCCCGCAGCCGGGACGCGGTGTCCGGCGCCTGAAGCAGCCGCTGCTTGGTCGGCGTGTCGTGCACCATCGCGGCCGCCACCAGGTACGACACCACGCTCGGGTCGTCCGGCAGCTCGGCGCTCGTCGCGAGCGAGCGCTCCCGCGCCCCCGCCAGCCGCTTCTGGTACTGCCGAAAGGCCCGCAGCACGCCCTCCGCGAGCGCCCCCGCCTCGTCGCCGGGCTCCTCCGCCAGCTCCTCCAGCTCGGCCGTCAGGAAGGGGCCCGAGGCGTCCACGGACAGCAGCCGCACCCGGGTCGTGCCGGTCGCGAGCACCTCGAAGGTGCCGCCGGTGCGCTCCCGGATGGTCGCCGCGTCCGCGATGCAGCCCACCTGGTGGAAGGCCGCGAGCGGGTCGGGTCCGAAGCCCGCGGCCGGCCCCCGCGCGGGCTCGGCCGTGGGGTCGGGCATGCCGGGGGCGCTCGGCGCCACCTCGTACCCGTCGCGGATGGCCACGACGGCGAACCGCCGCGGCTCCTCCTCGGGGGTCTTCAGCAGTTCGCGCATCATGGCGCGATAACGCTCCTCGAAGACGTTCAGCGGCAGCACGAGCCCCGGGAAGAGGACCGTGTTGAGCGGGAAGAGCGGCAGACGGACGGTGGTCACGGCGCCCCAGCCTAATGGTCGGCGGCGCGGCCGTGCCCGCGGTGCCCGGGCAGGACGTCCTCGGGCACCGGCAGCAGCCCGGCCGGAGCGGGCGTGTCGGCCCCCGACAGCAGGTGTTCGCGCAGGCGCAGGAAGTGGCCGAGCGGGTCGTCCGAGAACCGGTCCCAGGGGCAGGAGGTCACATACGGGCCGATCAGCCGCAGCTGGGCGCGGGCGTCCTCCCGGCGGTCCAGGCGCAGCAGCACGTACAGCAGTTTGTTGCGCACCCCCGCGGGCCACGGGTCGGCCGCCGCGAACCGCGCCGACAGGGCGATCGCGCGGTCGGCCGCCGAGTCCAGCCGCTCCCGGGCCACCCCGGGGCCGCCGCCCTCGGTCAGATAGCCGACGGCGGCCCACGCGGGAAGCATCTGCACCAGCGAGTCCGCCGGGGCGTCCTGCGCGGCCAGCTCGGCGAAGTCGAAGCACTCGCGGTGCGCGGTGCTCGGCACGTGCGGCGTGTCGCCCCAGCGCACGCAGCAGAACGCGGCCAGGTAGCGCAGGGCGGCCACATGGCAGCCGTAGTGGTGCGGGGCGCGGCGCAGCGCCGCCTCCCACAGCTCCTCGAAGTACCGGTGCCCGGCCCGCGAGCCGCGCGCGTGGTCCAGGGCGATCCGCCAGGGCACCGGGTCCCGGTCGTCGGCCCGCGCGGCGGCCGTGATCAGCGGGCTGACCTCGCGCAGCAGCTCCGCGCGGGCCGGCGAGGTCCACACCCGGTCCACGGCCAGCTGGGCCGCGACCAGCAGGGCGCCCGGGTCGTCCGGCTCGGCCGTCCGCCACTCCTCGAACCACTCCGGCCGCAGCCGGGCGAAGGCGGCCAGCCGCCGGGCGTAACGGTCGTGGTTCTCCCATTCGGCCGCGGCCCGGGTGCCGGCCAGCAGCTCGGCCGCGGCCCGGTACTCGCCCCGACCGGCCGCGACCAGCGCGGGCGAGAGCCGGTCGTCGGGCGCGTCGAGCACGGCCTCCTCCCCGGGACCGATCCCTCCGGCCGGGCGCGCGGAACGTCGGGACGGCCAGGAGCGGCGGATGAACGCGGGTAGCGGAACCATGGTGCGGACCATTGAAAGTCCGCAGGTCGGGGCCGCGCCAGAGGGTTGGGGGAAGTCGGGGAAGGTTGTACGCCCAAAGGTCAAGGGCCGGTAAAGGGCGACTGTTCGACTTTTGTCCGGCGGGAGAAGGATCTTCACGGAAGGAGGATCTTCACGGACATGTGTCCTGGTGCGTCCGGCCCGGGTCCGCGCGGACAGGCCCGCGCGTCAGCCGCGCCGCAGCAGCCGGGTCGCCCCCGCCGCCACCGTCGTCGCCAGGATCCAGCCGAGCAGGATCATCGCGGCCGCCAGCCACTGCCAGGCGCCGCGCAACTGCCACTCGCCGACCTGGCCGAGGTCGATGACCGGCAGCAGCAGGTCCAGGGTGAACAGGGCCGGGCTCCAGTAGGGGTGGTCGTCGTGGTTCATCGGGGGGTGGGCGGCATGGGAGAAAGCCAGGGTGCCCGCCGCCCAGAGGACCGCCATCCAGACCGCGGCGCGGCCGGGCCGGTAGCCGTACGCGACCGCCAGGTCCTGGGCGTAGCCCCAGAGCTTGCCCGCCAGCGGCAGCGTCTCGCGGCGTCTGCGCTGCTTGGCGAGCAGCACCTCACGGGCGTCCTCGTCCTCCCCGGCCCCCCGCAGCACCGCGGCCAGCCGCTCGTACGGCTCCGGGGCGTACTCGGCGGTGGCCGCGGCTATCCAGTCCAGGCGCCGGGTCAGCGGGAACGGCCCCTGCGGCACCAGGTTCTCGTAGGTGAAGCCGCCCATGTGCAGCCGCCCGGCGCCCGGCCAGGCGCCCGCGCGGTCCACCAGGTTCACGATCCGCGCCCCGGAGAGGACCACCTTGCCGCACTGCGGACCGTCCCCGAGGAAGCGCAGCTCGGGCGCGTGCACCCGGCGCAGCGACAGCTCCTGGTCGTCCGTGAGGGTGAACCGGGCCCGCTCCAGGTCCACCGCGTCCCCGAACCGCCCGTCGTCCAGCCGCAGCCCGCCCTGGCACTCGAACCGCTGTATCCGGGTGCCGCGCGCCGGTGTGGTGCCGCTGAGCAGCGGGTTCCCCACCCCCGCCGGGGTCAGGTACAGGGTGCGCTCCACGCTGAGCTGGGGTGCGTTCAGGGCCAGCCGGGAGTACGGGTTGGACAGCCGCGCACCGCGCAGGCTCAGCGAGACCCCGATCTGGGCGCCGCGCAGCCGCAGTTCGCCGTGCGACTCCAGCAGCTCGGCCTGGAGGTCCTGGCCGACCGACAGGCCGTCCGCCGAGATCGACCGGCCGCTGCGGTCCCGGTACACGATCGCCTGGTTGAGCAGCAGATCGGTGCCGATGCGCGCGTCGGTCAGCCGGACCCCGTTCTGGAACCGGCAGCGCGGCAGATGCAGATCGCCCTCGGTGTGCACCCGGGCCGCCTCCAGGCGCGGCACCGAGCAGTTCACCAGGCGCAGCGTGCTGAACCGCGCCTCCGGCACCAGCACCTGGTCGTCGAAGCGGCAGTCGCGCAGCTCGGTGTACGGGCGCACGCTGCCGCCCGCCAGATCCAGGGTGCCGGTGACGCGCACCCCGGCGAGCTTCAGCGCGGACACCCGCCCGGCCAGCGCCGGCGGCCCGTCCAGGAGCAGCCAGCACAGGACGCGCGCCCGCACGGACCGCTCGGGCCCCCACGGATGCCCGCCGTGCGGGTCGTCCACGACGCGGTCGCCGCTGCTCAGGTCGTACACACTGCCGTTGCGGAAGGCCTGCCACATGCCCGCCTCGGCCGCGGTCAGGTCGTCCGGCAGGTCCCCGGCGGCGAAGCCGGTCCCCTCGGTCACCGCTGTTCCTTCTTTCTCCGCTGTTCGGGTGTTTCGTCCAGCCGTTGATGCCCGCTGAGTGACACCCGGAACACCAGGGGTGAAGGGGATCTTCCGGGTTCCGGCCAGCGTATGTACCAGGCATTGGTCCATGTCCTGTATCAGCCACTGATACGTGCGGACGACGACGGACGGCGGTCTGAGAGAATTGGGACTGTGATTTCCCGAATCGATCTGCGCGGCGACGCCCTCCCCGAGGGCCCCGCCCTGCGTGACCTGCTGCCCCGAGCCGACTTCGACGTTCAGGCCGCCCTGGAGAAGGTGCGTCCGATCTGCGAGGACGTGCATCATCGTGGCGACGCGGCGTTGATCGACTTCGCGGAGAGGTTCGACGGAGTACGGCTGGAATCCGTCCGTGTCCCGGCCCAGGCGCTCGCCGACGCATTGGCCGGCCTCGACCCGCAGGTGCGTGCCGCCCTGGAGGAGTCCATCCGGCGCGCCCGCCTCGTCCACCGCGCGCAGCGTCGTACGACGCACACCACCCAGGTCGTCCCCGGCGGCTCGGTGACCGAGAAGTGGGTTCCGGTCGAGCGCGTCGGGCTGTACGCGCCGGGCGGCCGCTCCGTCTACCCCTCCTCCGTGATCATGAACGCGGTCCCGGCCCAGGAGGCCGGTGTCGAGTCCATCGCGCTCGCCTCCCCGGCGCAGGCCGAGTTCGACGGGCTCCCGCACCCGACGATCCTGGCCGCCTGCGCGCTGCTCGGCGTGGACGAGGTGTACGCGGCCGGCGGCGCCACCGCCGTCGCGATGTTCGCCTACGGCACCGAGTCCTGCCCGCCCGCCAACATGGTCACCGGCCCCGGCAACATCTGGGTGGCCGCCGCCAAGCGCTACTTCACCGGCCGGATCGGCATCGACACCGAGGCCGGCCCCACCGAGATCGCGATCCTCGCCGACGACACCGCCGACCCGGTGCACGTGGCCGCGGACCTGATCAGCCAGGCCGAGCACGACCCGCTCGCGGCCGCCGTCCTCGTCACCGACTCCCCCGACCTCGCGGACGCGGTGGAGAAGGAACTGGAGCCGCAGGTCGAGGCCACCAAGCACACCGACGACCGGATCCGCCCGGCCCTCGCGGGCAAGCAGTCCGCGATCGTCCTCGTGGACGGCGTCGAGGAGGGTCTGAAGGTGGTCGACGCCTACGGTGCCGAGCACCTGGAGATCCAGACCGCCGACTCCGCCGCCGTCGCCGACCGGGTGCGCAACGCGGGCGCGGTCTTCATCGGCCCCTGGGCCCCCGTCTCGCTCGGCGACTACGCGGCCGGGTCCAACCACGTGCTGCCCACCGGCGGCTGCGCCTGCCACTCCTCGGGCCTGTCCGTGCAGTCCTTCCTGCGCGGCATCCACATCGTCGACTACACCAAGGACGCGCTGGCCGAGGTCGCGCACCACGTGGTGACGCTGGCGGAGGCGGAGGACCTCCCGGCGCACGGTGCGGCGATCAAGGCGAGGTTCGGCTGGAAGGTACCGGAAAGCAAGTGAGCGACGTGAGGATCGACGATCTCCCCATCCGGGACGAGCTGCGCGGCAAGTCCCCCTACGGAGCGCCCCAGTTGGACGTTCCGGTACGGCTGAACACGAACGAGAACCCCTACCCGCTGCCCGAGCCGCTCGTCGAGCGGATCGCGGAGCGGGTCCGGGAGGCCGCCCGCGACCTGAACCGCTACCCCGACCGGGACGCGGTCCTGCTGCGCACCGAGCTGGCCCGGTACCTCACCAGGACCGGCGGGTTCCCGCTCACCCTGGCCAACGTGTGGGCGGCGAACGGCTCGAACGAGGTCATCCAGCAGCTGCTCCAGACCTTCGGCGGGCCCGGCCGCACCGCGATCGGCTTCGAGCCGTCGTACTCGATGCACGCGCTCATCGCCCGCGGCACCGGCACCGGCTGGATCTCCGGGCCGCGCACCGAGGACTTCGGCATCGACGTCGCCGCCGCCGGGAAGGCCGTCGCCGAGCACAGGCCGGACGTCGTCTTCATCACCACCCCCAACAACCCCACGGGCAACGCGGTTCCGCCGGAGACGGTGCTCGCGCTGTACGAGGCGGCGCAGGCGGCCAAGCCGTCGATGGTGGTCGTGGACGAGGCGTACGTCGAGTTCAGCCACGGCGACTCGCTGCTGCCGCTGCTCGCGGGCCGCCCGCACCTGGTGATCTCGCGCACCATGTCCAAGGCGTTCGGCGCGGCGGGCCTGCGCCTCGGCTACCTCGCGGCCGACCCGGCCGTCGTGGACGCCGTCCAGCTGGTCCGGCTGCCGTACCACCTGTCGGCGATCACCCAGGCGACCGCGCTGGCCGCGCTGGAGCACACCGACACCCTGCTCGGCTATGTCGAGCAGCTGAAGTCCGAGCGGGACCGGCTGGTCGCCGAGCTGCGCGCGATCGGCTACGACGTCGTCGAGTCCGACGCCAACTTCGTGCAGTTCGGCCGGTTCGCCGACGCCCACGAGGCCTGGCGGAGAATCCTCGACCGGGGCGTCCTGGTCCGGGACAACGGCGTGCCGGGGTGGCTGCGGGTCTCCGCGGGCACGCCCGAGGAGAACGACGCGTTCCTCGACGCCGTACGGGAAGTCAAGAAGGAGCTTGAGGCATGAGCCGCGCAGGGCGCGTCGAGCGCACCACCAAGGAGACCTCGGTCCTGGTCGAGATAGACCTCGACGGCACCGGGCGGACCGACATCGCCACGGGCGTCGGCTTCTACGACCACATGCTCGACCAGCTCGGCCGCCACGGTCTGTTCGACCTCACCGTGAAGACCGACGGCGATCTGCACATCGACTCCCACCACACCATCGAGGACACCGCCCTCGCGCTCGGCGCCGCCTTCCGGCAGGCGCTCGGCGACAAGGTGGGCATCTACCGCTTCGGCAACTGCACGGTCCCGCTGGACGAGTCCCTCGCCCAGGTCACCGTCGACCTCTCCGGCCGCCCCTACCTCGTGCACACCGAGCCCGAGCGCATGGCGCCGATGATCGGCGAGTACGACACCACGATGACCCGGCACATCCTGGAGTCGTTCGTGGCCCAGGCGCAGATCGCCCTGCACGTTCACGTACCGTACGGACGCAACGCCCACCACATCGTGGAGTGCCAGTTCAAGGCGCTGGCCCGGGCGCTGCGTTATGCCTCCGAGCGCGACCCGCGCGCGGCCGGCATCCTCCCGTCGACGAAGGGCGCGCTGTAACCCATGACCGGTCTGTCGACCATCCTGATCGTCGTCGGCCTCTTCCTGGTCGGCGGCATCATCTCCTTCGCCAAGCAGAAGATGCCCACGAGCCTGATCGTGCTCCTCTCCCTCGCGGCCGGCCTGTGCCTGGTCGCGGGCGTCATGCGGCTGGAGGTGTGGAATTGAGCGCTGCCGCGAAGAAGGTCGTGGTCTTCGACTACGGCTTCGGCAACGTCCGCTCGGCCGAGCGCGCTCTCGCGCGGGTCGGCGCCGACGTGGAGATCACCCGCGACTTCGACAAGGCGATGAACGCGGACGGCCTGCTGGTGCCGGGCGTCGGCGCCTTCGCCGCCTGCATACGGGGCCTGCGCGCCGCCCGCGGTGACTGGGTCGTGGACCGCCGGCTGTCCGGCGGGCGCCCGGTGATGGGCATCTGCGTCGGCATGCAGATCCTGTTCGCGCGCGGCATCGAGCACGGCGTGGAGGCCGAGGGCCTGGAGGAATGGCCGGGAACGGTCGGACCCCTGGAGGCCGACGTGGTGCCCCACATGGGCTGGAACACCGTCGACGCCCCCGCCGACTCCGAGCTGTTCGCGGGCCTGGACCCCGACGCCCGCTACTACTTCGTGCACTCCTACGCCGTCCACGAATGGACGCAGGAGACCAACAACCCGGTGATCGCCGCGCCCAAGGTCACCTGGGCCACGCACGGCAAGCCCTTCGTGGCCGCGGTGGAGAACGGTGCCCTGTGGGCCACCCAGTTCCACCCCGAGAAGTCCGGCGACGCCGGCGCCCAGCTCCTCACCAACTGGATCGGAACCCTGTAGACCATGGCCAAGCTCGAACTCCTCCCCGCCGTCGACGTCCGCGACGGCCAGGCCGTACGCCTCGTCCACGGCGAGTCCGGGACCGAGACCTCCTACGGCTCCCCGCTGGAGGCCGCCCTCGCCTGGCAGCGGTCCGGCGCCGAGTGGCTGCACCTGGTCGACCTGGACGCGGCCTTCGGCACCGGTGACAACCGCGCGCTGATCGCCGAGGTCGCCAAGGCCATGGACATCAAGGTGGAGCTGTCCGGCGGCATCCGCGACGACGACACCCTCGCCGCCGCCCTCGCCACCGGCTGCACCCGCGTCAACCTCGGCACCGCCGCCCTGGAGAGCCCCGAGTGGGTCGCCAAGGTGATCGCCGAGCACGGCGACAAGATCGCCGTCGGCCTGGACGTGCGCGGCACCACCCTGCGCGGCCGCGGCTGGACCCGCGACGGCGGCGACCTCTACGAGACGCTGGACCGCCTGAACAAGGAGGGCTGCGCGCGCTACGTCGTCACCGACATCGCCAAGGACGGCACCCTCCAGGGCCCCAACCTGGAGCTGCTGCGCAACGTGTGCGCGGCCACCGACCGCCCGGTCGTGGCCTCCGGCGGCGTGTCGTCCCTGGACGACCTGCGCGCCATCGCCGAGCTGGTACCCCTCGGTGTCGAGGGCTCCATCGTCGGGAAGGCCCTGTACGCGAAGGCGTTCACCCTGGAAGAGGCCTTGGAGGCTGTGTCGTCATGATGTCGGAAGCCGTACGGCGGGTGCAGAGCGGAAGTCCCTGGGAAGAGAGTTTCGGTTTCGCACGCGCCGTCGCGGCGGGGGACCGGGTGTCGGTGGGCGGCACCACGTCCTTCAAGGGCACGGTCCTGTACGGCGAGGGCGATCCGTACGAGCAGACCCGGATCGCCTTCGGCAACGCCCTCGAAGCGCTGAAGGAGTTCGGGCTCGGCGTCGAGTCCGTGATCCGGACCCGTATGTTCCTGAACCATGTGCGCGACGTCGACGAGGCCGGGCGGGCCCACAAGGAGTTGTTCGACTCCGTGCGCCCGGTGTCGACCCTGCTGGTGGTCGAGGGCTTCGTCGACCCGCGCATCCTGGTCGAAGTAGAGCTTGAAGCATTCAGAGGAGCCTGAGCAGTCATGACCCTGGCGGTCCGAGTCATCCCCTGCCTGGACGTCGACAACGGCCGGGTCGTCAAGGGCGTCAACTTCCAGAACCTGCGCGACGCGGGCGACCCCGTCGAGATGGCCAAGGTGTACGACGCCGAGGGCGCCGACGAGCTGACGTTCCTGGACATCACCGCGTCCTCGGGCGACCGGGAGACGACGTACGACGTGGTGCGCCGCACCGCGGAGCAGGTGTTCATCCCGCTGACCGTGGGCGGTGGCGTCCGGTCGGCCGAGGACGTGGACAAGCTGCTGCGGGCGGGCGCCGACAAGGTGGGCGTGAACACCGCGGCGATCGCCCGCCCCGAGCTGATCCGCGAGATCGCCGAGCGCTTCGGCCGCCAGGTGCTGGTGCTGTCGGTCGACGCCCGCCGCACCCCTTCCCGCGGCGGCTCGTCCGGGTCCTTCGAGGTCACCACCCACGGCGGCCGCCGGGGCACCGGCATCGACGCCGTCGAGTGGGCGCACCGCGCCGCGGAGCTGGGCGCGGGTGAGATCCTGCTGAACTCGATGGACGCCGACGGCACCAAGGACGGCTACGACCTGGAGATGATCGCGGCCGTCCGCAAGCACGTCTCCGTCCCGGTGATCGCCTCCGGCGGCGCCGGCAAGCTGTCCCACTTCCCGCCGGCCATCGCCGCGGGCGCGGACGCGGTGCTCGCCGCCTCCGTCTTCCACTTCGGCGATCTGCGGATCGGCGAGGTGAAGGAGACGCTGCGGGAGGCGGGGCACCCGGTGCGCTGACGCGGGGCGCGATCGGAGGTCGGACCCCGGTGGCCGGAGCCGCCGGGGTCTTTTCATGCCCAATACGAAAGAAATCTTGCGCAAAATATATTGCGCAAGATTTCTTTCGTATCTACGGTGGCTGTCATGACGGAGAGGGAGAGAGACCGCCGGATCAGGGACGTGGGCACGCTGAAGGCGCTCGCGCATCCGCTGCGGGCCCAGCTGTACCGCGCCCTGACCCTGGCCCGCACCGCGACCGCGTCCCAGCTGGCCGAGCAGGTGGACGAGGCGGTGTCCCTGGTCAGCTACCACCTGCGCAAGCTGGCCGAGCACCAGCTCATCGAGGAGGCCGAGCCGCAGCGCGCGGACGGGCGGGAGCGGTGGTGGCGGCCGGCGTCCGAGGGCGTCGCCATCCGGGACGAGGACTTCCGCGACGCCCCCGAGAAGGCCGCCGCGCACACCGCCGCCAGCCGCCTCTTCTTCGAGCAGCGCGCCGACATGTACCGGCGCTATCTGGACGAGCGCGCCCACTGGGGCGAGGAGTGGAACGACGCGGCGGAGTCCTCCGAGTCCGCGCTGCGCCTCACCGCCGCGGAACTCGCCGAGCTGACAGGGGAGATGCTCGCGCTGCTGCGGCGCTACGACGAGCGCGGCCGGGCCGCGGAGGCCGCCGGGGACGTGACGGGCCGCGAGAACGTCGCCGTGCACACCTACGCCTTCCCGTTCCGCGCCTGAGGCCCGCCGCGGCATCGTCACGCGCCCGCTCCGCGCCGGAACGCCGCCGCGGCACCGCGTGCCGTGCCGTGTCCGCGTGCCCGAGTGCCTTCGGCACCGTGTTCCGATCCGTTGTGGTCCGAGCGCCGCCGTGGCATCGGCGCCTTCCGTTCCGTGTCCGGGCCGCACCACCGTGCCGGTGCACCACCGTGCCCCTGCCGCGGCTCCGCGAGGAGCCCGCCCCGACCCGTTCCCCTCCCGGCCTCACCAGGAGCCCGCCTTGAGCTCGACCGTCGCGTCCACCCCCGCCGGGTCCCGGCCCGAGCGCGTCGCCCACCGGGACGGCAACGTCCTGCGCTGGCTGGGCGGTTACGTCGGCTCCGCGGTCGGCGACAACGTCTACTACCTGGCGCTGTCCTGGGCCGCCGTCCAGGGCGGCACCCCCGCCCAGGCCGGGCTCGTCACCGCGGCGAGCGCGCTCCCGCGGGCCCTGCTCATGCTGGGCGGGGGAGTGGTGGCCGACCGCTACGGGCCGCGCCGGGTCGTGCTGGCGAGCACCGGAGCGCGCACGGTGCTGGTCCTCACGGCCGCCGTACTGCTGCTCGCCACCCGCCCCGGGCTGTGGGGCCTCGGGACGGTGGCCGTGCTGTTCGGTGTCGTCGACGCGGTGTTCCTGCCCGCCGTCGGCGCCCTGCCCGCCCGGCTCGTCGGGCCTGACCAGCTCGCCCGTGTCCAGGGCATGCGCGGCCTCGGCACCCGGCTCGCCCTTGTGCTGGGCGGCCCGATCGGGGGGCTCGGCGTCGCACTGGGCGGTACCGGCGGTGCCTTCGGGCTCGCCGCCCTTCTGATGGGCACGTCCCTGATCGCCCTGTCCGCCGTGCGGGTGAGACAGCTGCCGGCGCAGGACGCACCGGCACGGCGTGGGGTCCTCGCCGAACTGCGCGACGGGCTGCGGCACATCGGGCGCGACCCCGTCCTGCGCGTCCTCGTCCTCTCCATCGCCCTGAACGACCTGGGCTTCGTCGGCCCCATGAACCTCGGCCTGACCCTGCTCTCCCAGGAGCGCGGCTGGGGTTCCGCGGGCATGGGCCTGGTGCTCGCCGGGTTCGGCGTCGGTGCCGCAAGCGCCTCCGTGCTGCTGGCCTGGCGCGGCCGTGTGCCGTGCGCCGGGCGGGTGATGGCCGCCTCGACGATCGCCGGGGCCCTCGCGATCGCCGCCCTGGCACGTGTCCCGTCCGCCGCGGGCGCGGCCGGTGCGGCCCTGGTCGTCGGACTGCTCGCGGGCCTCTCCGGGGCCCTCGCCGCCGCGCTCGTCCAGAGCAACGCGGGCGCCGCCTACGTCGGCCGGGTCACCTCGGTGTCCACGCTGGTCAGTTACGGCGTCGCGCCGCTCACCTTCCCGCTGGTCGGCTGGTCCGTGGCCCGCTGGGAGGCCGGCCCGGTGTTCGCCTCAGGCGCCGGGGTGTGCGCCCTCGGCGGGGTCGTCGCCCTCGTCGCACCGGCCCTGCGCCGCGCGGAACTGCCCCGCTGAGGCTCACCCTCTCGGCTGAACCAGCTGCACCAGATTGCCGCACGTGTCGTCGAACACCGCCGCCAGCACCGGTCCCTGCTCCCGCGGTCCGTGCGGGAAGCGGACACCCAGGCCGCTGAGGCGCCGGTGTTCGGCGGCGAGGTCGTCCACGGAGAAGACGATGCAGGGGATGCCCGCGTCGTACAGCGCACGGCGGTAGGAGTCGGCGATGGGGCCCTGGCCCGGTTCGAGCAGCAGCTGGAGGTCCGGCTGGCCGCCCTCGGGCGCGCCCACCGTGATGAACGGGGTGCCGTCCCCGAGGTCCCTGCGGGTGCGGGTCTCGAAGCCGAGGACCTCCGTGTAGAAGGCGTGCGCCTTCGCCACGTCGTCCACGTACACCCCCGTCATCGCGACCTTGATCACGGGCCGGCCTCCTTGGTCAGAACCCCAGCTGCTTGGAGGAGTGCAGTTTGTCGATCGCGTCCGCGTCGCCCTCCAGCTCCACCCGCGCCGCCCGGTCCCGGCCGAACGCGAACAGCAGCAGCTCCGACGGCTCCCCGGTCGCCGTGACCACCGGCGCGCCCTTGTGCGCCACCACGGTCTGCCCGTCCGGCCGGCGCAGCACCAGCCCCGTCGGCACCCCGCGCCCCAGCAGCCGCGCCGTCCGCTCCAGGCGCGACCACAGCGCGTCCTGGAACACCGGGTCCAGCTCCCGCGCGCTCCAGTCCGGCTGCGCCCGGCGCACGTCCTCGGTGTGGACGTAGAACTCCACCGTGTTCGCCGCCTCGTCCACCTGCTTGACCTGGAACGGCGAGAACCGCGGCGGCCCGGTACGGATCAGCTGGATCAGCTCCTCGTACGGCTTCGCGGTGTACTCCGCCATCACCTTCTCCAGGCGCCCGGCGAGCTGCTTGATCAGCGCGCCCCCGGCCGCGTCCGGGCGGCGCTCGCGCACGATCACGTGCGCGGCCAGGTCCCGGGTCCGCCAGCCCTCGCACAGAGTCGGCGCGTCCGGGCCCACGGTTTCCAAGAGGTCGGCGAACAGGAGCCGTTCACGCTTGGCGAAGGTCGACATGGGGTCAGCCTACGGCCAGCCACCGGTCCGCGCAGTGGACACCCGCCCGGTGCTGCCGGCAGGGCGCGGCACAATGGCATCCATGACCAGTACGCCCGGCCCGCCCGCCCGTCACCCGAGCACCGCCCCGCAGGGAGGCGCGTCGCGCCGCGGTGTCCCCGCCAGCGGCCTCGCCCCGGAGATCGCCGCCCGCCTCAAGCGCAGCGCCGACGGCCTCCTGCCCGCCATCGCCCAGCAGCACGACACCGGAGAGGTGCTCATGCTCGGCTGGATGGACGACGAGGCGCTGCACCGGACCCTGACCACCGGCCGCTGCACCTACTGGTCGCGCAGCCGCCAGGAGTACTGGGTCAAGGGCGACACCTCGGGCCACGTCCAGTGGGTCAAGTCGGTCGCGCTGGACTGCGACGCCGACACCGTGCTGGTCCAGGTCGACCAGGAGGGCGCCGCCTGCCACACCGGCGCGCGCACCTGCTTCGACGAGGACGTGCTCCTCAAGGACGCCGGTCTGCCGTCCGGCGCGGACCAGTGAGGCCCGCCGACATGGACCTGGAGACCTTCCGCAAGCTCGCCGCCGACCGGCGCGTCATCCCGGTCACCCGCAAGCTCCTCGCCGACGGCGACACCCCCGTCGCCCTCTACCGCAAGCTGGCCGGCGAACGCCCCGGGACCTTCCTGCTGGAGTCCGCGGAGAACGGCCGTACGGCCTTCCAGTGGTCGCGCTACTCCTTCGTGGGCGTCCGCAGCGCCGCCACCCTCACCACCCGCGACGGCGCGGCCCACTGGCTGGGCACCCCGCCGGTCGGCGTCCCCGTCGACGGCGACCCGCTCAAGGTCCTGCGCGCCACCCTCCAGACCCTGCACACCCCGCACGAGGAGGGCCTGCCGCCCTTCACCGGCGGCATGGTCGGCTACCTGGGCTACGACATCGTGCGCCGTCTGGAGAAGATCGGCCCCGGCGAGCGCGACGACCTGGGGCTGCCCGAGCTGACCATGCTCCTGACCAGCGACCTCGCCGTGATGGACCACTGGGAGGGCTCGGTCCTGCTGATCGCCAACGCGATCAACCACAACGACCTGGACACCGGCGTGGACGAGGCGTACGCCGACGCGGTGGCCCGCCTCGACGCCATGGAGGCCGACCTGGGCCGCCCGGTGGCCCAGCCCCCGGCCGCGCTGCCGCCCTCCGAGCTGCCCGAGTACACCGCGCTGTGGGGCGGCCCCGACTTCCGGCGCGCCGTCGAGGACGTCAAGGAGCGCATCCGCGCGGGCGAGGCCTTCCAGGTCGTACCGTCCCAGCGCTTCGAGACCCCGTGCACGGCGAGCGCGCTCGACGTCTACCGGGTGCTGCGGGCGACGAACCCGTCGCCGTACATGTACCTGTTCCGGTTCCCCCACGGGGACGGAGGCGCCTTCGACGTCGTCGGCTCCTCGCCCGAGGCCCTGGTCAAGGTCGAGGACGGGCGTGCCATGGTGCACCCCATCGCCGGCACCCGGCCCCGCGGCGCCACTCCGCAGGAGGACCAGGCGCTCGCCGAGGAGCTGCTCGCCGACCCCAAGGAGCGCGCCGAGCACCTGATGCTGGTCGACCTCGGGCGCAACGACCTCGGGCGGGTCTGCGAGCCGGGCTCGGTGGAGGTGGTCGACTTCATGTCCATCGAGCGCTACTCGCACGTGATGCACATCGTCTCCACCGTCACCGGGCGGGTCGCCGGCGGCCGTACCGCCTTCGACGTGCTCACGGCCTGCTTCCCCGCCGGCACCCTCTCCGGCGCCCCCAAGCCCCGCGCGATGCAGATCATCGACGAACTGGAGCCGTCCCGGCGCGGTCTGTACGGCGGCTGCGTCGGCTACCTGGACTTCGCGGGGGACTCCGACACCGCGATCGCGATCCGTACCGCGCTGCTGCGCGACGGCACGGCATACGTGCAGGCCGGAGCCGGCATCGTCGCCGACTCCGACCCGGTGGCGGAGGACCAGGAGTGCCGCAACAAGGCGGCGGCGGTCCTCCGCGCCGTTCACACGGCCAACCGGCTCTGACTCACCGGAGCGTTCAGCCGGTGAAGGCGGCGGTGCCGTTCGGGACGCCGAGCCCGGACGGACCGTCGTACCCGGTGGTGCCGGTGCACAGGTAGGAGCCGCCGCAGCTGCCGTTGGAGCCGCTGGTCACGTCGTACAGCGCCGAGGTGTGCGCGTACGGGAAGGACGCCGGGTAGGAGCCGGCCGACGGGGCGCCGCCCAGCGCGTAGGTCGCCGCGATCAGCGGGGAGGAGGCGCTGGTGCCGCCGAAGACCATCCAGCCGGTGGCCGAGCGGTAGCTGTCGTACACCGCGACACCGGTGTTCGGGTCGGCGACCGCCGAGACGTCCGCGACCGTGCGCAGGGCGCAGCCGGTGTCCTTCTGCCAGCTCGGCTTGGAGCTGTACTTGGAGCAGCCGGAGCCCGCACCGCTCCACACGCTGTCGGTCCAGCCGCGGGAGTTGGAGGCCGAGTTGAGGGAGGTGCCGCCCACCGCCGTCACGTACGGGGAGGCCGCCGGGTACTCGGTGCCGTAGCCGTTGTCACCGGAGGAGACGGTGATGGCGACACCCGGGTGGTTGAAGTACGAGGAGTCGTACGTCGAGTCGCTGGAGGACTCGGAGCCGCCGTAGCTGTTGGAGACGAACTTCGCGCCCAGCTTCACCGCGGTGTTCACGGCGGTGCCGAGGTTGGTCATGCTGGCCGAACTGGCCTCCACCAGCAGGATCTTGCAGTTGGGGCAGGCGGCGCTGACCATGTCGAGGTCGAGGGAGATCTCCTCGGCCCAGCCGGAGTCGCCGCGCGGGTAGCTGGTGCCGCCGTTCTGGTCGACCTTCTTGAAGCAGCCGTTGGCCGTGGTGCAGGCGGACAGGCCGTACTGGGAGCGGTAGACGGCGAGGTCGGCCTCGGCGTTCGGGTCGTCGTAGGCGTCGACGATCGCCACCGTCTGGCCCGAACCGCCCGTCGCGGAGGGCAGGTTGTAGGCGGCCTGGAGCGAGGCGGGGCCGTAGCCGGAGGGAGCGGCGGCCGCGGTCAGGTCGGTCTCGGCGTGCGCCGACTTCGGGGTGCCCCCGGTGACCTGGAGGGCCTTACAGGCCATCTGGCCCTTCGCCGGGGCGGCGCAGGCGTGGGCGACGGTGACGCCGTGGGAGGTGGCCTGGGCCGCCTGGCCGACGGGGGCGGCCAGGGCGAGGGCGGCCGTGGCAAGGGTGGCCACGGTGGTGAGGGAAACGGTTCTGCGCAACGTACGTCCTCCGCGAGACGGGTAGGGCGGAAAGGGCTGTGGGGGGTGCGCGATTCGACCTGGTGGCACGGGTGCGCCCGGGTCGCGCAGAACGTACGGATGTCGGGAGCACGTCAACAAGACGGATACCGGGCCGGGGATCTTCCTTTGCCGTATCTGTAATGTTCATGCCGTGTTACTGGGTGATTCATGACCGAAAGAAGGCGCGGCCGTGGGTTGACGGACCCGGATGACGGTTCCATGGAGGGTCAGGCGATAGTGGAGTACGTGACTGCCGTTCCTCACCCCCGTTCCGAAGCCGCCGCGCCCACCCGGTCCGGCCGCCGGAGCCTCGCCATGGCCCTCCTGTTCGGCGCGCTCGGCGCGGCCGTGGCGCTGCTCGCCAGCCGGCAGCGCTGGGCGGAGGGCACCGCGTCGGTGGCCGGCGGCGCGTTCCCGCTCACCGCGAAGGGCAGCGACGTCACGGGCGTGCCCGCGGCCCTCGCCATAGTGGGCCTCGCCGCGCTCGTCGCCGTCTTCGCCGTACGCCGGGCCGGCCGGGTCCTGGTCGCCGGACTGCTCGCGCTCTCCGGTGTCGGCATCATGGCCGCCGCCCTGGTCTCCGCCTCCGACAGCACCGCGCTGGACGAGAAGGCCGCCCAGGCCAGCGGCGACACCACCGCCACGGTCGCGTCCCTGACCCACACCGGCTGGCCCTACGTGGCGGCCGCCGGCGGTCTGCTGATCCTGCTCGCCGGGCTGCTCGCCCTGCGCTTCGGCCGTGCCTGGCCCGCCATGTCCGGGCGCTACGAGCGCGGCACCGACCGCCCGCGGAAGACGGCCCGGCCGGTCGACCCGGAGCGGCCCGAGGAGATCTGGAAGGCCCTGGACCGGGGCGAGGATCCCACCGGCGCCTGACCCCGCGGATGTGGCGAACCAGACGCCACCCCCGCGTCCGGCGCGCGTGCGCGTACGGAACAATGGACGACGAGCGTCCGGCTCGGACAGTGATCGGGCGGGCTCGGAGCCGTACGACACGTACGTCGCTCTTCTGGGACACGTACACAGCAACGAGGAGCACAGACATGGCGGGCAGCAGCCACGGCCACGGTCACACCCCGGCCGCCTGGACCGGCGTCATCATTTCCTTCATCGGTTTCCTGGTCGCCGGCGCCCTGATGGTGATGGGCAGCGTCGTCGGCTTCTGGGCCGGCATGGCTCTCATCATCGGCGGCGCGGTCGTCGGCGGGATCATGAAGGCCATGGGCCTCGGCCACGACGCGAAGCCCCTCGCGATGGTCGGCGGCACCCCGGTCGCCGCGCGCGAGCCGGTCGCGGTGGAGAGCTGAGCGGCCGAGTACGGCACCGCTTCTTCCAGGGCGGCCCGGTGTTCCTGACGGAGCCGGGCCGCCCTTCGCGGTCGACGGGGTCCGCGCGCCGGTCTTTTCCCGCGCGCGCGGCGGCCGTCTCGGCGAGAATGCTCCCGTGACCGTCGCCAACCGACCGGCCCCGCCCGCCGCGCCCCCCGCCCTCGTCCCGGCCGACCTCGGGCCGGCCACCGCAGCCGCCCCGGCCGGCCCGTGGCCCGGGGGCGCCGTCCCGGCCGCCGCCCGGCCCGGTGCCCCGGCCGCCCCGCCCGCGCCCCGGTGGCGGCGCCTCGTCACCCCCGCCGGTGTGCTCGCGGCCGTCGTCGGCGCCTTCGCCTACGTCGGGGCCGTCGATCCGAACCACCCCGGCCACTACCCGGTCTGCCCCCTCTACCGGTTCACCGGCCTGTACTGCCCCGGCTGCGGCGGACTGCGCAGCGCGCACGCGTTCGTGCACGGGGACCTGACGGCCGCGCTGCACGACAACGCGCCCGCCGTGGCCGGCTACTTCCTCTTCGCCGTGCTGTGGGTGGTCTGGGCCGCACGGGCATGGCGCGGCCGGCCCGCACAGCTCCGGCTCGGCTCCGCCCAGATGTGGGCCGTCGGCGCGCTGCTGCTGGTGTTCACCGTCGTGCGCAATCTGCCGTTCGGCGCCTGGCTGCACCCCTGACCTGCGACGCCGGTGTCCAAGGAGTGAAACCGGCGTCCACCGGATGCGAGGCCTCGGCCCTGCTCCGGATACCATCGAGGGACCACGGGTTTTCATCACCTGAAGGAATCGACCGTCTGGAAGGGGGCCGCTCGCGTGAGTGTGCTCGACGAGATCATCGACGGAGTCCGTGCCGACCTCGCGGAGCGGCAGGCGCGCGTCAGCCTCGACGAGCTCAAGGAGCGCGCGGCCAAGGCGCCCGCCGCCAAGGACGGGGTGGCCGCGCTCAAGGGCGACGGCGTCAAGGTGATCTGCGAGGTCAAGCGCTCCAGCCCCTCCAAGGGCGCGCTCGCCGCGATCGCCGACCCGGCCGGTCTCGCCGCGGACTACGAGGCGGGCGGCGCGTCCGTCATCTCCGTCCTCACCGAGCAGCGCCGCTTCGGCGGCTCCCTCGCCGACCTGGAGGCCGTCCGCGCCCGCGTGGACATCCCGGTGCTGCGCAAGGACTTCATCGTCACGTCGTACCAGCTGTGGGAGGCCCGCGCGTACGGCGCCGACCTCGCGCTGCTGATCGTGGCCGCCCTGGAGCAGCCGGCCCTGGAGTCCCTGATCGAGCGTGCCGTCTCCATCGGTCTCACCCCGCTGGTCGAGGTGCACGACGAGGAGGAGGCCGAGCGCGCCGTCGCCGCGGGCGCCCGGGTCATCGGCGTCAACGCGCGCAACCTCAAGACCCTTGAGGTCGACCGCGGCACCTTCGAGCGGATCGCCCCCGAGATCCCGGAGAACATCGTCAAGGTCGCCGAGTCCGGCGTCCGCGGCCCGCACGACCTGATCGCCTACGCCAACGCCGGCGCCGACGCCGTCCTGGTCGGCGAGTCCCTGGTCACCGGCCGCGACCCGAAGACCGCCGTCGCCGACCTGGTCGCCGCGGGCGAACACCCCGCGCTGCGGCACGGCCGCGACTGATCTCCCGCTAGGCTGACCCCGTGATCACCGTGACGACCGTGGACCGCTACGCCCGCCTGGCGCGCGGCTGCCGCCCGAGGGGCTGCCGCGCCCCCGCCCGGCGCGTCCACGGCCGCCGGGTGCGCTACGTCATCGGTGACGAGCCGGGACAGGTGAACGGACGTCGATGGCATCGCGCCCCCATGGGGCGCGGGGAACTGCGCGACCGGCCACGTACGGCCTGAAGTCGCCCCATCAGCTCCGCCCCCACGGCGAACAGTGTCTTTTCACACGCACTCACCGTGAGGTACTGGCATGCCCAGCAACTACTTCTTCCCTGCCCCGGAGGGTCAGGTCCCCAGTTCCGAAGGCTACTTCGGGGCGTTCGGCGGCAAGTTCATCCCGGAGGCCCTCGTCGCCGCCGTGGACGAGGTCGCCGTCGAGTACGACAAGGCCAGGCAGGACCCCGAGTTCGCCCGCGAACTCGACGACCTGATGGTCAACTACACGGGACGCCCCTCGGCGCTCACCGAGGTGCCCCGGTTCGCCGAACACGCCGGTGGCGCCCGGGTGTTCCTCAAGCGCGAGGACCTGAACCACACCGGTTCCCACAAGATCAACAACGTGCTCGGCCAGGCGCTGCTCACCAAGCGCATGGGCAAGACCCGCGTCATCGCCGAGACCGGCGCGGGCCAGCACGGCGTCGCCACCGCCACCGCCTGCGCGCTGTTCGGCCTCGACTGCACCATCTACATGGGCGAGATCGACACCGAGCGCCAGGCCCTGAACGTGGCCCGGATGCGCATTCTCGGTGCCGAGGTCGTGGCCGTGAAGTCCGGCAGCCGCACCCTCAAGGACGCCATCAACGAGGCGTTCCGCGACTGGGTCGCCAACGTCGACCGCACCCACTACCTGTTCGGCACCGTCGCGGGCCCGCACCCCTTCCCGGCCATGGTCCGCGACTTCCACCGGGTCATCGGCGTCGAGGCCCGCCGCCAGATCCTGGAGCGCGCGGGGCGCCTCCCGGACGCGGCCGTCGCCTGCGTCGGTGGCGGCTCCAACGCCATCGGTCTCTTCCACGCCTTCATCCCCGACCCGGATGTCCGCCTCATCGGCTGCGAACCGGCGGGCCACGGCATCGAGACCGGCGAGCACGCGGCGACCCTGACCGCGGGCGAGCCCGGCATCCTGCACGGCTCCCGCTCCTACGTCCTCCAGGACGAGGAAGGCCAGATCACCGAGCCGTACTCGATCTCGGCCGGTCTGGACTACCCCGGCATCGGGCCCGAGCACGCCTACCTCAAGGACTCCGGGCGCGGGGAGTACCGCGCGGTCACCGACGACGCCGCCATGCAGGCCCTGCGCCTGCTGTCGCGCACCGAGGGCATCATCCCGGCCATCGAGAGCGCCCACGCCCTCGCCGGCGCCCTGGACGTCGGCAAGGAGCTGGGTCCGGACGGGCTGATCGTCGTCAACCTCTCCGGGCGCGGCGACAAGGACATGGACACCGCGGCCCGCTACTTCGGGCTGTACGACACCGACGCCGAGGTGGCCGCGGACGCCGCCGCCACCGCCGAGATCGAGGGGGACGCCAAGTGAGCGGGAATCTTCAGCTGTTGACGGACACCCTCGCCGCCGCCAAGGCCGAGGGCCGGGCCGCGCTCATCGCCTACCTGCCGGCCGGGTTCCCGACCGTGGACGGCGGCATCGAGGCGATCAAGAACGTCTTCGACGGCGGCGCCGACGTGGTCGAGGTGGGCCTGCCGCACAGCGACCCGGTCCTGGACGGCCCGGTCATCCAGACCGCCGACGACATCGCCCTGCGCGGCGGCGTCAAGATCGCGGACGTGATGCGCACGGTCAGGGAGGCCCACGCGGCCACCGGCAAGCCCGTGCTCGTGATGACGTACTGGAACCCCGTCGACCGCTACGGCGTCGAGCGGTTCACCGCCGAGCTGGCCGAGGCGGGGGGCGCGGGCTGCATCCTGCCCGACCTGCCGGTGCAGGAGTCGGCGCTGTGGCGCGAACACGCCGAGAAGCACGGCCTCGGCACGGTCTTCGTGGTGGCGCCGAGCAGCAAGGAGGCGCGGCTCGCCGAGATCACCGCGGCGGGCAGCGGCTTCGTCTACGCCGCCTCGCTCATGGGCGTCACCGGCACCCGGGAGTCCGTCGGCGCGCAGGCCCAGGACCTGGTGGAACGCACCCGCGCCACCGGCACCCCCCTGCCCGTCTGCGTCGGCCTCGGCGTCTCCAACGCGGTCCAGGCCGCCGAGGTCGCCTCCTTCGCCGACGGTGTGATCGTCGGCTCGGCCTTCGTCAAGCGGATGCTGGACGCCCCGGACCACGCGTCCGGCATGGCGGCGGTGCGCGAGCTGGCCGGGGACCTGGCGAAGGGCGTGCGCGGGCAGGCGTAACCGCTCGGGACGTCGCATACCAGGTCATTACGGTCACTCGAACGGGTGGACCTCGGGTCGGGGAGGCGCGCTGCGCCTCCCCGGTTCGTTCTGGGGGTGTGAGCGAGAAGAACCGTGACGGAAAGCGGACCGCCCGGGAGCGGCTGGCGGTCGAGCGCGAGAAGCAGAAGTCCGCGGAGAAGCGGCGGCGCACCCTGATCGTGGGCGCCGGCGTCTTCTGCGTGCTGGCCCTGGCGGCGGTGATCGGCGTGATCGCCGCGAACGCGGGGAAGAACAAGTCGAGCAGTGACGCCGGCCCGGTCGTGGCCCCCTCCGGCGCCCAGGGCAAGGACAGCCTCGCGATCCCGGTCGGCCAGGACGGCGCAAAGTCGACGCTCACGGTCTGGGAGGACTTCCGCTGCCCCGCCTGCCAGGCCTTCGAGGCGGCGTACCGGCCCACGCTGCATGAACTGGTCGACTCCGGCAAGCTCCGGATCGAGTACCACCTGGTCCGGCTGATCGACGGCAATCTCGGCGGCACCGGCTCCCTGCGCTCGGCCAACGCGGCGGCGTGCGCCCAGGACGCCGGGAAGTTCCGTGACTTCCACGACGTGCTGTACTCGAACCAGCCCAAGGAGACCGACGACGCCTTCGCGAGCAACCCCAAGCTGATCACGCTGGCGGGCAAGGTCGGCGGCCTGGACACGCCGGTGTTCCGCACGTGTGTGAACACGGGGACGCACGACGGCTGGGTGGACCGCTCCCAGAAGGCATTCCAGAGCGGCGGCCTCACCGGCACGCCCACGGTGCTGCTCGGCGGGAAGAACATCTACCAGGACCAGACGATGACCCCCGCCAAGCTCAAGCAGATGGTGGAGTCGGCGGCCCGCGGGTAAGCGATTCTCACGTCCCTGTTACGGACCCGTAGCCAGGCGGCTTGGTGTCGCCGGGGCCCGGCACGGTAGCGTCGGACCTGCCATGGAACTTGCCTACATCCCCAGCCCGTCCCGCGGGGTGCTGTATCTCGGCCCCATCCCGCTGCGCGGTTACGCCTTCTGCATCATCATCGGCGTCTTCATCGCCGTCTGGCTCGGCAACCGGCGCTGGATCGCCCGGGGCGGCCAGTCCGGCACGGTCGCCGACATCGCGGTGTGGGCCGTGCCGTTCGGTCTGGTCGGCGGCCGGCTCTACCACGTGATCACCGACTACGAGCTGTACTTCAGCCCCGGCCGTGACTGGGTGGACGCGTTCAAGGTGTGGCAGGGCGGCCTGGGCATCTGGGGCGCGATCGCGCTGGGCGCGCTGGGCGCGTGGATCGGGGCGCGGCGGCGGGGCATCCCGATGCCCGCGTACGCCGACGCCGTCGCCCCCGGCATCGCCCTCGCGCAGGCCATGGGGCGCTGGGGCAACTGGTTCAACCAGGAGCTGTACGGCAGGGAGACCCACGTCCCCTGGGCCCTGCACATCACCTCCTCCGAGGGCGGCCGGGTGCCGGGCTACTACCACCCGACCTTCCTCTACGAGTCCCTGTGGTGCATCGGCGTCGCCTTCCTGGTCATGTGGGCCGACCGCCGCTTCAAGCTGGGCCACGGCCGCGCGTTCGCCCTCTACGTCGCCGCGTACTGCGTCGGCCGCGGCTGGATCGAGTACATGCGGGTGGACGACGCCCACCACATCCTCGGCCTGCGCCTGAACGACTGGACCGCCCTGATCGTCTTCCTCCTGGCGGTCACCTACATGATCGTCTCGGCCCGCCTCCGCCCCGGCCGCGAGGAGATCGTCGAACCCCTCGCCTCCGAAGCCTCCGAAGCCTCCGAAGCCTCCGGCGGTTCGGCGGAGGGCGCGAAGACGGACGCCGAGCCCGGGGAGTCCGCCCCGGAGCCGGCGGACGAACCGGAGACGGCCGCCGAGGAGACCGAGTCGGCGACGAAGAAGAGCTGACGAGCGGTTCGTACGACGCGGAGGGCGCCCGGAGATCCCCGGGCGCCCTCCGCGCGTGTCCGGCGGTGTCCGACCGGCGTCGGCCCCGCCGGAGCCCTCATCCGCGCCGGGCCAGCGAGAGCGTCCGGCGGGCCATGGCCACCACCGCCGCGTCGATGAAGCGGCCGTCGGGGAGCGCCTGGGCGCCGGGGTCGGTGGCGGCGGCCTCGACGACGGTCTCGGCGTGGTCCAGCTCCGCGGGGGTGGGGAGGTAGGCGCGCTCGATGACCGGGAGCTGGCGCGGGTGGATCGCGGCGCGGCCGAGGAAACCGAGGGCCCGGCCGTGGGCGCAGGAGGCGGCGAGGCCGTCGAGGTCGCGGATGTCGGGGTGGACCGTCTGCGGGGGCGGCGGCAGCCCGGCCGCGCGGGCCGCGACGACCACCCGGGAGCGCGGCCAGTCGAGCCCCGCGTCGGCCCGTACCCCGAGGTCCGCCCGGAGATCCGCCTCGCCCAGGGAGATGCCCCGCAGGGACGGATGCGCACCGGCGATGGCGTACGCGTGCTCGACGGCCAGCGCCGACTCCAGCAGCGCGTAGAGGGGGAGGGGGACGGCGGCCGCGACATGGCGCACCTCCGACGGGCCCGTCACCTTCGGCAGCCGCAGGCCCGACAGCCCCCGCAGACTCCTCAGTGCCGCCAGGTCCGCCGCCGCCCACGGCGTGTCCAGGGCGTTCACCCGCACATGCACCGGCACCGGCTGCGGCTGTACGAGGAGGTCCGCCGCGACCGCGCGCGCGTACTCCTTGCGGTCGGGCGCCACCGCGTCCTCCAGGTCGATCACCACCACGTCCGCGCCCGCCACCAGCGCCTTGGCGATCACATGCGGCCGGTCCCCGGGGACGTACAGCCAGGTCAGCGGGGTCACAGGGCGCCCTCCGCGCGCAGGGCGGCGATGTCGGCCGGGGCGAGGCCCAGCTCGGCGAGGACCGCGTCGGTGTCCGCGCCGTGCGGCCGCCCGGCCCAGCGGATCGCGCCCGGAGTGGCGGACAGGCGGAAGAGGACGTTCTGGAGTCGCAAGGGACCCAGCTCGGGGTCCGGCACGGTCGTCACCGTGTCCAGCGCCTGGTACTGGGGGTCCTCGAACACGTCCCGCACGTCCTGCACCGGCGCCACCGCGGCCTCCGCCTTCTCGAAGGCCGCCAGCACCTCCGTACGGGTGCGGGCGGCGATCCAGGAGCCGACCGCCTCGTCCAGCACCTCCGCGTGCGCGGCCCGCTCCGCGCCCGTGGCGAACCACGGCTCCTCGATCAGCTCCGGCCGCCCCACCAGCCGCATCACCCGCTCCGCCACCGACTGCGCGGACGTGGAGACGGCCACCCATGTGCCGTCGGCGGTGCGGTAGGTGTTGCGCGGGGCGTTGTTCGCGGACCGGTTGCCGGTGCGTTCCTGGACGTAGCCGAGCTGGTCGTACCAGGTGGGGTGCGGGCCGAGCACCGACAGGATCGGCTCGATGATCGCCATGTCCACGACCTGTCCGGCGCCGGTGCGCTCCCGTGCGGCCAGCGCCGTGAGCACGGCGTACGCCGTGGCGAGGCCCGCGACCGAGTCGGCGAGCCCGAACGGCGGCAGGACCGGTGGCGCCTCCGGCTCCCCGGTGAGCGCGGCGAACCCGCTCATCGCCTCCGCGAGCGTCCCGAAGCCGGGCCGGTGCGCGTACGGCCCGAACTGCCCGAACGCGGTGACCCGGGCGAGCACCAGCCGCGGGTTGGCCGCGGACAGCTCCGCCCAGCCCAGGTCCCACCTCTCCAGCGTGCCCGGCCGGAAGTTCTCGACCACGACGTCGGCGGTGGCCGCGAGCCGCAGCAGGGTGGCGCGGCCGCCCGGCCGGGACAGGTCCAGGGTCATGGTGCGCTTGTTGCGGCCGAGCACCTTCCACCACAGGCCGACCCCGTCCTTCGCCGGACCGTGTCCGCGGGACGGATCGGGGCGCGACGGGTGTTCCACCTTGATCACCTCGGCGCCGAAGTCGCCGAGCAGCGTCGCGGCCATGGGCCCGGCGAAGAGCGTCGCCAGGTCCAGCACCCGCAGCCCGTCCAGCGCCGCCGTGCGGGCCGCCGTGCCCCCGCTCACGAGGTGAACCGGGCGTCGATCTCCGGGCGGTACGGCATCGACGCCGACGCCCCGGCCCGCTCGACCGAGAGGGAGGCCGCGGCGGCGGCCCAGGACAGGGCCTCCCGTACGGGTTTCTCCTCGGCGAGGGCCACCGCGAGCGCCCCGGTGAAGGTGTCGCCCGCGCCCGTGGTGTCCACCGCCTCGACCCGGGGCGCGGGCACCACCAGCGGCTCGGCGGCGTCCCGGGCCACGTACAGACAGCCGGTCGCGCCCAGGGTGACCACCGCGCGCGGCACCAGCTCCAGCAGCGCGGCGGCGGCCTCGCGCGGGTCGGTGCGGCCGGTGAGGGTGATCGCCTCGTACTGGTTGGGCACCAACAGATCGGTGGCGGCGAGGAGTTCGGGCGGCAGCGGCTGGACCGGGGAGGGGGTGAGGACCGTACGGACCCCGTGCCGACGGGCGGCCTCGGCGCCCGCGACCACCGCGCCCGCCGGGATCTCCAGCTGGAGCAGCAGGGTGTCGGCGGAGGCGATCAGCCCCTCGTCGCCGGGCGAGAGATGGTCGACGGTGCCGTTGGCGCCCGGGATGACGACGATGGAGTTGCCGCCCTCGTCGTCCACCACGATGTGCGCGGTGCCGGAGGGGCCCTCGACCGTGCGCAGGAAGTCGGTGTCGACGCCGGAGTGTTCGAGGGTGTCCCGCAGCCGCGTCCCGAACGCGTCGTTGCCCACCGCGCCGATCATCGAGACGGTGGCGCCGGCCCGCGCGGCGGCGATCGCCTGGTTGGCACCCTTGCCGCCGGGGATCGTGCGGAACTCCCGGCCGGTCACGGTCTCGCCGCGCTGCGGGGCCTTGGCGACGAAGGTGACGAGGTCCATGTTCGTGCTGCCGAGGACGGTGATGTGGGTCATGTGCGGTTCGCCTCCAGGCGGGTGAGGTGGGCGAGGGTGTCGAAGCCGGTGCCGTCGAGGTCGGCGACGGTGGTGGCGAGCCGGTTCTTCAGCGGGGCCCGCCAGTGCTCGGGAAGCGCGGCGGGGGAGCCCGCGAGCAGCCCGGCGACGCTGCCCGCGGTCGCGCCGACCGAGTCGGTGTCCAGACCGCCCGCCACCGCCCGCCGGATCGAGCCGGTGAAGTCGCCGTCCGCGTGGGTGAGCGCGGCGGCCAGCAGGGCGGTGTTGGGGAGGGCGTGCACCCAGTGGTGGGTGGGGGCGTAGACGGCGTGGAGTTCGTCCACCACGGTGTCGAAGTCCTCGTGCGCCGCGGCCAGTCGGACGGCGTGATCGACGGCCCGGGCCAGCCGGGAGCGGTGCGGGACGACCGACCGGCCCGCGCGCAGGCAGGTGTGGACGTCGTGGTCGCCGGTGGCGGCCGTGGCGAGGGTGGCGGCGGCGAACATGGCCGCGTAGACGCCGTTGGCCGTGTGGGTCAACACCGCGTCCCGGTAAGCCTGTTCGGCCGCCGCGGCCGGGTCGCCCGGGTTGGTCCAGCCGTGCACGTCGGCACGGATCAGGGCGCCGATCCACTCGCGGAACGGGTTGCGGTGGCGCGCGGTGTGCGGGGGTTCCACGCCGGTGAGGAGGTTGCGGTAGGCGAGGCGTTCCGCGGTGAACGTGCGGCCGGGCGGCAGCTCCTCCAGCCACAGCCGGGCGACGTCCGTCGTGGTGAAGCTCTTGCCGTGCCGCTGGAGCAGCAGCAGGTTGAGCAGCGGGTAGTCGAGGTCGTCGTCCTCGGGCATGCCGTCGATGTTCTCGGCGAGCGAGGTGGCGGCCGAGCGGCGGTTCCACGGGTGCGCGGCGAGCAGGTCCGCGGGGACGCCCCGAGCGGTGAAGTAGCCGGTGAGCGGCCAGTTCCCGCTCGCGCGGGCGAGGGCGCGGACGGCTTCCAGGGGCAGCTTCTCGACCGGCTTGCCCAGCAGGCAGCCGATGGCCCGGCCCAGCCAGGACGCCTCGAAGGCGAGCGCCCCCGGCGTTCCGGACAGCCGTGTGGTGGGCCAGTCGGGGCAGGCGGCCTTGATCGCGGCCAGATCGGTCGGCTCGTCGTCGGCCAACCGGCTGGGCAGATCGGCGAGTTCGTCCAGCAGGTCCTCGGCGAGCAGCCGCAGATAGCGCGAGACGCGATGCGGGGAGGCGCCCGCGCGCTCGGGGGCGTCCGGGCCGCCCGCCGCGCGCCAGCGCTCCTCGATCCGGGACGGCTCACGGCCGTCGAGGCGGGCCTGGCGCAGTTCGTGGCCGAGCAGGTCCTCGGGCTGGACCCAGGTCAGTCGGAGCACGGCGCACCTCCCAGGACGGCGAAGGCCCGCTCATGGGCGCGGCGCCGGCCGCGGTCGAGGGCGAAGACCTCCCGGGCGACCTGGGCGAGGGTGCGGGCCGGCTGCCACAGGTCCAGGCGGCTGGCCTCCGCGACCGCCTTCGCCCACTCCTCGGGCACCGGCGAGCCGAGCGCGCCCGCGAGGGCACCGGCCATGGTGGCGATCGAGTCGCAGTCGCGGCCGTAGTTGACCGAACCGAGTACCGCGTGCCGGTAGTCGCCGCCGGACACCACCAGCATGCCGAGCGCGACGGGCAGTTCCTCGACGGAGTGCAGCCGCGAGGGGCGGCGGGCGCCGAGCGAGGGGGCGCGGTAATCCGGGCCGACGGTGTCGTACGGCGCGACCGCGGTGCGCAGCGGACCGAGCGCCGACTCGAAGTCGTCGTGTTCGTAAGCCACTTCGCAGACCCTCTCGATCGCCTCCCGGGTGCCGTCCTTGGCCAGCGCCAGGCACGCGGTCACCACCGAGTCCGGGGTCGCGTCCGGCGCGGTGGCGGCGGCGACGGCCGCGGCGAGGACACCGGCCGCCTCCCGGCCGTACGAGGACTGGTGGGCGCCGGCGATGTCCAGGGCCTCGGCGTAAGCGGCCTGCGGATGGGCGGCGTTGACCAGGCCGACGGGGGCCATGTACATCGCGGCTCCGCAGTTGACGATGTTGCCGACGCCCGCCTCCCGCGGATCGGCGTGCCCGTAGGCGAGCCGGGCCACCAGCCACTTCTCGGCGAGGAAGAGGCGGTGCAGCGGCAGCGCCTCCGCCTCCAGCTCGGGGATCCAGCGGGGGTTGGTCATCAGGTCCGGGACCAGGTGCTCGGCGAGCGCGTAGGCGTCGAGGTGGTCGCGGACGCGGTCGTAGACCCGGATCAGCGCGTGCGTCATCAAGGTGTCGTCGGTGACGTGGCCGTCGCCCTTGTGGTACGGCGCGAGGGGGCGGGCGGTGCGCCAGGCGTCGCCGTGCCAGGGGCCGACGATGCCGTGCACGGGGCCGCCGTGGCGCTCGGCGATCTGGTCGGGGGAGTACCCCTCGACCGGTCCGCCGAGGGCGTCGCCGACGGCGGCGCCGACGAGGGCGCCGGTGATCCGTTCGTCCAGATCGGGTTGTCCGGTGCCTTTGAGTTGCTTGGGCGTCATGCCCGAATCATCCTCCCGGGTGGGCCGGTTGCGCGGCTTCCAGGAGTCCGGCGAGTTCCACCAGGTCGGTGCCGGTGAGGCGGGGCAGGGCGCAGCCGGGCAGGATGCGGCAGGCGTCCCGCCAGGGCTCCGGGATCGCCGCGGCGCCGCCGAGCGCGCCGGTGAGGGCGCCCGCGAGGGCGGGGGCGGAGTCGGCGACCCGGGACAGGCACGCGGCGGCGGGTACGGCCTCGGCGAGGCGCCCGCCGGCGGCGGTGGCCAGCGCGAGGGTGACGGGGACGGTCTCGGCGGCGGCGATGCCGTAGCTGTAGACGTGGTCCACGATCTGGTGTTCGAGGAGCGGTACGAGGGCGAAGGCGGAGGCGCCGTCCTCGGCGAGGGCGAGCGCGTGCCGGGCGTTGCGGCCGATCTCCGTGTGGGCCGGGAGCTGGGCCAGGGCGGCGGTGACGCAGGTGTCGGTGTCCGCGCCGGAGAGGGCGAGCGAGACGGCCGCCGCCATGGCCCGGGCGCCGTGCACGCCGTCGCCGTCCTGGGTGTAGCGGGCGTCGAACTCGGCGAGGGCGGCGGCGCGTTCGGGGTCCCCGGGGTGGGCCACGGCGAGGGCGCAGGCGCGGACGCAGGCGGCGTCGTCGAAGTAGTGCGGGTTGTCGTGGCCGGTGGCGGGCGGGCGCAGGCCGGTGGCGAGGTTGCCGAGACCGGCTCGCACGGAGATGCGGGCGCGCAGCGGCAGTACGGCGGACTCGATCTCCGGCGCGCGGTCCGCGGCGGCGGCGACCTCGCAGGCGACGGCGGTCCAGGTGAGGTCGATGGCGGCGCGGGTACGGCGGTCGCGGCTGAGGTCGTCGAGGGCGTCGTCGGCACCGGCGCGCAGCACCGCCTCCGCGGCGAAGGCCGCCCATTCCGCGTCGTCGGAGGGGCCGAGGCGCAGGGGCTCGGGGGGTTGGTTGAGGGCGATCGGCACGGGGAGGGTGGTGGTCGCGTTCTGTTCCGCGAAGGTGTCCAGTTCGCGGGTGAGACGGCGGGTCCACTCGGGCATGCGGGCGGCGCGGTGCCGGGCGGCCGGCCAGCCCGCGGCGTCCCCCGCGGCGAGCCCCAGCAGCATCCCCTCCACACGTCCCGCCCTCACGCCCGCGCCTCCCTGTCCGCCCCGACCAGGGGACTTTGCCCGCCGGACCCCCGCTCCACCGGCCGCCCGCCGCCCGACTCCGTCGGCTTGAGGGGTGGGACGGAGGGCGGCGGCGGGTCCATCGGCTGGAGGGACGGGGGAAGGGATGAGGGCGGCTCGGTGGGCTGCGGGGTGAGGTCGAGGGGCGGGGGCGGCTCGGTGGGCTGCGAGGCGAGGCCGAGGGACGGGGAGGGTTCGGGCGCCGGGAGTGGGGCGGAGGTGAGTGCGGCGGGCTCGGTCGGCCGGAGGGGCGGGGAGGCCGGCGCGGGTGCGGTGGCGCCGCCCGGCGAGTCCGGCCCTCGTGGCGGCGTCGGCAGGAGCACGTCCGCCGCTTCCCGCTCGCGCGCCGTCTCCCGCTCGCGCGCCGCTTCCCGCGCGCGCCCCGTCCCCCGCCCGTCCTCCGCACGCCGTTCGCCACCCGCTTCCGCCACCAGCAGATCCGCCACCTCCAGCACGTGCCGCCCGCCCATCGACGGCAGGCACCTCCCCCGCGCCGGGCCGATGGCGTTCGCCCAGTCGGCCGGGATCGCCGAGGCACCCTGGGTCGCTCCCGAGAGCGCGCCCGCGACCGCCGCCGTCGTGTCGGCGTCGCGGCCCATGTTGACGGCCGTGAGGACCGCCTCCCGGAAGTCGCCGTCGGCGGTCGCGTACGCGCCGAAGGCGAGGGCGACGGCCTCCGGGGCGAGGTCGGTCCAGGGATAGCCGCCGATGACGACGGCGGAGCGGACCGCGCGTTCGCCGCGGTGGGCCACGGCCACGGCGCGGCGCAGGGAGCGGGCGGTCCAGGAGTCGTCCGGGATCACCGCGAGGGCGGCGGCGATCACCACCGGGACCGGGGCGCCGGCCATCGCCGCCGCGACGCCCGCCGCGACCGCCTGGCCGCCGTAGATGCCCTCGCCCTCGTGGCTGACGGAGCCGTCGATCGCGACCAGGCGGGCCGCTTCACCCGGGCGTCCGGCGGCGAAGACCCCGAAGGGGGCCGCGCGCATCGCGAGGCCGTCGCTCCAGGCGTGCCGGTGCTGGGCGGAGACCGGCGCGGTCAGGCCCCGGCGCAGGTTCTCCAGCGTGCCGCGCTCGCTGAAGCCCGCGCCGCGGAACGTGCCCTCGGCCCGGTCGGCGATCCACTCGTGCCAGGCCGCCTCCGCGTGCGCGGGGGTGAGCGCCGAGCCGTGCCGGGCGAGCAGCAGGCCGGAGAAGAGCGCGTACTCGGTGTCGTCCGTGCCCTGCGGCTGGTCCGTGACGTAGCCCGTGATGCGGCCCCAGCGGGCCCGGATCTCGGAGGGCTTCAGGTTCTCCGCGGGGGCGCCCAGCGCGTCGCCGACGGCCAGGCCGAGCAGCGCGCCCCGGGCCCGCGCGCGCCGACCGGCGAGGTCTCCGGGCGCCCGGAGCGGACCCTCGGCCGCCGGGAGCGGGGGAGTGCAGGCGGTCGATGCCATGGGCGGCCTCCTTCGGCGGGGCCCAGCTGGGCCCGCGGACCCTTTGCGGATGTGTCCCACGACGGGCCGTCGGACGTGCCTCGGAAGCGCCCCTGTCACCCGCTCGGCAACCCGGGCGGCGAGTGGTGCGGAGGAGCGTAAAAAACCGTAAAGCCGCAGGTTAGCCCAGCCTTCCCTTGCTGGCGGCGAGGTCTGGGACGGCGTACGTTCTGTGGTGTCGAAAAGTAGATCTCGTCCAAAGTTAGCTTTGGCTAAGCTAAATCGGGGAAGTTCATGGCCCTCATCGAAACCGAGGCCGCGCTGCACGAAGCGCACCGCGACAACCACACGCACCGCGATGTCAACGGCGGCTGGCTGCGTCCCGCCGTCTTCGGCGCGATGGACGGCCTGGTCTCCAACCTCGCCCTGATGACCGGCGTGGCCGGCGGTTCCGTCAGCCCCCACACCATCGTCATCACCGGACTCGCGGGGCTCGCCGCCGGCGCCTTCTCCATGGCGGCCGGCGAGTACACCTCCGTCGCCTCCCAGCGCGACCTGGTCGAGGCCGAGCTGGACGTCGAGCGCCGTGAGCTGTGCCGGCACCCGCAGGACGAGGAGGACGAGCTCGCGGCACTCTACGTGGCCCGGGGCGTGAACCCCGAACTGGCCCGCGAGGTCGCCCGGCAGCTGTCCAAGGACCCCGAGCAGGCCCTGGAGATACACGCCCGTGAGGAGCTGGGCATCGATCCCGGCGAACTGCCCTCGCCCCTGGTCGCGGCCGTCTCCTCCTTCGGCGCCTTCGCCCTCGGCGCGCTGCTGCCCGTGCTGCCGTACCTGCTCGGCGCGACCGTCCTGTGGCCCGCCCTGGTGCTCGCGCTGATCGGCCTCTTCGGCTGCGGCGCAGTCGTGGCCAAGGTGACCGCCCGCACCTGGTGGTTCAGCGGCCTGCGGCAGCTCGCGCTGGGCGCCGCCGCCGCCGGTGTGACGTACGCCCTGGGCACCCTGTTCGGAACGGCCGTAGGATGACGCGGCCGGTACTTATACGCGAAGGCGAATAAGTAGCCGTTACCCGCTGGTTTCGGATGCGTGACCACGGGGCATGAGCCGTAAGCGCTGTGGGCAATGACGCCTGCCGCACCCCGCGGGGTGGGCCGACGAAGACCCCCCTGTTTCCCTGGACCGATGGACACCGATCCGACCGATGGTGTCGCAGCGGCCACCCACGCGTTCGCCGCCATCGCGGCGGTCGGCCGTCGCGCGCGGCGGCCCCGGCCGTCGCTTCGCGCGGTACCCCGGCACCCCCGCCACGGACCCCGTGGTGTCCGCATGATGAAACGGACTATCCGCTTCCCGAGAACCGGGCCATCATGTAACCTGCACGAAATTTAGCCATCTCCGCAGAGGGCCAACGTCGTCCCTCGGCACACGCCACATGCCACATGACGACGACGGGAGAGCCGATGCGTACGCCGCGCCAGCCGTCCCAGCATTCCGAGAACGGCCAGAACTGGTCGTTCATGGATGCTCGCCCTGCTGCGCAGGGTATGTACGACCCCCGCAACGAACACGACGCCTGCGGCGTCGGTTTCGTCGCCACCCTCACCGGCGAGGCCTCCCACGCCCTGGTCGAGCAGGCCCTCACCGTGCTGCGCAATCTGGAGCACCGCGGCGCCACCGGCTCCGAGCCGGACTCGGGTGACGGCGCGGGCCTGCTGTCGCAGGTCCCGGACGCCTTCCTCCGCGAGGTGGCCGGATTTGAACTGCCCGCCGCCGGCTCGTACGCCGTCGGCATCGCCTTCCTGCCCGAGGAGGGCACCGAGGACGCCGTCGCGGCGATCGAGGCGATCGCCCACGAGGAGGGCCTCACCGTCCTCGGCTGGCGCGAGGTTCCGGTCGCCCCCGAGCTGCTGGGCGCCACCGCCCGCTCCACCATGCCGGTCTTCCGGCAGGTCTTCGTGACCGACGGAGCCAGCGAGGGCATCGTCCTCGACCGCAAGGCGTTCGTGCTGCGCAAGCGCGCCGAGCGCGAGGCGGGCGTCTACTTCCCGTCGCTGTCCGCGCGCACCATCGTCTACAAGGGCATGCTGACCACCGGCCAGCTGGAGCCCTTCTTCCCGGACCTGTCCGACCGCCGCTTCGCCTCCGCGATCGCGCTCGTGCACTCCCGGTTCTCCACGAACACCTTCCCGTCGTGGCCGCTCGCACACCCGTACCGCTTCGTCGCCCACAACGGTGAGATCAACACCGTCCAGGGCAACCGCAACTGGATGCGCGCCCGCGAGTCCCGGCTGGCCTCCGACCTGTTCGGCCCCGCGGAGAAGCTGGACCGCATCTTCCCGGTCTGCACCCCCGGCGCCTCCGACTCCGCCTCCTTCGACGAGGTCCTGGAGCTGCTGCACCTCGGCGGCCGTTCGCTGCCGCACGCCGTGCTGATGATGATCCCGGAGGCCTGGGAGAACCACGCCTCCATGGACCCGGCCCGGCGCGCCTTCTACGGCTACCACTCCACGCTGATGGAGCCCTGGGACGGCCCCGCCTGCGTCACCTTCACCGACGGCACCCAGGTCGGCGCCGTGCTCGACCGCAACGGTCTGCGCCCCGGCCGCTACTGGGTCACCGACGAGGGCCTCGTCGTCCTCGGCTCCGAGGTCGGCGTCCTCGACATCGACCCCGCCCGCGTCGTCCGCAAGGGCCGCCTCCAGCCCGGCCGGATGTTCCTCGTGGACACCGCCGAGCACCGCATCGTCGAGGACGACGAGATCAAGGCCGCCCTCGCCGACGCGCAGCCGTACGGCGAGTGGCTGGAGACCGGCGAGATCGAGCTGGGCGACCTGCCCGAGCGCGAGCACATCGTGCACACCCACGCCTCGGTCACCCGCCGCCAGCAGACCTTCGGGTACACGGAGGAGGAGCTGCGCGTCATCCTCGCCCCGATGGCCCGCACCGGCGCCGAGCCGATCGGCTCCATGGGCACGGACTCGCCGATCGCGGCCCTGTCCGAGCGCCCCCGGCTGCTCTTCGACTACTTCACCCAGCTCTTCGCCCAGGTCACCAACCCGCCGCTGGACGCCATCCGCGAGGAGCTGGTCACCTCCCTGCGCAGCGCGCTCGGCCCCCAGGGCAACCTGCTCGACCCGACCGCCGCCTCCTGCCGGTCCGTCACGCTGCCCTTCCCGGTGATCGACAACGACGAGCTGGCCAAGCTCATCCACATCAACGCCGACGGCGACATGCCCGGCTTCAAGGCCGCGACCCTCTCCGGCCTGTTCCGGGTGAGCGGCGGCGGCGAGGCGCTGGCCGCCCGCATCGAGGAGATCTGCGCCGAGGCCGACGCGGCCATCGAGAACGGCGCCCGGCTGATCGTCCTCTCGGACCGGCACTCCGACGCCGAGCACGCGCCGATCCCCTCGCTGCTGCTCACCGCGGCCGTCCACCACCACCTCATCCGCACCAAGCAGCGCACCCACGTGGGCCTGCTGGTCGAGGCCGGCGACGTCCGCGAGGTCCACCACGTCGCCCTGCTGATCGGCTTCGGCGCCGCCGCGGTCAACCCGTACCTGGCGATGGAGTCGGTGGAGGACCTGCTGCGCGCGGGCACCTTCATCGAGGGCGTCGAGCCCGAGAAGGCCATCAAGAACCTGATCTACGCCCTCGGCAAGGGCGTCCTGAAGGTCATGTCCAAGATGGGCATCTCCACCGTCGCCTCCTACCGCGGCGCCCAGGTCTTCGAGGCCGTCGGCCTGGACGAGGCCTTCGTGGAGAAGTACTTCAACGGCACCGTCACCAAGATCGGCGGCGTCGGCATCGACGTCATCGCCGCCGAGGTCGCCGCCCGCCACGCCAAGGCCTACCCGGTCTCCGGCATCGCCCCGGCGCACCGCACCCTCGACATCGGCGGCGAGTACCAGTGGCGCCGCGAGGGCGAGCCGCACCTGTTCGACCCGGAGACGGTCTTCCGCCTCCAGCACTCCACGCGCACCGGCCGCTTCGACGTCTTCAAGAAGTACACCTCGCGCGTGAACGAGCAGTCCGAGCGCCTGATGACGCTCCGCGGCCTGTTCGGCTTCACCTCCGACCGGGCGCCGATCCCGGTGGAGGAGGTCGAGCCGGTCAGCGAGATCGTCAAGCGGTTCTCGACCGGCGCGATGTCGTACGGCTCCATCTCCAAGGAGGCGCACGAGACCCTCGCCATCGCCATGAACCAGCTGGGCGGCAAGTCCAACACCGGTGAGGGCGGCGAGGACCCGGAGCGCCTGTACGACCCGGCGCGGCGCAGCGCGATCAAGCAGGTCGCCTCCGGCCGCTTCGGCGTCACCTCCGAGTACCTGGTCAACGCGGACGACATCCAGATCAAGATGGCCCAGGGCGCCAAGCCCGGCGAGGGCGGCCAGCTGCCCGGCCACAAGGTCTACCCGTGGGTCGCCAAGACGCGTCACTCGACGCCGGGCGTGGGCCTCATCTCCCCGCCGCCGCACCACGACATCTACTCCATCGAGGACCTGGCCCAGCTGATCCACGACCTCAAGAACGCCAACCCCCAGGCGCGGATCCACGTCAAGCTGGTCTCCGAGGTGGGCGTCGGCACGGTCGCGGCCGGTGTGTCCAAGGCGCACGCGGACGTCGTGCTGATCTCCGGTCACGACGGCGGCACCGGTGCCTCCCCGCTGACCTCGCTCAAGCACGCGGGCGGCCCCTGGGAGCTGGGCCTGGCCGAGACCCAGCAGACGCTGCTGCTCAACGGCCTGCGCGACCGGATCGTCGTCCAGACCGACGGTCAGCTCAAGACCGGCCGCGACGTGGTCATCGCCGCGCTGCTCGGCGCCGAGGAGTTCGGTTTCGCGACCGCGCCGCTCGTCGTCTCCGGCTGCGTCATGATGCGCGTGTGCCACCTGGACACCTGCCCGGTCGGCATCGCCACCCAGAACCCGGTGCTGCGCGAGCGCTTCGCCGGCAAGGCCGAGCACATCGTGAACTTCTTCCGGTTCATCGCCGAGGAGGTCCGCGAGCTGCTGGCCGAGCTGGGCTTCCGCTCCATCGAGGAGGCCGTCGGCCATGCCGAGGTGCTGGACGTGCGGCGCGCCGTCGACCACTGGAAGGCGCAGGGCCTGAACCTGGAGCCGCTGTTCCACGTGCCGGACCTGCCCGAGGGCGCCGTCCGCCACCAGGTGGTCGCCCAGGACCACGGTCTGCAGAAGGCTCTGGACAACGAGCTGATCAAGCTCGCCGCCGACGCCCTGGCCGCGAACGACGCGACCGAGGCCCAGCCGGTGCGCGCCCAGGTCGCCATCCGCAACATCAACCGCACGGTCGGCACCATGCTCGGCCACGAGGTGACCAAGAAGTTCGGTGGCGCGGGCCTGCCCGAGGACACCATCGACATCACCTTCACCGGTTCCGCGGGCCAGTCCTTCGGCGCCTTCCTGCCGCGCGGCGTCACGCTGCGCCTGGAGGGCGACGCCAACGACTACGTGGGCAAGGGCCTCTCGGGCGGCCGCATCGTCGTCCGCCCGGACCGCGCCGCCGACCACCTCGCCGAGTACTCGACGATCGCGGGCAACACCATCGCCTACGGCGCCACCGGCGGCGAGCTGTTCCTGCGTGGTCGTAGCGGTGAGCGGTTCTGCGTGCGCAACTCCGGCGCGCTGGTCGTCTCCGAGGGCGTGGGCGACCACGGCTGCGAGTACATGACCGGTGGTCACGCGGTCGTCCTCGGCCCGACCGGCCGCAACTTCGCGGCGGGTATGTCCGGCGGCATCGCCTACGTCATCGACCTCGACCGCGCCAACGTCAACGCGGGCAACGCGGACGCGGTCCAGGAGCCGTCCGAGTCGGACAAGGCGTGGCTGCACGACGTGGTGCGCCGGCACGCCGAGGAGACCGGCTCGACGGTCGCCGAGAAGCTGCTCGCCGACTGGGACGCGGCCGCGGCCCGGTTCAGCAAGATCATCCCCAGCACGTACCAGGCAGTGCTCGCCGCCAAGGACGCCGCCGAGCGAGCCGGTCTCTCCGAGACCGAGATCACCGAGAAGATGATGGAGGCGGCGACCAATGGCTGATCCGAAGGGCTTCCTCAACCACGGCCGCGAGGTCGCCAGGACCCGTCCCGTCGGTGAGCGTGTCAAGGACTGGAACGAGGTCTACGTCCCCGGCTCCCTGCTGCCGATCATCGGCAAGCAGGCCAGCCGGTGCATGGACTGCGGCATCCCGTTCTGCCACAACGGCTGCCCGCTCGGGAACCTGATCCCCGAGTGGAACGACTACGCCTACCGCGACGACTGGGCCGCCGCCTACGAGCGGCTGCACGCCACCAACAACTTCCCGGAGTTCACCGGGCGGCTGTGCCCGGCGCCCTGCGAGTCGGCGTGCGTGCTCGGCATCAACCAGCAGCCGGTCACCATCAAGAACGTCGAGGTCTCCATCATCGACAAGGCGTGGGACAGCGGGCACGTCGCCCCGCGCATCCCCGAGCGCCTGTCCGGCAAGACGGTCGCGGTCATCGGCTCGGGCCCCTCCGGCCTCGCCGCCGCCCAGCAGCTGACCCGCGCCGGCCACACGGTCGCCGTCTACGAGCGCGCGGACCGCATCGGGGGCCTCCTCCGGTACGGCATCCCCGAGTTCAAGATGGAGAAGCGGCACATCAACCGCCGTATCGAGCAGATGCGCGCGGAGGGCACCCGCTTCCGCACCGGTGTCGAGATCGGCCGCGACCTGAACGCGCGCGACCTGAAGAAGCGCTACGACGCGGTCGTGATCGCCGCGGGCTCCACCACCGCCCGTGACCTCCCCGTCCCCGGGCGGGAGCTGAAGGGCATCTACCAGGCGATGGAGTACCTGCCCCTGGCCAACAAGGTCCAGGAGGGCGACTACGTGGTCTCGCCCGTCTCGGCCGAGGGCAAGCACGTCGTCGTGATCGGCGGCGGTGACACCGGCGCCGACTGCGTGGGCACCGCCCACCGGCAGGGCGCGGCCTCGGTCACCCAGCTGGAGATCATGCCCCGCCCGAACGAGGAGCGGAACCCGATCGGCCAGCCCTGGCCGACCTTCCCCATCCTCTACAAGGTCACCTCGGCCCACGAGGAGGGCGGCGAGCGGATCTACTCCGCCTCCACCACCCGCTTCGAGGGCGACGAGGACGGCAATGTGCAGTGGCTGCACCTGGCCGAGGTCGAGTTCGTGGACGGCAAGCTGACCCAGAAGCCGGGCACCGAGCGCCGCATCCCGGCGCAGCTGGTCACCCTGGCGATGGGCTTCACCGGCACCGACCGGGAGAACGGCCTGGTGGAGCAGTTCGGCCTGGACCTGGACGAGCGGGGTAACATCGCCCGCGACGCCGACTTCCAGACCAATGTGCCGGGTGTGTTCGTCGCCGGTGACGCCGGCCGCGGCCAGTCCCTGATCGTCTGGGCGATCGCGGAGGGCCGCTCGGCCGCCCGCGGCGTCGACCGCTACCTGACCGGGGCCAGCGACCTGCCGGCCCCGATCCGCCCGACCGACCGCGCGCTCGCGGTCTGACGGCACCCACGAGACGTCCCGCACAAAGGCGTGCAGGAACACTGACGGCGCCTGCCCATCTGTCCCCGACCGGACGACCGGGCAGGCGCCGTCGACTTTCTTCCGCGCGCCGGCTTCCCGCCGGGCGCGGGGCCCGTCGGGCGCGGGGCCCGTCGGCTCAGGCGGTCAGCGAGGTCGCCTTCAGCCAGGCGAGCACGACCAGCAGGGCCAGCAGGGCCACGCACGCCCCGGCCTGTACCAGGGCGCGCCGCTCGTCGCGGGGCGCGTAGGCGTACGCCAGCGTCACCACGGCGCCCGCGAGCAGCCCGCCGAGATGGCCCTGCCAGGAGGTCAGCCCCGCGGAGATCACCAGCCACAGCAGCAGGCCCGCCATGTACCGGTTGACCTCGCGCATGTCGTGGCCGAGGCGGCGGCCCATGACCCAGTAGGCGGCGCCGAGGCCGAAGATCGCACCGGAGGCGCCGACCGTGTACGACTCGGGGACCAGCAGCAGCTCCAGCACGGAGCCCCCGAGGGCCGACAGCAGGTACAGGGCGAGGTAGCGCAGCCGGCCCAGCTGGGTCTCCACGACCCGGCCGATGTTCCACAGCGCCACCATGTTGAACAGGATGTGCGTGATGCCGAACGTGCCCTCGCCGGGCGTCAGATGGAGGAACGCACCGGTCAGCAGCCGGTACCACTCCCCGTGCGCCACCCCCTCCGGGACATAGCCGGCGGGCGTGGTGCCCAGCATCGCGAAGCGGTACTCGAACGACGGCCGGGCCAGCTCCACCAGATAGGCCACCACGTTCAGCCCGAGCAGCACGTAGGTCACCAGCGGGACCGCGGCGATCCGGCCCCCGAACACGGTCCGCGCCTGCCGGATCGAGCGGGCGCCCTCCTTCACACACTCCACGCACTGGTGCCCGACGGACGCCTCCCGCATGCAGGACGGGCAGATGAAGCGGTCGCAGCGGGTGCAGCGGACGTACGACTCCACCTGCGGATGACGGAAGCAGGTGGTCACGACGGACTCGGCGGCCACAGGCCGGCTCCTCGAAAAGGGATGAACGAAGGGATCAGAACGAGCCGGTGGGGCGGCAGCGAACAAAATAGCGAACCGGTGTGACAGGCGCGTCGCCCGGTGCGCGTGATCACGTAGGCTCGGCCCCTCGGGACAGCCGGAGGGGGCCATGGCCGCGATCAGTCTGCGCAAGGTGGAGGAGACCGCGCCCGCGCTCGTCGGAGCCTACCGCTCGGCCGGGGTCAGCCTGCGCAAACACGGCCTGGACGGGCTGCGGGCCGCCGTCTACCTCGTCCTCGACCACTCCGGCTCGATGCGGCCGTACTACCGGGACGGCAGCGTCCAGGCGCTCGCCGACCGGGTGCTGGGGCTGTCGGCGCACCTGGACGACGACGGCCGGGTGCCGGTGGTGTTCTTCTCCACGGACGTCGACGCCGTCACCGACATCGCCCTCGCCCGTCACGAGGGCAGCGTCGAGCGGATCGCCGCCGGGCTCGGCCACATGGGCAGGACCAGCTACCACCTGGCGATGGACGCCGTCCTCGACCACTACCTGGACAGCGGCGCCACGGACCCCGCCCTGGTCGTCTTCCAGACCGACGGCGGCCCGATCGACAAGCCCGCCGCGGAACGCTATCTCTGCAAGTCGGCCAGGCTCCCCCTGTTCTGGCAGTTCATCGGCTTCGGCGACCCGGACAGCAGGCAGTTCGACTTCCTGCGGAAACTGGACGAACTCCCGGTGCCCGGCCAACGGATCGTGGACAACGCCGGTTTCTTCCACGCGGGCCGGGACCCCCGGAGCGTCCCCGACACCGTGTTGTACGACCGTCTCGTCGGCGAGTTCCCCTCCTGGCTGTCGGCCGCCCGCGCCGCGGGAATCGTCCGCCCCTCCTGAAGCGGCCGGCTCACCGGATCGCCTCCGCAAGCACCAGGTCAAGGCACTCCTCGGTCTTCGCGTCCGCCAGCCGGTGCCTGACCGCCTGGAAGGAGCCGACGGGCACCCCGAACCGGGTGCGCCGGTGGACGTGGGCGACCGTACGGTCGAGCAGGGCCAGGCCGCGGGCGGCGGTGGAGGCGTACGGGCGGCTCGACACGCTCGTCGACAACGCCGGGTTCCTGCGTGACCGGATTGCTGAAGGCGGGCCGGCGGACCGAGCCGGCCGTCGTACGCGCGGGTGGGCGAAGGCGGTCGGGCCGTTACGTGTCGCACTCCAGTACCGCCCCGCACAATCCGCACCGCGCCCGGACCCGTCCCCGTACCGGGACCCGGATCCGTTGGTGGCAGGTCGGGCAGGGGAAGGTGACGTGGAGGCGGCCGGAGGGGTCGGGGGCGAAGGCGTAGGGGGTGCCCGGCGGCAGGGAGGAGGCGTGCCGGCGGTCGTGGGCGTAGCGGTGGCGGCCCGTCCAGCCGGCGCCGGTCAGCGGGGGCTGCTGGGTGTCGCGGCGGGCGCGGGCCAGCCCTTTCGTGTAGGCGGTGTAGGCCTGTGGACTGGTGAACCAGATCGAGGGGTCCTCCTGGAAGAGCAGGGCCCGTTTGGCAAGGACGTACCCGAACTCCTCCGGGGTGAGATAGCCCAGCTTCTGCGAGGAGACCTTGTCCTCCCGGTAGGCGTCCAGCAGCAGCCACCCCGCGCCCAGGTACGTCGTCACCGTGTCCGTGAGGATCTCGTTCTCCGCCGTCGTGGGGAACGCGAGGTCCAGCCGGTGCAGGTACACGTGCGCCACCTCGTGCGCGAGCGCCGCGCCGATGTCCTCGCGGTGGGTGCGGAAGCGGTCGTTCAGCTCCACGAAGTACTCGGGCCCCGCCGCCAGTTCGATGTTCGCCGCGTGGGTCATCTCCCGGAAGCCGACGATCAGCCGCGCGTCCGGCAACCGGAAGTGCCGCACCATCTCCCGGGCCACCCGCTGCGCCCCCAGATACAGGTCGTCGGTGTCGCAGAACGCCACGTCCGCCGGGGCCACGCTGGTCGAGAACGTCTGCACGGTGGTCGGCGACAGCCGCCGGTACAGCGCGGTGATCGCCGCCCGCACCGTCTCCAGGTGCGGGAACCCGTGCTCCACCGGTCCGCCGTTCGCCACGCCGGCACCCCCAAAGCCCCCGATGAGCCTCAATGACCGCCCCTCCAGGGTATGCGCCCCGCCACCCGCCGCGCCCCGCGCCGCCGCTGTCCGCAGACCCCGCCCCACCGCGGGCAGCGGCGCCACGGGCCCCTCGGACCACCCCCAGGTGAGCACCCCTGCCCGCACCCCGTCGACGTGGACCACCGCCAGATCCCGCAGCCCCCGCACCGTCAGCGGGTACGGCCCGCGCGGTCCGGGCACGTCCAGCTCGCAGCGCGGCCGGACTCTCCACGGGAGCGTCGTAGTCGTACGACGTCACATCCGGCCGCAGCGCGCCCACGTGCAGCTCACCGCTCCGGTTCGCGCCCGCCCAGCCGCCGAAGCCGGTGGTCGAACCAGCCGCACCAGAACTCCGCGCGCATCAGCGGGCCTTCGGGGCGATGCCGGCGCAGCGCGGCGAATGCCTCGCGCGCGGGAGCCGAAGTTCGCCGTGGCGAGAACCCCGGGCAAGGACCCGCCGGTCAGCATGTGGTCCTCGGGGCCGTCGGAGGTGAACAGCGGGACGGTGACGCCCTCGGCGCGCAACAGGGCGGCCAGTTCGGCGAGATGTCCCGGGTCGGAGCCGTGACTGCCGTACGCGTTCTCGACCTGCACCAGGATCACCGGGCCGCCGCGGTCGGCCTGCCGGGGCACGACCTCGGGCGGCAGCCGGCGGAACCAGTCGCCCTCCCCGATCCCCGTCCCGGACGCGTCCCCGATTCCCGTCCCGGGTCTTCCCCCGATCCCTGTCCCGGGAGCCTCCGCCGGGGCCGACCCCGTCGCGCCCCGGCGCCCCGCCCGGACCACCCGGCCGACGCCGACCACCCGGTCCACCCCGTCCACCGGGACCGTCTCGACCACCCTGAGGTCTCCCCGGTGATCCACCCCTCGGACACCGCATGAGCCCCACCCCGTCGACCACATAGGGTGGGCGCCCATGACCATCAGCAACACCGGCACGGGTGACGTGGACCCCGCGGTCCGCCAGGAACTGGAGCGGCTGCGCGACAGCATCGACAACATCGACGCGGCCGTCGTCCACATGCTCGCCGAACGCTTCAAGGCCACCCAGCAGGTCGGCCGGCTCAAGGCCGTGCACCAGCTGCCGCCCGCCGACCCGGCCCGCGAGGCCCGCCAGATCGAGCGGCTGCGCCGGCTCGCCGAGAACGCCAAGCTCGATCCCGCGTTCGCCGAGAAGTTCCTGAACTTCATCATCGCCGAGGTGATCAGGCACCACGAACGCATCGCCGAGGACACCAACGGGAACTGAATTCCGAACAAGGGGAAGGAAAAGGGCGGGTCGGATAATAGTCGTGTAACGCTCCTCCTCTGTGCGCTGTCAGTCCCATCAGGCAGCATGGCGTGTATGTCCGTACTCACGCGCGATGAAGCGCAGCTCCGAGCTCAGCTCCTCGATGTCCACCGCTACACGGTCGAACTGGACCTCACCACCGGGGACGAGACCTTCGACTCCCGTACCGTGATCCGGTTCACCGCGCGGTCCGACGGGGACACGTTCGTAGAGGTGAAGCCCGCCGAGCTGCGCTCCGTGACCCTCGACGGACAGCCCCTGGACCCGCGGTCGCTGCACGAGGACCGGCTGTCGCTGAAGGACCTCACCGCGGGCGAGCACGAACTGCGCGTCGACGCGTCCATGCACTACTCGCGCACCGGCGAGGGCATGCACCGCTTCACCGACCCGGTCGACGGCGAGACCTACCTCTACACGCAGCTCGCCATGGACGACGTCCCACGCGTCTTCCCCGCCTTCGACCAGCCCGACCTGAAGGCCGTCTTCGAGGTCTCGGTCAAGGCGCCCGAGGGATGGACCGTGCTCGCCAACGGCATCACCGAGCGCGGCTCGGACGGCGTCTGGCGGGCCGCGCCCACCCCGCCGATCTCCACCTACCTGGTCGCCGTCGCCGCCGGTCCCTGGCACTCGGTGCGCACCGAGCACCGCGGGCTGCCCTTCGGCATCCACTGCCGCCGCTCGCTCGCGCCCTACCTCGACGTCGACACCGAGGAGATCTTCGAGGTCACGCGCGCGTGCTACGACCGCTACCACGAGAAGTTCGAGGAGCCGTACCCCTTCGACTCCTACGACCAGGCGTTCGTGCCCGAGTTCAACGCGGGCGCCATGGAGAACCCGGGCCTGGTCACCTTCCGCGACGAGTTCGTCTACCGCTCCGCCGTCACCGACACCGAGCGCCAGATGCGCGCCATGGTCATCGCGCACGAGATGGCCCATATGTGGTTCGGCGACCTGGTCACCCTCAAGTGGTGGGACGACATCTGGCTGAACGAGTCCTTCGCCGAGTACATGGGCTACCAGACCACCGCCGAGGCCACCCGCTTCACCGACCCCTGGACCGAGTTCGGCGTCACCCGCAAGGCGTGGGGGTACGAGGCGGACCAGCGCCCCACCACCCACCCGGTCGCCCCCGAGGGCGTGGAGGACGCGGCCTCCGCCCTGCTCAACTTCGACGGCATCTCGTACGCCAAGGGCGCCTCCGCGCTGCGCCAGCTGGCCGCCTGGCTGGGTGAGAAGGACTTCCTCGCGGGCATCAACACCCATTTCGCCCGGCACAGGTTCGGCAACGCGACCCTCGCCGACTTCCTCGACTCCCTCGCCTCCGTGACCGACCGCGACGTGCGCGCCTGGGCCGACAGCTGGCTGCGCACCACCGGCGTCGACACCCTCACGCCCGTGATCGAGGCCGCCGACGGCACCTGCGCGCTGACCGTCGATCGCAAGGGCAGCCGCCCGCACCGCGTCATCGCCGGGCTGTACGACCACGACGTCGCCGACGAGGGCCGGCTGATCCTGCGCGAGCGCCTCGAACTCGACATCCCGCAGGACGCCCCGCGCCCCATCGGCAAGCGCCCCGCACTCCTCCTGCTGAACGACGGGGACCTCACCTACGCCAAGGTCCGCTTCGACGCGGAGTCCTTCGAGGCGGTCCGGAGCAGCCTGTCCGGGCTGCCCGAGCCGCTCACCCGCGCGATCGTGTGGAACTCCCTGCGGGACGCGGTGCGCGACGGCGAACTCGCGCCCGCCGCCTACCTGGAGATCGCCCGCGCCCATCTGCCGCGCGAGACCGACCTCGCCATCGTGCAGGGCGTGCTGGTCTTCGCCTCCGGGCAGATCGCCGACCAGTACCTGCCCGCCGAGGAGCGCCCGGCCGCGCTCGGCACGCTCACCGCCCTCTGCCGCGACCTGCTGCGCCGCACCGAGGACGGCGACCACCCCGGCCTGCGCCTGATCGCCGTCCGCCATCTGATCAACGTGGCCGCGCACCCGGACACCATCGCCGCCTGGCTCGCCGACGGCACCGTGCCCGGCGGTCCCGAACTCGACCCCGACCTGCGCTGGCGCATCCTCGCCCGGCTCGCCGTGCTCGGCGCCACCGACGAGGCCGCCATCGCCGCCGAGCTGGCCCGCGACCCCAGCGCCACCGGCCAGGAAGGCGCCGCCCGCTGCCGCGCCGCCCTGCCCGACCCGGAGGCCAAGCGCGCGGCCTGGGAGGCGATGTTCACCGGCGACGACCTGTCCAACTACCTGTTCACGGCCACGGCCCACGGCTTCTGGCAGCCCGAACAGGCCGATCTGGTACGGGAGTACGTGCCGCGTTTCTACGAGGACGCGGTCCCGCTCGCCGCACGCCGCGGCCCCGCCATCGCCGCCGCCGCCGGCCGCTGGTGCTTCCCCGCCCACGCCGTCGACGCCGAGCACGTGCGCCTGGGCGAGGCCTGCCTGGACCGCGAGGACCTCATCCCGTCCCTGCGCCGCGCCCTGGCCGACCGCCTGGACGACCTGGGCCGCGCGCTGCGGGCCCGCGGGGGAGAGGCACAGGGGTAAGTAGGTCCGACGACCTAGGGCGTGGCTGGTCCTCGGCGACGATGCGGCGCCCCGGGTCACCCTCCTAGGCTCGGTGGTCCGAAAGCGAACAGCCGAGCCGGGAGGCAACCATCGTGATCGCAGTGACCGGCGCGACCGGCAACGTGGGCCGCGCCCTGGTGGACCGACTTCTCGCCGCGGGCCGGCCGGTACGCGCGCTGACCCGCGACCCGGAGCGCGCCGCCCTGCCCGGACGGGCCGAGGTGGTGCGCTTCCGGGCCGACGACCCCACCGCCGTGTTCGACGGGGCGACCGGGGTCTTCCTGTACGCGCAGGCCGTCACCGCGCCCCTGCTGGCGGCGGCCCGCGCGGCCGGTGTCCGGCACGCCGTCCTGCTCTCCAGCGGCATCGTCCGGGAGGGCGCCGACAAGACCCACCCCATCCACGTACTGCACGCCACCGCCGAGCGGCTGATCCGGGACAGCGGTCTGGCCTGGACCTTCCTGCGGCCCAACGGGTTCGCCACCAACGCCCTCCAGTGGGCGCCGCAGGTCCGCGCCGGGAACACCGTCCGGGGTGTCTACGCGGACGCGGTGTCCGCGCCGATCCACGAGGACGACATCGCCGCCGTCGCCGAGCGCTCCCTCCTGGACGAGGGCCACGAGGGCGCCGTACACCGGCTGACCGGCCCGGAAGCGACCACCAACGCCGACCAGATCGCGGCGATCGGCGCGGCCGTCGGCCGGGACCTGGCCTTCGTGGAGGTCGACCCCGGCAAGGCCGGTCCCGAGCTGTTCCCGCACCTGGACCCGCAGATGCTCGAACGCCTGCTCAAGACCTTCGAGGACACCATCGGCGTACCCCCGGAGATCACGACCACGGTCGAGGAGATCACCGGCACCCCGGCCCGCACCTTCACCCGGTGGGCCCGGGACCACGCGGCGGATTTCGGGGCCTAGGAAGCGGACCTCGGGCCCGGGGGGCGAACTCCGGGCCCGGGGAACGGTGTTCGGCGGAGTGCGAGGCCGTCGAGCAGCCGTCCGTCCGGCCGCCCCGCCGAGTCCCCGTGCGCCGGAACACCGGGCGAGCACGGCCCGGCCCCGCCTCCCCGGACCACCGCACAGCGCGCCGCTCGGCCGAGCGCGCCCGGGCACCGGTCCCGGACCCGGCAGGGGCCACGGGCCGTCCTTTGCCGTAGCCCCGCCCCCTGTCGAGCGCGGTCGTGCGCCGGTCCCGGGCCCGGCCGGGGCCAGGTCTGTCCCCGGCGGTAGCTTCGCCCGCGTGCCGTGGCCGCGTTCCGTCGTGTCCCCGCCTCGGCCAGGGGCTGTTCGGGCGAGCGCGGTCGTGCGCCGGCCCCGGACCCGGGCCCGGCCGGGGCCACGGGCCGTCCTTTGCCGTAGCCCCGCCCCCTGCCGTAGCCCCCGCCGGGCTCCCGGCCACGCTCCCCGCCTCAGGACTCCCGCTTCAGGACTCTGCTTCAGGACTCCGGCTTCAGGACCCTCGCCTCAGGCCCTCCACCCCGCCGCAGCTCCGCCCGTCGTACTCCGCCTTCCCGTGGGCCCGTCCGGCGGTTGGCGCCGTTCGGGCGGGGCTCCGGGGACAGGGTGAAGCCGAGCCGCTCCAGGAAGCGCTCGCCGGGACGCCAGCCGGGCGGGACCGTCGCCGCCACCAGGGGTGTGTCCCCGGCCCGCGTCAGCAGGGTCTCGGCCAGGGCGCGGCCGAGGCCCCGGCCCCGGGCCCAGGGCGCCAGCAGGAACAGGCCGACGGCCACCGCGCCCGGCTCCGGATGGTCGCGCACCGCGTCCACCACGCCCGCGACCACCCCTTCCCGCTCCATCACCAGCAGCACCTTGTCGTCAAGGTGCGCGCCCTCGGGCAGGGCGTAGCACAGGCTCTGCACATCGCCCGGCGCCGACGGCAGCCCCGTGGCCGCCAGGAACCAGTCCTCGCACTCCTCGAACAGCCGGATCAGCGGCGCCTCGTCCGCCGGGGCCGGCTCACGCACCAGCACCCGTTCGCCGGGCACCTCGATCGTCCACGCGTCCACCATCCGGCCGACGTTAGTGGCGGCCACCCCCCCCGCTCCAACAAGTTTTCCCCGTACGGCAGTACCCACGTCCGGGCCTCGCTCGTTGGACCTGAGGGACACACGCCCCTCTTCCCGTACCACCCGGAGCCCACGCGGCGCGCCCCCGAGCAGCCCCGAGAGCGGAGGCCAGCCCATGTCCACCCAGCCCCTCGCGTCCGGCCCGTACGGCCCCGACGCCCTGCGCCCGCTCCTCGACACGGTGCTGGACGCGCTGGCGGAAGGCCGGAAGGCGCGCGGCGGCCCCCTGCCCGCCGGCGGACCCGAGGCCACCGCCCGGCAGGTCGCCGACGCGCTCGGGGACGTACTGCCGGACGAGGGCGACCCGGACGCCCTGCGCGTTCTCGTACGGCTCCTCGCCGAGGGCGCCGCCGACCCCGCCGACCCGCTGTGCGCGGGCCATCTGCACTGCCCGCCCCTCGCCGTGGCCACCGCCGCCGACCTCGCGGTCAGCGCCCTCAACCCCTCCCTGGACTCCTGGGACCAGGCCCCCGGCGCGACCGCCCTGGAAGCCGTCGTCACGGAGGCGCTCGCACGGGCGGCCGGACTGGCCGACGCCCTGGTCACCACCGGCGGCACCGAGTCCAACCAACTCGCCCTGCTGCTCGCCCGCGAGGCGCAGGGCGGCGGCGTCCAGCTGGTCTGCGGCGCCGCCGCCCACCACTCGCTCGCCCGCGCCGCCTGGCTGCTGGGACTGCCCGACCCGGTGCTCGTCCCGGCCCCCCGCGGCACCCTCGACCCGGCCGCCCTCGACGACGCCCTCACCACCCTCCCCGGCCCCCTGCTGGTCGCCGCCACCGCCGGCACCACCGACGCCGGACTCATCGACCCGCTGCCCGAGATCGCCGCCCTGTGCGAAGCCCATGGCGCCCGGCTGCACGTCGACGCCGCCTACGGGGGCGGGCTGCTCTTCAGCGACCGGCACCGCGGCCGACTCGCCGGACTCGACGCCGCCCACACCGTGACCCTCGACCTGCACAAACTCGGCTGGCAACCGGTCGCCGCCGGCCTGCTCGCCGTGGCCGACCCGGGCGAACTCGCCGTACTCCACCACCGCGCCGACTATCTGAACGCCGACGACGACACCGAGGCCGGCTACCCCGACCTGCTCGCCCGTTCCCCGCGCACCACCCGCCGCCCCGACATCCTCAAGACCGCGGTCACCCTGAAGACCCTCGGCCGCCGCGGCCTCGGCGCCCTGGTCGACCAGGTCTGCGACCTGGCCCGCGAGTTCGCCGCCCGCGTCGAAGCGCACCCCGGCTTCGAGCTGTACGACGCCCCCGTCATCAGCACGGTCCTGTTCCGCCCCGCCGAGGCGCCCGACGCCGCCGTGGCCGGCGCCCGCCGGGAGCTGCTGCGCGAAGGCCGGGCCGTCCTCGGCCGCGCGCGGCTCGACGGCCGCCTCTGGCTCAAGGCCACCCTCCTCAACCCCCACACCCGGCCGGACGACCTGGCCCACCTGTTGAAACTCGTCGAAGGAAGCATCCCCAGATGACCCCTCACCCGGCTCCGCAGACGGCCCCGCGCACCCCGCTCCTCCCGCGCCGCGACCCCGACGCCCCCCGCGACCTGGTCGGCATCGGCATCGGCCCCTGCAACCTCTCCCTCGCCGCCCTCGCCCAGCCGCTGTCCGGACTCGACGCCGTCTTCTACGAACAGCGGCCCGGCTTCAGCTGGCACCCCGGCCTGCTCATCGAGGGCTCCACCATCCAGGTGCCCTTCCTCGCCGACCTGGTGACCCTCGCCGACCCCACCAGCCCCTGGAGCTTCCTCAACTACCTCAGAACCCGCGAACGACTGTTCCCCTTCTACTTCGCCGAGCGCTTCCACGTCGAGCGCGCCGAGTACGACGCCTACTGCCGCTGGGTCGCCCGGAGCCTGCCCGGACTGCGCTTCGGCCACCAGGTCGACGCCGTCCGCTGGAACCCCGAACGCGAGCTGTTCGAGGTCGACTTCACCCAGCTCGACGCCGACGGCGAGGCCGACGCCCTCGGCCGCGCCTACACCCGCAACCTCGTCCTCGGCGTCGGCACCGTCCCCCATGTGCCGGCCCCGCTCAAGCCCATGGTCGACGCCGAGGGCCTGCCCGTCGTGCACGCCGCCGACTACCTCGACCACCGCGACACCCTCCTCGCCGCCGGGCACATCACCGTCGTCGGCTCCGGACAGTCCGGCGCCGAGATCTTCCTCGACCTGCTGCGCCGCCGCCCGGTCGGCGAGGAGCGACTGCACTGGATCGGCCGCAGCCCCGCGTTCTCGCCGATGGAGTACTCCAAGCTCGGCCTGGAGCACTTCACCCCCGACTACACGCGCTACTTCCACGCCCTGGCCGAACCCGTCCGCGACCGGCTGGTCGGCGCCCAGTGGCAGCTCCACAGGGCCGTCGACGCCGACACCCTGGCCGCCATCCACGACGAGCTCTACCGGCGGACCGTGAACGGCGGTTGGCCCGACGCCGTCCTCACCCCGGGCGTGCGGGTGCGCACCGCCGGCCGGATCGCCAACAGCAAGATCGAACTCCATCTGGAGCACCTCGAAGAGGACAGCCGCTCCCGGCTCGCCACCGACGCCGTCGTGCTCGCCACCGGCTACCACCAGCGCCCCCTCGACCGGTTGCTCGCCGGGCTCGACCCCTATGTGCGCCGCGACGCCGGCGGCCGCCCGCGCGTCGACGCGGACTTCCGGCTGGTCCTCGACCGGTCGGTCAAGGGCTCGGTCTACGTCCAGAACGCCGAACTGCACACCCACGGCGTCGGCGCCCCCGACCTCGGCCTCGCCGCCTGGCGCGGCGCCACCATTCTCAACTCGCTGACCGGCAAGGAGTCGTACCCCCTGCCGACCCGTACGGCCTTCACCACCTTCGGACTGCGCGAACCGCGATCCGCCGTCCCGGGGGCCCGGCACGCCACCACCAGGCAGCTCACCCCTCTCGTCGAAGAGCGGTGAGGCCTTTCGTGCCGCCGCATTCGCTCATAGGAGCGGCCATCCGCACAATTCAACACTTGTCAATAAGGCTTCATGTAAAGGTTGTTGAGTGGTCATGCGGCCCGGAATCTCTACCAGCGGGTAAGCCCTAGGCTCGAACCATGCGCCGAGCAAAGATCGTCTGTACATTGGGGCCCGCCACCGACTCGTACGACCAGATCAAGGCACTGGTCGAGGCCGGAATGGACGTCGCCCGGTTCAACCTCAGCCACGGCACCCGCGCCGAACACGAGGAGCGTTACCAGCGCGTGCGCAAGGCCGCCGACGAATCCGGCCGCAGCGTCGGCATCCTCGCCGACCTTCAAGGTCCGAAGATTCGCCTCGGCCGTTTCGCCGAAGGGCCGGTACTGCTTGAACGCGGCGACGAGTTCACCATCACCGTCGAGGACGGCGTGGCGGGCGACCGCCACCGGTGCGGCACCACCTACGCGGGGCTCGCCGAGGACGTCACCCCCGGCGAGCGCGTCCTCGTGGACGACGGCCGGGTCTGCCTGGAGGTCACCGCCGTCGACGGCCCCCGGGTGCGCACCCGGGTGGTCGAGGGCGGCATGGTCTCCGACCACAAGGGCCTCAACCTGCCCGGCGTCGCCGTCTCCGTGCCCGCCCTGTCCGAGAAGGACGAGGAGGACCTGCGCTGGGCGTTGCACACCGGGTTCGACATCGTTGCCCTCTCCTTCGTGCGCAGCGGCGACGACGCCCGTGCGGTGCACCGCATCATGGCCGAGGAGGGCCGCCGCCTCCCGGTGATCGCCAAGATCGAGAAGCCGCAGGCGGTCGCGAACCTGGACGACATCGTGGCCGCCTTCGACGGGCTGATGGTCGCGCGCGGCGACCTCGGCGTGGAGATGCCGCTGGAGCAGGTGCCGATCGTCCAGAAGCGGGCCATCAAGCTCGCCCGGCGCAACGCCAAGCCGGTCATCGTCGCCACCCAGATGCTCGACTCCATGGTCGACAACGCCCGCCCCACCCGGGCCGAGGCCTCCGACGTGGCCAACGCCGTCCTCGACGGCACCGACGCGGTGATGCTCTCCGGCGAGACCAGCGTCGGCAAGTACCCGGTCGAGACCGTGCGCACCATGGCGAAGATCGTCACGGCGGCCGAGGAGGACATGCTGGCCAAGGGGCTGCCGCCGCTGACCGAGCGGAACAAGCCGCGCACCCAGGGCGGCGCGGTCGCACGGGCCGCCGCCGAGATGGGCGACTTCCTCGGCGCCAGGTTCCTCGTGGCCTTCACCCAGTCCGGCGACACCGCCCGCCGGCTGTCCCGCTACCGTCCGCCGATCCCGCTGCTCGCCTTCACCCCCGAGCCGGCCACCCGCTCCCAGCTCAGCCTCACCTGGGGCGCCGAGACCTTCCTCGGCCCGCACGTCGACTCCACCGACGCCATGGTCGACCAGGTGGACGAACTGCTGCTGCGCTACGGCCGCTGCGAGAAGGGTGATGTCGTGGTGATCACGGCCGGCTCCCCGCCCGGGGTCTCCGGCTCCACCAACATGGTCCGCGTCCACCGCATCGGCGAGGACGACGACCCGGAGGGCTGAACCGGGCCGAGCATGAGAAAAGGGCCCCTTCACGAAGGGGCCCGCACAAACCGGCGATCAAGGAACCCGGTGACCTTGGAAAACAAGGAAAAAGTGCCCCGGGTCGGACTCGAACCGACACTGTACGGGTTTTGAATCCGTTGCCTGCTGCCAATTGGGCTACCGGGGCTCGCAGAATCCAAGGTTTCCCCCGACCCTCCGCGCGTCCACCATACCGTAGCTAGGTAGGCTCTTGTCAGCAGTACCCCTGCACCGAACGAGGAGCCCCCGTGACCGCCGAGTCGCCCCAGCCCGTAGACGCCGACGAGGACAAGTCGCACGTGCCTCCCCTGACGACCCGTGTCGTCATCGCCGAGGACGAGGCCCTGATCCGCCTCGACCTCAAGGAGATGCTGGAGGAGGAGGGCTACACCGTCGTCGGTGAGGCCGGCGACGGCGAGCAGGCGATCGAGCTGGCCCGCGAGCACCGGCCGGACCTGGTCATCCTGGATGTGAAGATGCCCAAGTTGGACGGCATCTCCGCGGCCGAGAAGATCGCCGAGGAGTCCATCGCCCCGGTCCTGATGCTCACCGCCTTCTCCCAGCGCGACCTGGTGGAGCGCGCGCGGGACGCCGGCGCGATGGCGTACCTGGTCAAGCCGTTCAGCAAGAGCGACGTGGTGCCGGCGATCGAGATGGCCGTCTCCCGCTTCACCGAGCTGAGGCAGCTGGAACAGGAGGTCGCCGACCTCACCCAGCGCCTGGAGACCCGCAAGCTGGTCGACCGCGCCAAGTCCATCCTCCAGACCGAGTACGGCCTGACCGAGCCGGCCGCCTTCCGCTGGATCCAGAAGACCTCCATGGACCGCCGCATGTCGATGCAGCAGGTCGCCGAGGCCGTGATCGCGGACAACGAGGAGAAGAAGGCCGCGAAGAACGGCTGAGCGCTTCGCGTACGGAACAGGCCCGCGCCCCCTCGACGGGGGGCGCGGGCCTGTTCCGTACGGGCGTCAGTCCTCGCCCAGGTACGCCTTGCGGACCGACTCGTCGTGCAGCAGGTCCTGTCCGCTGCCGGACAGCACGATCGAGCCGACCTCCATCACATGCCCCTGGTCGGCGAGCGAGAGCGCCGCCTGGGCGTTCTGCTCGACCAGCAGGATGGTGGTGCCCTGGGACTTCAGCTCGGCGATCGTCGCCATGATCTTCTGCATCATGATCGGCGACAGACCCATGGACGGCTCGTCCAGCATCAGCAGCTTGGGCCGGGACATCAGCGCCCTGCCCATGGCCAGCATCTGCTGCTCGCCGCCCGAGAGGGTGCCCGCCGCCTGCTTGCGCCGCTCGCCCAGGATCGGGAAGAGGTCGTAGGCGCGCTGGATGTCCTGCTCGATGCCGTCCTTGTCCTTGCGCAGGAAGGCACCGAGCTGGAGGTTCTCCGCGATGCTCAGGCGCGGGAAGATGTGCCGGCCCTCGGGGGAGTGGGCGAGCCCCAGCGCGACGATCTTGTGCGCCGGTACCCCGGCGAGCGGCTTGCCGTCGAACAGGATCGTGCCGCCGACCGGCTTGAGCAGCCCGGACAGGGTGCGCAGCGTGGTCGTCTTGCCGGCGCCGTTGGTGCCGATGAGGGTCACGACCTGGCCGGCCTCGACGCTGAACGAGATGCCCTTGACGGCCTCGATCTTGCCGTAGGCGACCCTGAGGTCCTCGACCTCCAGCAGTGCGGTCACTGGGCCTCTCCCTCCGTGCTGTCGGCGGACCCGGCCGCCTCGGCCTCGGCCGCGTCGGCCTCCGCCGCTTCCGGCCTTTCGGCCTCCGCCTCCGCCGCCTGCGGCCTCTCGGTCCCGGTCGCCTCGGCCTCCGCGGCCTCGACCTCCGCGGCCTCCGCCGCGCCCGGCTCGCCCTCGAAGGGCTCGCCCAGGTAGGCGGCGATGACCCGCTCGTCGGCCTGGACGATCTCGGAGGTGCCCTCGATCAGCTTCTCGCCCTGGACGAGCACCGCGACGCGGTCGCACAGGTTGAAGATGAACCGCATGTCGTGCTCGATGACGAGGACGGCGATGCCCTTGTCCCGGATGGCGAAGACCAGTTCCTCGGTGGCCCGGGTCTCCTGCGGGTTCATGCCCGCCGTGGGCTCGTCCAGGAGCAGCAGGCCGGGCTCGCTGGCCAGCGCCCGCGCGATCTCCAGCTTGCGCTGCTCGCCGTAGGGCAGATTGCGCGCCAGGTGCTCGCGCTTGCCCGCGAGGCCGACGAACTCCAGGAGCTCCATCGCCCGCGCCTCGGAGTCGCGTTCGGCCTTGCGGAAGCCGGGGCCGCGCAGCAGCGCCGACCACAGGCCCTCCTTGGTCCGCGTGTGGCGGCCCACGAGGACGTTCTCCAGCACGGTCATGTTGGCGAAGAGCCGGATGTTCTGGAAGGTACGGGCGATGCCCGCCTGCGTCACCAGGTGCGGCTTGGGCGGCAGCACCTTGCCCTTGTAGGCGACGGTGCCCTCGGTGGGGACGTACAGGCCGGTGAGGCAGTTGAAGAAGGTGGTCTTGCCGGCGCCGTTCGGCCCGATCAGGCCGACGATCTCGCCGCTGTTCACCGTGAAGTCCACGGACCGTACGGCGGTCAGACCGCCGAACCGCATGGTGACGTCACGGGCTTCGAGTACAGGTGTCGTCATGGTTCCTTACGCCCCTGCCTTGGTGACGGCCGCGTCGTCGGACAGGGTCGTCTGTGCCGGTACGTCGAGCTGGCCGGTCTCGTGGAACTCCAGCTTGCGGCGCCGGTTGGCGATGATGCCCTCCGGCCGGAACCGCATGAGCAGGATCAGCGCGACACCGAAGGCGAGCAGCTCGTAGTTCTGCATGAACTGGAGCTTCTCCGGGATGAGGTAGAGCAGGCTGGCGCCGAGCAGCGGGCCGCTGACGGTGCCCATGCCGCCGAGGACGACGGCGGCCAGCAGGAAGGCCGAGTTGGGCGGGGCGGCGCCGGCGAACTGGTACGGCTGCGGGTTGACGCTGTAGTTCACGTGCGCCATCACGGTGCCGGCCAGACCCGCGAGGGAGGCGCCGAGCGCGAACGCGATCAGTTTGACCCGGAAGCCGTTGATGCCCATGGCGGTCGCGGCGGTCTCGTCCTCGCGGATCGCGATCCAGGAGCGGCCGATACGGGAGTCGGCGGCGCGGGTGAAGACCAGGACGACGATCGCCGTCACGATCAGCATCAGGAACAGGTAGTTGGCGAACCGGCCCAGCGTGAACGAGCCGAAGGTGTGGGCGTCGCCCAGGTTGAACCCGAAGAGCTTGATGTCGGGGATCTGGGTGATGCCGTTGGGGCCGCGGGTGATGTTCGGACCGGAGTCGCCGTCCAGGTTGTTGACGGTGATGCGGAAGATCTCTCCGAAGCCGAGCGTCACGATGGCCAGGTAGTCGCCGCGCAGCCGCAGCGTCGGACCGCCGATCAGGACGCCGAAGACCAGGGAGGCGGCCATGCCGGTGAGGGCGGCGGCCCAGAAGGGGAACTGGACCTGGAGGGGCGAGTACTCGGAGCCGGAGACCAGGGCGGCCGCGTAGGCGCCGACGCCGAGGAAGGCGACGTAGCCGAGGTCGAGCAGGCCGGTGAGGCCGACGACGATGTTCAGACCGAGGGCGACGGTGGCGAAGATGAGGATGTTCACGCCGATGTTGGCGTTGTGGTCGTCGCTCTGGGTGAACGGGAAGATCACGGCGGCCAGGAACGCCAGCGCGGCCGCGAAGCCCTTGTGGCGGGTGGACATGACCGAGTACCGGTCGAGGAGTCCGGAGTGCAGCAGACCCCAGGCGGCGAAGCTCACCACGAGCAGGAAGCCGATGAAGGTCTCGCTGTCGTCGTCGTTGATGCCGATGCCGTAGGTGAAGACCACCAGGCCGAGGGCGGTGCCGACGGTGACGACGGCGCGCTCCGCGAGCGGCGACAGGGTGCCGGGGCGGGGCTGTTCGGGCTTGGTGAGGTAGCCCTTGAGGCCGGTGCCCGGGGCGGGGTGGGGCAGGGCGAGGGCGCCGATGACGGGCAGCGCCGAGGCGACCATCGCGACGTACGCGCCGGGGTCGAGGTTGACCAGGCCGCCGAGGTCGACGGCGATGGCGATGCCGGTGAACCAGCAGACGGCGAACGCCGAGAGGCCGGTCAGCAGCACCGGGCTGGTGGCGCCCGACGGGTTCAGCCAGCCGAGGCCCTTCACCCGCCACAGGGCGAGCACGTACAGCAGGGTGAGCGCGCCGGCGACCAGGGCCAGGATCTGGAGCCCGGCCGGGTAGCCGTAGATGGTCAGGTTGCCGGGGAAGTCGGGCGTCCAGGTCCAGCTCATGAAGGCGCTGGCGATGGTGCCGACGGCGCCGACGGCGATGAGCGGCCGGGCCACGGCGGCCGGGAGCGGCAGCAGCCCGCGCTCCGCCGGGGTCTGGAGGGTGGTGTCGGTCATGCTGCTCACGCCCTGTCCGCGACGCGTTCGCCGAGCAGGCCCTGTGGCCTGAAGAGGAGTACGAGGATGAGGAGGACGAAGGCCCACACCGCCGCCCAGCCCTGGCCGCCGAGCTGCTGCATGCCGGGGATGTCCGCGATGTAGGCGGTGGCCATGGCCTCGGCCAGGCCCAGGACGAGGCCGCCGAGCATCGCGCCGTAGATGTTGCCGATGCCGCCGAGGACGGCCGCGGTGAAGGCCTTGAGGCCGGCCAGGAAGCCCATCGTGTACTCGACGTTTCCGTACTTGAAGCCGTACGCCGTGCCCGCGACCGCCGCGAACACGCCGCCGATGGCGAACGCGATCACGATGATGCGGTTGGTGTCGATGCCCATCAGCTGGGCGGTGTCCGGGTCCTGCGCGGTGGCCTGCATGGCACGGCCGGTGCGCGAGAGCCGCACGAAGAAGGCGAGGACCGCCATGCACAGCGGGGCGGCGATGATCAGGAAGATGTCGCCGCTCTGGATGGTGATCGAGCCCAGGTGGTAGGGCCCGAAGGGGAGCTGGGGGAAGACACGGGAGGTCTTGGCGTTCGGGTACAGGTTGAAGACGAGCTGCTGGAGCGCGAGCGAGAGACCGATGGCCGTGATCAGCGGCGCCAGACGTGGCGCGCCGCGCAGCGGCCGGTAGGCGAAGCGTTCGGCGCCGACGGCGATGAGGACGGCGACCAGGGCGCCGCCGACGAGCATCGCCGGCAGGGCTATCCACATGGATATGCCATCCGGCAGGGCGAGGTACACCGTGAGGGCGCCGAAGCCTCCCGTCATGAAGATCTCGCCGTGTGCGAAGTTGATGAGCTGGACGATGCCGTACACCATCGTGTATCCGATGGCGATCAGGCCGTACATCGAGCCGAGGAACAGCCCGTTGGCCAGCTGCTGCGGCAGGGTGTTCACCGCATGGCCTCCATGTGGTGGGGAGAGTCAAGGGGGCGGTAGAAGGCGGGCCGCGCGGTGACGGTGGTCAGTGCCGCGCGGCCCTGGTGTCGCGAGGTGTGCCGCGGGCTACTTCGGGTTGGCGACGCCGCTCTTGACGGACTTCCACGCACCGTTGACGACCTGGTAGACGGTCAGCTGCTTGTTCGTGGTGTCACCGAACTCGTCGAACGAGATCTTGCCGGAGATGCCGTCGAAGGAGTTGTGCTGGACCGCGTCGACGACCTTGGCGCGGGCGTCGTCCGGGAGCTTGCCGTCCTTGATGATCTGGCCGACGGCCTTGATGATCGCGGTGGTGGCGTCGTACGAGTAGGAGCCGTAGGTGCCGTAGTCACCGGGGTACTTCTTGGCCTTGTAGGTGGCCACGAAGTCCTTGGCGGCGGGCAGGGTGTCGACCGGGACGCCGATGGAGGTCGCGAGGTCGCCCTCGGAGGCCTTGCCGGCGGTCTTGATGTAGGTCGGGGTGAACATGCCGTCGCCGCCGAACAGCGGGATCTTGGCGCCGGCGTCCTTGAGCTGCTTGGTCAGCACCTGGGACTCGTCGTACTGGCCGCCGTAGTACAGGATGTCGGCGCCCGAGTTCTTGATCTTGGTGACGAGGGTGGAGAAGTCGCGGTCGCCCACGCTGACGTGGTCGGTGCCGATGACCTTGCCGCCCTGCTTGGCGAACTGCTCCTTGAAGATCTTGGAGAGGCCGGCGCCGTAGGTCTGCTTGTCGTCGACGACGAACGCCTTCTTCTTGTGCAGGCCGTTGTAGGCGTAGTCGGCGGCGAACGCGCCCTGGAGCGCGTCGGTGGTCGCGGTGCGGAAGTAGGTCTTGAACGGGCGGACCTTCGTGGTCTGCCAGTTCTTGCCCTGGGTCAGCTCCGGGGCGGTGTTGGACGGGGAGATCTCCACCAGGTTCGCGGTGTCGAGGACCTGCTGCATCTGCGTGGCCACACCGGAGTTGAGCGGGCCGACCACACCGAGGACGTCCTTCTGGGCGACCAGCTGGGTGGCGTTCTGCTGGCCGGTGGCCGGGATCGCCTTGTCGTCCAGCGCCTTGACCTTGAAGGTCACGCCCGGGACCGTCTTGTTCTTGTTCGCGTCGTCGACCGCTATCTGCGCGCCGTACTGGATGCCGAGGCCGGTCGCGGAGTTCTGGCCGGTCAGCGGGGCGTCCACGCCGATGGTGACCGTGATGTCGCCGCTGTCGCCGCCCTTGCTGTCATTGTTGCGGGAGCCGCAGGCGGTGAGAGTCAGAGCCCCCGTCGTCAGAACGGAGGTAAGAATCACCAGAGAACGCTGTCGCACAATCGATCCTTTCCGCAGGCATGGGCGGTCCCTGGAACGGGACGGCGGAGAGCCGCGTTGGTACCGAACTCCCGTTGGAGCGGTGACTGGCCGTGACTCTAAGCCCGCTATGGAGACCTGGGCAGCGCCGTAGGCGTCCTTGTGACTTTCTTGTTATGACGGCGTGGACGGGAAAGTTCCGCCCGGGGCACTCTCGGCCGGTTTGGCGGAATTTCCCCGCGGTCCACATTTTGAGAATGCGCACTTCCGGTTGGCCGTCGGCCCGAGGTGGCGGTCGGGCGGGCGCCGCGACCCGGGGAAGGCTGGGGAAGATCACCTACGGGCGTGCCCCCGGAGGGGAGGCGGGGGCCGCTTATTGCGTGCATGTTACGCAGCGTTACACCGGGAAAAGAAAGGTGTGCTATACAGCATTTTCGGGCGGCCGGGTGGCGATATCTTCGCCCTCGTCATGGCCCGTTCCTGCCTGGACGGCGGAATTCCGCTTTTCTGTGGGCGAAATGACGTCGTGTTGGAGACGAAAAGGCCCGGTCGCGCCCCTTTTGGGATGCGGACCGGGCCTCGGACGGTTCGGAGTGTCAGGAAGCCGCGGGCGCCTGCTCGCCGTTCGGCGCCCCGAGGTCACGCAGCAGGCAGGTCAGCCGGGCGCTGCACACCCTGCGGCCCTGCTCGTCGCTGATCACGACCTCGTACGTCGCCGTCGACCGGCCCCGGTGCACGGGCGTGGCCACACCGGTCACCAGACCCGAGCGGAGGCCGCGGTGGTGGGTGCAGTTGAGGTCCACGCCGACCGCGACCTTGGTGCTGCCGCCGTGCAGCATCGCGCCGACCGAGCCCAGGGTCTCCGCCAGCACCGCGGAGGCGCCGCCGTGCAGCAGGCCGTACGGCTGGGTGTTGCCCTCCACCGGCATCGTCCCGACGACCTTGTCCGCGGAGGCCTCCAGGATCTGCACGCCCATCCGCGTGCCGAGGTCACCGGCCGAGAACAGGGCGGGCAGGTCCACACCGAGCGCCGCGTACTCCTCGATGACCTCCTGCGGGAATTGCACCTGCTGCTGCTCGCCCATGGGCCGGCTCCGTCCTCGTACACCTGTCAAAGGCACCTGTCTGAGTGCTGAGCGAACGCTCAGTCGGTCGCCGATTGTTCCAGACGGCCTTCCGCGTGCTCCTCCAGGCGTACGATCACCGACTTGCTGGCCGGGGTGTTGCTGGTGTCGGCGGTCGCGTCCAGCGGCACCAGCACGTTGGTCTCCGGGTAGTACGCCGCCGCGCAGCCCCGGGCCGTCCGGTAGAGCACCACCCGGAAACCGGGCGCCCGCCGCTCCACGCCGTCCCGCCACTCGCTCACCAGATCCACGTACGTCCCCTCGGCGAACCCGAGCGCGCGCGCGTCCTCCGGGTGCACCAGCACCACCCGGCGGCCGCCCGTGATGCCCCGGTAGCGGTCGTCCAGGCCGTAGATCGTGGTGTTGTACTGGTCGTGCGAGCGCAGCGTCTGCAACAGCAGCCGCCCCTCGGGGAGTTCGGGGTACTCCACCGGCGCCGCGGTGAAGTTCGCCTTGCCGGTGGCGGTCGGGAAGCGGCGCTCGTCGCGCGGCGCGTGCGGCAGCGCGAAACCACCGGGCCTGGCCACCCGCGCGTTGAAGTCCGCGAACCCGGGGATCACCCGCGCGATGCGGTCACGGACGGCTCCGTAGTCCTTCTCGAACTCCGCCCACGGCACGACGCTCCTGTCGCCGAGCGCCGCGCGCGCCATCCGGCACACGATCGCCGGCTCGGACAGCAGATGGGCGCTCGCGGGCGCCAGCCGGCCGCGCGAGGCGTGCACCATGCCCATGGAGTCCTCGACGGTCACGAACTGCTCACCGCCCGCCTGCACATCGCGCTCGGTACGGCCCAGGGTGGGCAGGATCAGCGCCCGCGCGCCGGTGACCACGTGGGAGCGGTTCAGCTTGGTCGACACGTGCACCGTCAGCCGCGCCCGCCGCATCGCCGCCTCGGTCACCTCGGTGTCCGGGGACGCGGAGACGAAGTTGCCGCCCATGGCGAAGAACATCTTCGCCTCCCCGTCGCGCAGCGCGCGGATCGCCCGTACGACGTCGAAGCCGTGCTCCCGGGGCGGCGCGAACCCGAACTCCCGCTCCAGGGCGTCCAGGAAGTCGGGGGCGGGCCGCTCGAAGATGCCCATGGTGCGGTCGCCCTGCACGTTCGAATGGCCGCGCACCGGGCACACGCCCGCGCCCGGCCGGCCGATGTTGCCGCGCAGCAGCAGGAAGTTGACGACCTCGCGGATGGTCGGCACGGAGTGCTTGTGCTGGGTCAGACCCATGGCCCAGCACACGATGGTCCGCTCCGAGGCGAGCACCATCTCCAGCGCCTGCTCGATCTCCGCGCGGGTCAGACCGGTCGCGGCCAGGGTCTCCTCCCAGTCGGCGGACCGGGCGGCCTTGGCGAACTCCTCGAATCCATGCGTGTGCGCGCGCACGAACTCCTCGTCGACCGCGCCGTCCGCCTCCAGGATCAGCTTGTTGAGGAGCCGGAAGAGCGCCTGGTCGCCGCCGATGCGGATCTGAAGGAACAGATCGGTGAGGGCGGCACCCTTGAGCATGCCCTGCGGGGTCTGCGGGTTCTTGAACCGCTCCAGGCCCGCCTCGGGCAGCGGGTTGACGCTGACCACCTTCGCGCCGTTGGCCTTGGCCTTCTCCAGCGCGGACAGCATTCGGGGGTGGTTCGTGCCCGGGTTCTGGCCCGCCACGATGATCAGGTCGGCCTTGTACAGGTCCTCCAGGAGGACGCTGCCCTTGCCGATCCCGATGGTCTCGGAGAGCGCCGACCCCGACGACTCGTGGCACATGTTCGAGCAGTCCGGCAGGTTGTTCGTGCCCAGCTCGCGCGCGAAGAGCTGGTACAGGAACGCCGCCTCGTTGCTGGTACGGCCCGAGGTGTAGAAGACGGCCTCGTCCGGGGAGGCGAGGGCGGCGATCTCCTCGGCGATGATGCCGAAGGCGCGCTCCCAGGTGACCGGCTCGTAGTGCGCCGCCCCTTCGGGGAGGTACATCGGGTGGGTGAGCCGCCCCTGCTGGCCCAGCCAGTACCCGCTCCGGTTCGCCAGGTCCGTGACCGGGTGCGCGGCGAAGAACTCCGGGGTGACCCGGCGCAGGGTCGCCTCCTCGGCCACCGCCTTCGCGCCGTTCTCGCAGAACTCCGCGGTGTGCCGGTGCTCCGGCTCCGGCCAGGCGCAGCCCGGGCAGTCGAAGCCGTCCTTCTGGTTCACCCGCAGCAGCGTCAGCGCGGTGCGCCGGACACCCATCTGCTGCTGCGCGATCCGCAGGGTGTGTCCGATGGCCGGCAGCCCCGCCGCCGCGTGCTTCGGCTCCGCGACCTGCGGCGCGTCCTGCACCGGATCACCCTTGGGCGGCTTCGTCGCCATCGCACGCTCTCCTTCGACTGCGTGTACCACGTACGACGCCGATCCTCCCACGGGGCAGTGACCGTGGGTATGGCTGCCTCAGCTGCGCTTTCGCTCCGTCCTGTTTGCTCCGGGTTCCGCGGGGCGGCTGGTGTGCGGTGGGTTCGCGGCGGTGGGACGACGGAGACGTGCGGCCGGCGGGGCTGTCTTCCGCGGCGGTGGTGATCGGTCCGCGCGGCCGGGCGCCCCGTCTTTCACGGTGACGGTGACCGGTCCGCTTCCACGGTGACGGTGGCCGGTCCGCGCAGCCCGGGTGCCCCGCTTTTCGCCGGGACGGCGACCGGCCTGCCCGGCTGGGGTGCTCCCTGTCCGTCGGGAGGGGGCTCGGCCGGCTCGGCCGGTGGGCTCCTCCTCCCGTCGCGACGTCGATCGGCCACGACGGCGACGGCCGACGGCGCCGAGCCTCCCGCGCCGGCTCGTGAGCCGCCTCCGGGTTCGGCGGGGTCCGTTCGCTGCGGCCGCTCCTCGCCGGTGGCTCTGGTCGTTCCGCCGCGGCGGCGATCGGCCGCGACAGAGGTTGCCGACGGTGTGTGACCGTCCTCGGCCGCCTGCGATCTCCCGCGAGCCGCCTCACGAGGCCCCGCTCGCTGTGGTCTCGCCCACGTCGGCGTGCTCGTACGCCTGTGCCGCGACCGCCTCTGCCGCGACCGCCTCTGCCGCGACGGCTTCCGCCGCGACGGCAGCGTCCCCAGCGGTGCCGAACCGGTCCCGGCCGCCCGCGCCGCCTCGTGGGGCCGCCTCCCAGGGCCGGGCGCCCCGGTGCTGCTCCGCCGGGGGCGGTGCGCTCCTTTCCGCCGCGGCGGTGACCGGCCGCCACGGGGGTGACCGGCGGCGCCGCACCGGCCCCGCCCTCGACGGCCTCCTCGCCGAAGGCGCGGGCGGTCCTGAGTGTCAGTGGGGCGTGGCAGGATCGGTGGCGTGGCAGAGACAGCATCGAAGAAGACCGACAAGACCCCCGGCGGCACCCGTCCCCGGCTGATGCTCATGGACGGGCACTCGCTGGCCTACCGCGCGTTCTTCGCGCTGCCCGCGGAGAACTTCACCACCGCGACGGGCCAGCCGACGAACGCGATCTACGGTTTCGCGTCGATGCTGGCCAACACCCTGCGTGACGAGGAGCCCACCCACTTCGCCGTGGCCTTCGACGTCTCCCGCAAGACCTGGCGCTCCGAGCGCTTCACCGAGTACAAGGCGAACCGCTCCAAGAGCCCCGACGAGTTCAAGGGCCAGGTCGAGCTGATCGGCGAGCTCCTGGACGCCATGCACGCCCCGCGCTTCGCCGTCGACGGCTTCGAGGCCGACGACATCATCGCCACCCTCGCCACCCAGGCCGAGGCCGAGGGCTTCGAGGTGCTGATCGTCACCGGCGACCGCGACTCCTTCCAGCTGGTCAGCGAGCACACCACCGTGCTCTACCCGACCAAGGGCGTCTCCGAGCTGACCCGGTTCACCCCGGAGAAGGTTCTTGAGAAGTACGGCCTGACGCCCGCCCAGTACCCCGACTTCGCCGCCCTGCGCGGCGACCCGTCCGACAACCTCCCCGGCATCCCCGGCGTCGGCGAGAAGACCGCCGCGAAGTGGATCAACCAGTTCGGCTCCTTCGCCGAGCTGGTCGAGCGCGCCGAGGAGGTCAAGGGCAAGGCGGGCCAGAACCTCCGCGACCACCTGGAGTCGGTCAAGCTCAACCGCGTCCTCACCGAGCTGGAGCGCCAGGTCGAGCTGCCGAGGTCGGTCACCGACCTGGAGCGCGCGCCGTACGACCGCAAGGGCGTCGCGATGATCCTGGACACCCTGGAGATCCGCAACCCCTCCCTGCGCGAGCGCCTCTTCGCCGTCGACCCCGGCGCGGAGGAGGCCGACACCACCCCGGTCACCGCCGAGGGCGTCGAGATCGACGGCACCGTGCTGCGCACCGGCGAGCTGGCTCCCTGGCTCGCCGGGCACGCCGCGCAGCCCCTGGGCGTCGCCACCGTCGACACCTGGGCCCTGGGCACCGGCTCCGTCGCCGAGGTCGCCCTCGCGGCGGGCGGGGGAGCGGCCGCCTGGTTCGACCCCGCCGAGCTGGACGAGGCGGACGAGAACGCGTTCGCGGCCTGGCTGGCCGACGCCGAGCGCCCCAAGGTGTTCCACAACGCCAAGGGCGCCATGCGCGTCTTCGCCGAGCACGGCTGGAGCATCGAGGGCGTGCGCATGGACACCGCGCTCGCCGCCTACCTGGTCAAGCCCGGCCGCCGCTCCTTCGACCTGGACGCGCTGTCCCTGGAGTACCTGCACCGGGAGCTGGCCCCCGCCGCCGCGGCCGACGGCCAGCTGGCCTTCGGCACGGACGAGGCCGCCGAGGCCGAGGCCCTGATGATCCAGGCCCGCGCCGTCCTGGACCTCGGCGACGCGTTCGGCAGCCGCCTGGAGGAGGTCGGCGCCGTCGATCTGCTGCGCGACATGGAGCTGCCCACCTCCGCACTGCTCGCCCGCATGGAGCGGCACGGCATCGCCGCGGACCGCGCGCACCTCGAAGCCATGGAGCAGATGTTCGCGGGCGCGGTACAGCAGGCCGTGAAGGAGGCGCACGCGGCCGCGGGCCACGAGTTCAACCTGGGCTCGCCCAAGCAGCTCCAGGAGGTCCTCTTCGGCGAGCTGGCCCTGCCCAAGACCAAGAAGACCAAGACCGGCTACACCACGGACGCCGACGCCCTCGCCTGGCTCGCCACCCAGACGGACAACGAGCTGCCGGTGATCATGCTCCGCCACCGCGAGCAGGCCAAGCTCCGCGTCACCGTCGAGGGCCTGATCAAGACCATCGCGGGCGACGACCGTATCCACACCACCTTCAACCAGACGGTGGCCGCGACCGGCCGGCTGTCCTCCACGGACCCGAACCTGCAGAACATCCCGGTCCGCACGGACGAGGGCCGGGCGATCCGCCGCGGCTTCGTCGTGGGCGAGGGCTTCGAGTCCCTGATGACCGCCGACTACAGCCAGATCGAGCTGCGCGTGATGGCCCACCTCTCCGAGGACGAGGGCCTGATCCGGGCCTTCACCTCCGGCGAGGATCTGCACACCACGGCCGCCTCCCAGGTCTTCGGCGTGGAGCAGGCCGCGGTGGACGCGGAGATGCGCCGCAAGATCAAGGCGATGTCGTACGGACTGGCGTACGGCCTGTCCGCGTTCGGCCTCTCCCAGCAGCTGAACATCGAGGCGGCGGAGGCCCGCGCCCTGATGGACGCGTACTTCGAGCGCTTCGGCGGGGTCCGCGACTATCTGCGCCGCGCGGTGGACGAGGCCCGGGCCACGGGCTACACGGCGACCCTCTTCGGGCGCCGCCGCTATCTGCCGGACCTCAACAGCGACAACCGCCAGCGCCGCGAGGCCGCCGAGCGGATGGCCCTCAACGCGCCCATCCAGGGCACCGCGGCGGACATCGTCAAGATCGCCATGCTCAAGGTGGACGCCGCCCTGCGGGCCGCGGACCTGAAGTCCCGGATGCTCCTCCAGGTCCACGACGAGATCGTCCTTGAGATCGCCCCCGGCGAGCGCGCCCGCGTCGAGGAACTCGTCCGCCACGAGATGTCCAACGCCGTGACCCTCCGTGCCCCTCTGGACGTCTCCGTCGGCGTGGGCCCGGACTGGGAGTCCGCGGCGCACTGACGGGCGGCGGTACGCCTGGCGACCGCGCCGCACCTCGCGAGGGGCGCCGTATTCCCACGGAGTACGGCGCCCCTCGCCGTCCGGCGCCGCTGTCCGTCGTACGGCGGTCGACCCCACGGCCCGGTACCCGCCGCAAGCCGGAATCCGCCATTCCGAACCCGCGCCACAAAGACGGCTCAACCCCCGGCGGGGCCGTCACTCACGTGGCCCCCGCCAAAACGCCCCCCACCCCCCGCAGCCGCAACACTGCGGGCATGGGTATACGCATGCTTCACCGCCGGACGCCCGAGGCAGTCACCCGGGTCTGGGCGGACACCGCCTCGGCGCAGGATCAGGCACTGCCCGCCTCGCCGGTACCGGCCCTCGCGGCCGACGCAAGCACCGCCCGCATCCCCGCCGACCCGGCCACGACCGTCCGCAGGGCCGCCGGGAACATCCGGCGCGGGCTCAAGGACCGCACCGACCGGACCACCGCCGCCGCCCGCGCCGGGCGCGCCCCCGACTGGCGCCAGTGGGTCGATCTGGCCCGCGGCTATCTCGCGCTCACGCTCGCGCTGATCCCGAGATCCCGCCCCCGTCCCACGCTCACGGTCTTCGTCGCCCCCCTCGCCGCACGCCCCGCCCACCGCGAGCCCCACGACCCCGGACCGGACGCCGTCCGCTGAGGGGCCGCCTCCCCTCCTCCCCAACTCAAAAGCGGGCCAGTGTCACCGTCCTGGCGGAACGTCGGGCGTGCCCACCCCAACGACAGGTGGCCAACCGGTGAAAATCGGGCACGAACGGGTGCCCCCGCAAAGCAAGTTGCCGTAGGGTCGCCTGCGGTCCCGTGCCGGGTGCGCGGGGCGGGCACCCATCGCACAGGTGAAAGGGCGGCACAGGGGGCAACCGGAACACCGGGTCGTTCGTCACACCAGGGCGAGACACAAGGCGGAAACGGACGCACGACGTCCATGGGAGGGGTTCACTCTATGGCGGCGCATTTCGGCAGGCGGCTGCGCAAGGGGGCGGCGACCACCGCCGTGGCCGCGGCGGCGGTCGCGGCACTCTCCGCGTCCCAGGCTCCGGGAGCGACCGGCGAGGACCACGGCAGACAGACGACGGCCGGCGCCTCCGCCCCCCTACCGGACCCCACCGGTGGCGGCGCCACGGGCGACTCGCCGTACTACACGGACCTGCCACCCCTGAACAGCCCCGCTCCCAGTCCCTCGCCGAGCGCCGGCACCCCGGTCGCCCAGGGCACCGCCGAGGCCGGCATACCGGCCACGGTCCTCGACGCGTACAAGAAGGCCGAGGCGGAACTGCGCGCCTCCAAGCCCGGCTGCAACCTGCCCTGGCAACTCCTCGCCGCCATCGGCAAGGTGGAGTCCGGCCAGGCCCGCGGCGGCGAGGTGGACGCCCACGGCACCACGCTGCGCCCGATCCTCGGCCCGGTCCTCGACGGCAACGGCTTCGCGCTCATCAAGGACACCGACCACGGCGCGTACGACGGCAACGCCCAGTACGACCAGGCCGTCGGACCCATGCAGTTCATCCCGTCCACCTGGGCCTGGGCCGGCCGCGACGGCAACGGCGACGGCAAGAAGGACCCCAACAACATCTACGACGCGGCCCTCGCCGCCGGGCACTACCTGTGCCGCGGCGACCGGGACCTGTCCCGCGAGGCCGACCTGCACAGCGCGATCCTCGGCTACAACGACTCGCAGGACTACCTGAACACCGTCCTGTCGTGGATGGAGTACTACCGCAAGGGCACCTACTCCGTGCCCGACGGCACCGGCGGCCTGCCCGCCCACCGCAGCGACGGCGGCACCCCGGGCAGCACGCCCTCCGACCCGCACAAGGGCAAGCCCGGTTCGAAGGACCAGGGCGGCCAGGCGGGACCCTCGCCCTCGCCCACGAACCCCGGCGGCAAGGACGGCGGCAACCCGGCCCCGAAGCCGCCCGGGACGCCCGCCCCGCCGCCGACCACGCCGTCCACCCCCACCGACACGGTGGACCACCTGGAGGACGCGGGCACGGGCACGACCGAACTCACCGCGAAGACCGGCGACGCCTTCACGGGCACGATCAGCACCCGCGCCGAGACCAAGGCGGGCGCCTCGGTGGCCAAGGTCAGGATCCGGTTCACCATCTCCGGGGACACCGATGCCACCTTCACCGGCGGCGAGGACGTGGCCACGGTCGTCACCGACGCCAAGGGCGTCGCGAAGGCCCCCGCGCTCCAGGCGGGCGAGAGGACCGGCGACTTCAAGGTGACCGCCACCGTCGTGGGCCGTTCGGTCAAGGGCGTGGACTACCAGGCGACCGTCACCGAGCGCACCGCCGACTCGCTGACCGCCACCACCGGCAGCGACACCCCGATGACCTGCACGCCGGGCGGCGAGTTCGCCGACCAGGTCCAGGTGAAGGCGACGTACCAGGGCGCCGTCGCCGACGGGGTCGCGGCCACCGCCACCCTGATCAAGTCCGCCGTCGACCCCACCGAGAACGACAAGGGCCCCTACTTCGAGGACGCGAACGGCAAGGCCGTACGCACCCTCACCGGCCTGAAGACCGACAGCAAGGGCCTGTTGACGCTGCCGAAGCTGTACGCGGACGACACCACCGGCACGTTCCTGCTGCGCGTCACCACCCCCGGCGGCGGCACCCTCACCGTCCAGCTGACGGTGGCCGCCGACGGCACCGCCTCCGCGAGCCCGTCCCCGTCCCCGAGCGCGTCGGCCTCCTCCTGAGCCGACGAGACATCCGCGGCGCCCTTCCCGCTCCCGGCGGGGAGGGCGCCGTCGTCGGTGGGCGCACCGCTGTTCCCATCTCGCCCGCCCGTTGCTACGGTGCCCCGACCTGACGCGACGTCAGGAACACTCAGGACACCGAGCGTCCGCCGGGAGGCCCCGCATGCGCGCCCTGATCGCCGCCGCGACCGGTCTCCTCCTCGCCTTCGCCCTCGTCCTCGCGCTCACCGCCTACGTCCCCCGGGGCTCCCTGGCCCTCGGCCTGCTCCTGCTCGCCCTCTCCCTCGTCCTGGAGGCCCGCGCCCGCCGCCCCGCGGACCCGGCACCCACCGCGACGGCGGAGCCGGAGCCGGTCAGCGCCTGAGCCGCGCGTTGGTGTGCCGGGTGGGCTCGGCGGCCGCCGGGTCCTGCGGCCACGGGTGCTTCGGATAGCGGCCGCGCAACTCGGCCCGCACCGCCTGGTAGCCGCCCTGCCAGAACGACGCCAGATCGGCCGTCACGGCGGCGGGGCGCCCGGCGGGGGAGAGCAGGTGCACCAGCAGGGGAACGCCCGCCACGGACGGCGTCTCGCGCAGTCCGAACATCTCCTGGAGCTTGACCGCGAGCACCGGCCGCTCGGGGTCCCGGTAGTCGATCCGCATCCGGGACCCGCTCGGTACGGTGATCCGCTCGGGCGCCAGCTCGTCCAGCCGTACGGCCTCCCCGCTCGCCCACGGCAGCAGCCGCGTCAGCGCCTGCCCGGCGTCGATCCGCGCGAGGTCGGCCCGCCGCCGGGCCCGGCCCAGCTCCGGCTCCAGCCACTCCGCGGCGCGCGCGTGCAGCGCCTCGTCCGAGACGTCCGGCCACGGCTCCCCGAGGCGGGCGTACAAGAACGCCAGCCGCTGCCGCAGGACCTCCGCGTCCGGCGTCCACCGCAGCAGCGCCGGCCCCTCCTGCCGCAGCCCTTCGAGCAGCGCCGCCCGCACCAGCTGGGGCGCCGGGTCCTTCAACGGCCGCACCGCCAACTCGACCGCCCCGAGCCGCTCGACCCTCCGCGCCACGACGTCCCCGCCCGCCCAGCCCACCTCGTCCTCCTCGACGAGCAGGGCCCCGGCCGCCTTCCGCGCCACGTCCTCGGGCACCGCGGCCCCGAGCCGCACGCGGCCGAGCCCCTCCTTCCCCGCCACCCCGCCGACGGCCACCACCACCCACGGCACCCCCCTGAGCCCCGACCCCTCGCCGAGCTCGACCCGCCCCCCGCCCGCCATGAGGTACGAGCCCCCGACCGACCGGGCCACCCGCTCCGGAAACGCGAGCGCGGCGACCAGCCCGACCAGCCCCTCCTCCCCGGAACCGGCCCACCCGCCCGCCGTCACCGGACGCGCGGCGGAGGAACGGGCGGTCCGGCGGTCCGGGGTGCCCGTACTCGCCTGGCGGGCGGCGGGCGAGGAAGTGCTCCGGCGGTCCGAGGCGCCTGTCGCGGCGACCGCCTGCGCGGGGGAGGGAGCCGGGCGGTCCGTGGCGTCCGCGCCCGACGCGGTCCCGGCGGGCGAAAAGGCGCCCCGGAGGTCCGGTGCCGGCTGCTGGGCGCGTTCCTCTCGACGGGCGCCGGGTCCGGTGGAGGCGCCTTCCGTCCGGCTGCCGCGGGTGGGCGACTGGGCGGGGGCGCCGGGCGGAGACGGGCGGTCGCGGTCGCCGGGCCGGGGCAGTGGCCCGGCCTCGGCGTTCGCCCGTGCCCGGCCGTCATGGGCGGGCCGGTGGGAGAACTCGGCGGAGACCGAGCGCAGGCGCCGTACCTCCGCGGCCCAGCGCCCCGCGTACGCGTCGCCCCCGCGCCGCGCGCGCCGCAGCGCGCCGGCGAGGTCGTCGCCGTACTCGCGCGGCACCTCCTCCGAGAGCAGCGCGACGACCTCGGCCCCCGTCCCGGACGTGTCGAGGAGGGCCCGCCCGAGCCGGGGGTGCAGACCGAGGCGGGAGAGCCGTACCCCGCGCTCCGTCGCCCGGCCGGCGGAGTCCACCGCGCCGACCGCCACCAGCGCGGACCGCGCCGCCGCCATGGCCCCGCCCGGAGGCGGGTCCAGCAGCGCGAGACCCGAGGCGTCCGGATCGCCCCAGCAGGCGGCCTGGAGGGCGAACGACGTCAGGTCGGCCACCTTGATCTCCGGCGCCGGGAACGCCGGCAGACGACCGTCCTCGGCCTCCGCCCAGCACCGGTACACCGCACCCGGCGCCTCACGCCCGGCCCGCCCCGCCCGCTGCCGCCCGGCCGCGCGCGACGCCCGCACCGTCGTCAGCCCGCTGAGCCCGCGGGCATGGTCCACCCGGGGCTCCCGGGCCAGCCCGGAATCCACCACCACCCGCACCCCGGGCACCGTCAGCGAGGACTCCGCGACCGCCGTGGCCAGCACCACCCGGCGCCGTTCACCCGGGGACAGCACCGCCTCCTGCACGGCCGCCGGCGCCCGTCCGTGCACCTGGAGCACATCGACCCCGGCCGGCTCGCCCAGCTGCCCGGCCACCCGCGCGATCTCCCCGACCCCGGGCAGGAAGCACAGCACGTCGCCGTCCCGCTCGGCCAGCGCCCGCCGCACCACCGACGCCACGTGCGCCAGCAGTGCCGGATCCACCCGCATCCCGTGCGGCGGCCGCACCGGACGCACGGGCGGCGCCCACACCACCTCCACGGGATGGGCGGTCCCCGCCGCCTCCACCACCGGCGCCCCGCCCAGCAGCCGCGCCCACCCCTCGGCGTCCGTCGTCGCCGAGGCCGCCACCAGCCGCAGCTCGGGCCGCAGCGTCTGCCGTACGTCCCACAGGAAGGCCGCCACCGTGTCGGCGTCCAGATGCCGCTCATGGCACTCGTCGAGCACGACGACATCGACCCCGGCCAGCTCCTGATCACGCTGGAGCCGCTGGAGCAGCACCCCCGTGGTCACGACCTCCACCCGCGTGCGCCGCCCCACGGAACGCTCGCCGCGCACCGTGAAGCCCACCCTCTCGCCGGGCCGCTCGCCCAGCAGCCACGCCATCCGCCGTGCCGCCGCCCGCGCCGCGATCCGCCGCGGCTCGGCCACCACGACCCGGCGCGCGGGTCCGTCCCCCACCAGCCCCGCCAGCACCAGCGGCACCAGCGTCGTCTTGCCGGTGCCGGGCGGCGCCACCAGGACGGCGGTGCCGTCGGCCGCGAGCGCGTCGGTCAGGGCGGGCAGAGCGGAGCGCACGGGCAGCGCGTCCAGGGCGTCGTAACGGATCACGCTCTCAAGTGTCGTACGACCCCCGGACCCGCCTGGCGACCCCGGTCGGGCGAACCCGCGCCGCCTCCCGCGGACGGGGACGTGGACGTTTCAGTCCCGCTCGCAGACGAAGACGGCCGTCCCCGGGATCAGGGCGCCCCGCAGCGGGGACCAGCCGCCCCACTCGGAGCTGTTCCAGGCCGGCCACTCCGGCTCCACCAGGTCCACCAGCCGGAAACCGGAGGCCACGATGTCCCGGACCCGGTCGCCGAGCGTCCTGTGGTGCTCCACGTAGACGGCCCGGCCTTCCTCGTCCTGCTCCACGTACGGCGTGCGGTCGAAGTAGGAGGCGGCCACCGACAGGCCCTCGGGGCCCGGCTCGTCCGGGAACGCCCAGCGGATCGGATGGGTCACCGAGAAGACGAACCGGCCGCCGGGCCGCAGCACCCGCCGCACCTCGCGCAGCACCAGGCGCGGATCGGCGACGAACGGCAGCGCGCCGTACGCCGAGCACGCCAGGTCGAAGGAGCCGTCCGCGAAGGGCAGCGCGCCCGCGTCCGCGCAGACCAGCGGAAACGATCCGCCGATGCGCAGTGCGTGCTGGAGCTGCCGGTGCGAGAGGTCCAGGGCCACGGGGCGGGCCCCCTGGGCGGCCAGCCAGCGCGCGCACTGCGCCGCGCCCGCGCCGATCTCCAGGATGTCCTTGCCCTTCAGCTCCTCCGGCGGGCCGAGCAGCTCGGCCTCCACCTCGTCCAGGCCCTCCGGGCCCCACACGAACCGGTCGTCGCCGAGGAACGTGCCGTGCTCGACCTGGTACTCGTCCGCGTTGCGGTCCCACCAGCCCCGGTTGGCCCGGCTGCTCTCGGCGACATCGGCGTCACGACGGGTGGCTTCGGGCTCGAACCCCTCGGGCTCGGGCCGTTCGGACTCTTGGATGATCGGCTCCCTCGTCGTAATCTTCCGTCCGACCCACCGGATGGCGGTACGTCCCGGAAGGGGTCACGCGGCCCTGCCGCGCGGCCTTGTAGGCACTTTCTCGCGCCGGGTATGCGGCGATCCGCGCCGGGTGTCCGCCTTCGCGCATTGACCCTGTCCGGCTGCCCCCGTATGCTACAAGTTGCGCTGCGGGCCTGCGCACCTCAGACGTAGCAGGCTGCGCTCGCATCTGTATGTATGTCCCCTCGGTTGTCGAGGCGCCACCGGGCATCCGGTGTCCTTCAAGGTGGCGCTTCCTTGGCTGTCCGGCTTCTGCAGAGCGAAACGGGCTCCCGGCGTAAGCAGTACCTACGACTTCAATGTCCGTACCGGAGCCCTTTCCCACATGACGAGCAGCACCGAGACCACCGCCACCACCCCGCAGGTAGCGGTCAACGACATCGGTAACGAGGAAGCTTTCCTCGCCGCGATCGACGAGACGATCAAGTACTTCAACGACGGCGACATCGTCGACGGCGTCATCGTGAAGGTCGACCGGGACGAGGTCCTGCTCGACATCGGTTACAAGACCGAAGGTGTCATCCCGAGCCGCGAGCTCTCGATCAAGCACGACGTCGACCCGAACGAGGTCGTGGCCGTCGGCGACGAGATCGAGGCCCTGGTCCTTCAGAAGGAGGACAAGGAAGGCCGCCTGATCCTCTCGAAGAAGCGCGCCCAGTACGAGCGTGCCTGGGGCACCATCGAGAAGATCAAGGAAGAGGACGGCATCGTCACCGGTACCGTCATCGAGGTCGTCAAGGGTGGTCTCATCCTCGACATCGGCCTCCGTGGCTTCCTGCCGGCCTCCCTCGTCGAGATGCGCCGTGTCCGCGACCTCCAGCCGTACGTCGGCAAGGAGCTCGAAGCCAAGATCATCGAGCTGGACAAGAACCGCAACAACGTGGTCCTGTCCCGCCGTGCCTGGCTGGAGCAGACCCAGTCCGAGGTCCGCCAGACCTTCCTCACGACCCTCCAGAAGGGTCAGGTCCGCTCCGGCGTGGTCTCCTCGATCGTCAACTTCGGTGCCTTCGTGGACCTGGGTGGCGTCGACGGTCTGGTCCACGTCTCCGAGCTGTCCTGGAAGCACATCGACCACCCGTCCGAGGTCGTCGAGGTCGGCCAGGAGGTCACCGTCGAGGTTCTCGACGTGGACATGGACCGCGAGCGCGTCTCCCTGTCGCTGAAGGCGACCCAGGAAGACCCGTGGCAGCAGTTCGCCCGCACCCACCAGATCGGCCAGGTCGTGCCCGGTAAGGTCACGAAGCTGGTTCCGTTCGGTGCGTTCGTCCGCGTGGACGAGGGCATCGAGGGTCTGGTCCACATCTCCGAGCTGGCCGAGCGCCACGTGGAGATCCCGGAGCAGGTCGTCCAGGTCAACGACGAGATCTTCGTCAAGGTCATCGACATCGACCTTGAGCGTCGTCGCATCAGCCTCTCGCTGAAGCAGGCCAACGAGTCCTTCGGCGCCGACCCGTCGGCCGTCGAGTTCGACCCGACCCTGTACGGCATGGCCGCGTCCTACGACGACCAGGGCAACTACATCTACCCCGAGGGCTTCGACCCCGAGACCAACGACTGGCTCGAGGGCTACGAGAAGCAGCGCGAGGAGTGGGAGCGCCAGTACGCCGAGGCGCAGTCCCGCTTCGAGCAGCACCAGCAGCAGGTCATCAAGTCCCGCGAGGCCGACGCCGCTGCCGCGGCCGAGGGCGGCGAGGCTGCGGCTCCGGCCGCGACCGGCGGTTCGTACTCCTCCGAGGGTGCGGACAACTCCGGCGCCCTGGCGTCGGACGAGGCGCTGGCCGCGCTGCGCGAGAAGCTCGCGGGTGGCCAGAGCTGAGCTGATCGTCGGCCGCTGAGGCCTGGCAGTTAGCTGCTGAGGGGCCGCACCTTCCGGGTGCGGCCCCTCAGGGTTTTTCGGACGGGGTGCAGCTCCTCGGATGCTGCGGGTGGTCCGATGCTGGTGCGTGGCGCGGGCTCCCCGCGCGCCCCTCAGCCGGACACCTGGACGTTGGTCAGACCCTTGCCGCCCGTCACTGTGTTCGATGGCGTTGCCGAGGATCTGGACGCGGTCGCTCCTGTCGGACAGCGTGGCGGCGGTGCCGACGTACACGCCCTCGCCCATGCCGCCGCCGTCGTTCCCGGTGGCGTAGATCCTCGAATTCCTGATCACGCCGTCCGTGCTGGAGCGCCGGAAGTGCGGGTGATACGGGCGGACGCCGTGGCCGGCGTCGTCGCGTGGAAGTTGCCCGTGTAGGTGCCGTCCGCGAGATGGATCGTGGCGCCGGGCCGTGCGTTCGCGAGCGCGGTCTTCGGCTGGGCCGCGGTCGTCGCCTCGACGGTCGAGGCGGCAGCGGCCGGGCCTGGTGCGGCGAGGAGCAGACCGCCGGTGGCGGTGGCCGCGGTGAGCAGGGAGGTGAGCGGCATGGATATGCGCATGGGGTGCCTTCCTGTTCCGGAACGGTCTCATACATGAATCGTGGCCGCGATGGTGAACGGCGCACCGTGAAGGTACGGACCAGGTGACGGTGCGTCAAGACAGCCCCCGAGGGATCGCTGATCAGCGGCGTGTCACGGGAATGCCCCCGTTCCAGGGCGCGTTGTAGAGGGAGATCAGGAGGAGGAGCGGTCACAGTGCTTGATCCGCAGGGTTTGTACGCATGGGAGCCGAAGGGCCTCGCCGTGGTCGACATGGCGCTCGCCCAGGAGTCGGCCGGCCTTGTCATGCTCTACCACTTCGACGGATACATCGACGCGGGCGAGACCGGTGACCTCATCGTCGACCGGTTGCTCGACTCACTGCCCCACCAGGTCGTCGCCCGGTTCGACCACGACCGGCTCGTGGACTACCGGGCCCGCCGGCCTCTGCTCACCTTCAAGCGCGACCGCTGGACCGACTACGAGACCCCGGCCATCGAGGTCCACCTCGTCCAGGACACCACCGGCGCGCCCTTCCTGCTGCTGTCCGGGCCCGAGCCGGACGTGGAGTGGGAGCGCTTCTCGACGGCGGTACGGCAGATCGCCGACCGGCTCGGCGTCCGGCTGGCCGTGAACTTCAGCGGCCTGCCCATGGGCGTCCCGCACACCCGCCCCGTGGGCCTCACCCCGCACGGCAACCGCGTCGACCTGATCCCCGGCCGCACCAGCCCCTTCGAGGAGGCCCAGGTGCCCGGGAGCGTGGAGCAGCTGGTCGAGTACCGCCTCATGCAGGCGGGCCACGACGTCCTGGGCGTCGCCGCGCACGTCCCGCACTACGTCGCCCGCTCCCCGTACCCGGACGCCGCGCTGACCGTCCTGGAGGCCATCACCGCCGCCACCGGCCTGGTCCTGCCCGGCATCGCGCACTCCCTGCGCACGGAGGCGCGCCGCACCCAGACCGAGATCGACCGGCAGATCCAGGAGGGCGACGAGGAGCTGACCGCCCTCGTCCAGGGCTTGGAGCACCAGTACGACGCGGCGGCCGGCGCCGAGACCCGGGGCAACATGCTCGCCGAGCCGGTGGAGATCCCCTCCGCCGACGAGATCGGGCGTGAGTTCGAGCGATTCCTGGCGGAGCGCGAGGGGGAGGCCTGACCTTCGGGGCTCTCGTCGCCGGTCGTGGCTTCGGGTCCCGCCGTTGCCGGGCCTCGGGTCCTGCCGTTGTCGGTGGCAGGGCCTAAGCTTCCGCTCATGCTGAAAGTTGGCCTGACCGGCGGCATCGGCGCCGGCAAGAGCGAGGTGTCGCGGCTGCTCGTGGAGCACGGGGCCGTGCTGATCGACGCGGACCGCATCGCGCGCGAGGTCGTGGCGCCCGGCACGCCCGGCCTGGCCGCCGTGGTCGAGGCCTTCGGGGCGGACATCCTGGCCGGGGACGGCAGCCTTGACCGGCCCCGGCTCGGCTCGATCGTCTTCGCCGACCCCGACAAGCTCGCCGTCCTCAACTCGATCGTGCACCCCCTGGTCGGCGCCCGCTCCCGCGAGCTGGAGGAGGCCGCGGCCCCCGACGCCGTGGTGATCCACGACGTACCCCTGCTCACCGAGAACGGCCTGGCGCCGTTCTACGACCTCGTGGTCCTCGTGGACGCGAGTCCCGAGACCCAGCTCGACCGGCTGATACGTCTGCGCGGGATGACCGAGGAGGACGCCCGCGCCCGGATGGCCGCGCAGGCCACCCGCGAGCAGCGGCACGCGATCGCGGACATCGTGATCGACAACGACGTGCCCCTGGACGCGCTGCGCAAGCGGGTCGACGCGGTCTGGGACGACCTGGTGCGCCGGGCCCACGACACGTCCGCCGCGGACCGGTCCGCGGAATAGCGGCCCGCGCGGGTGCGTTGGAATCCGGGAACAAGGGAAGGACTCTGCCGTGCCCGAGACCAGCGGTTCCCCCGGACCCACTCCGGAGACGCATGTCATCGACTTCCGTGCCGCCGAGCAACTGCTCCAGGCGCGGGATCCGCGGGGCGCGGTGAAGCTGCTCGACGGAGTCGTCGCCGCGCATCCCGAGAACACCGCGGCCCGCCTGCTGCGTGCGCGTGCCTTCTTCGCCGCCGCGCAACTGCGACCCGCCGAACTGGAGTTCACCGTCGTCCTGGAGCGGGAGCCGGACAACGCGTTCGCACACTTCGCCCTGGCCCGCACGTACGAGCGCCAGGGCCGCGCCGACCGGGCCAAGCGCCACTTCCGGCTGGCGGCGGCGCTGGATCCCAACCCGGAGTATCTGAAGGCGGCTCGGTTCGACGGGTGAGCGCCTGACGGGGCGCTGCCTCCCGGGCTCCGTCAGGGGTGCCGGTGACGCGGCGGCCGGGGGTACGACGGTCCGCGCCGCGACCACCGGGGGTGGCGGGGCCCGCCCGGACGGTAGTCGTCGGGCGGCTGGTACGGCGGCACGTCGCGGCCCGGCTGGTAGTGCGGGCCCTGCCGGAGGTGCCGGACGATCATGGCCAGGTCGACGGTGACGATCAGCAGCAGCACCCCGCAGGCGGCCGCCCAGCCGGGGCGTCCGACGAGCGCGAACACCGCCGTGCCGAAGACCGTCCAGACCAGTCCCCACACACTCAGCCACAACCGCGCCCGCAGAGCACTGCGCGCGGTCGCCGGTTCACTGCCCGTACGCATCCGGATCACCACTCCTCCCAGCAACGTACTCTCCCGGCCGACGGCGCGCACCGGCGACGAGCGCCGGGCGTGAGCCGGCGGCGGACCGCCTCGGCCGGGTTCCCGTCCGGCGGCGGACCACCTCGGCCGGGTTCCCGTGCGGGGGTGGATCGCTCGAACGGGTGAACTGACGTCGAACGGGAACGGGAGGGCGCGAGCGATCCGTTCTCCGGGCATGACGGTCGAGATGCGTGAGGGATACGAGGGCACAGGCACGGGCGCGATCACCCCGGACGGCTGCGCGGTGGAGGTCTACGCGCGCCTGCCGATCGGGCCGGAGCCGGACATCATCGCCGCGGCGGTACCGGCCGGGGCACACATCCTGGAACTGGGCAGCGGGGCGGGCCGGATGACCCATCCTCTGCTGGAGCGCGGCTTCACGGTCACCGCGGTGGACGAGTCCGCGGACATGCTGGCCCGGGTCCAGGGAGCGCGCACCATATGCGGCCCGATCGAGGAACTGGACCTGGGCGACGAGAAGTTCGACGTGGTGATGCTCGCGTCGTTCCTCGTCCACGCCGGGGACGAGGAGGTGCGCCGGGGCCTGCTGCGCACCTGCGCCCGCCATGTGGCCGAGGACGGCTGCGTGCTCATCCAGCGGGAGGGCGCGGACTACCACACCGACGTACCGAGGGAACGGGTCGACCCGGCCGGCTTCACGGTACGCATCGCCTCGGTGACCCCGGTCGGAGACGGAGTGGACTCGGTCCACGTCGAGTACGACTTCCCGGACGGCACCTGGACCCAGACCTTCCTCGCCCGGCCCCTGACGAAGGAACAGTTCGAATCCGCGCTGGGGGAGGCCGGGCTGGAGGTGGACAAGTACCTGACGCCGGACGGGGTCTGGGTACGGGCGGTGCGGGCGCGGTAGACACCGTGCGGGCGTCCGGGGACCGGTCGGCCCTACCGGAGGGAGCGTGAGGCCGCTCCGGCGTCCGCGTCCGTCAGCGACCCCGAGGCCGCCCTTCCTGCCCGCTCATGCCGCTGCTGAACCCCGGCGGCTTGAGGCCGCGCAGACGTTCCATGTCCCGGCGCTCGCGCTTGGTGGGGCGGCCGGTGCCGCGGTCGCGGAGGCCGGCGGGGGCGATGGCCTCGCGGGGCGGCGGCGGAGGGGAGTTGTCGATGTAGCACTGCACGGCCACGGGCGCACCGACCCGCTTGCGGATGAGGCGCTTGACGATCACCACCCGCTCCCGGCCCTCGTGCCGCAGCCGCACCTCGTCGCCCACCCGCACCGAGTACGCGGGCTTCACCCGCTCACCGTTCACATGCACATGTCCACCACGGCAGGCGGCGGCCCCCTGGGAACGCGTCTTGATCAGCCGTACGGCCCAGATCCAGCTGTCGATCCGGACCGTCTCGCCGTTGCCCGGTCCCGCGGTCTCGGCGGCGGCCACCGCGGCGGCGACCTCGGGACCGACCGGCCCACCGGGCGGGTCACCGGGGTCATCGGCGCCCCGGCCGGGGTCCGTCCCGGCCGGCTCGTCGGTGCCGCGGTTCACGCTCTCGTCCGCATCCTCGGAAGCCATGTCCCGACCCTAACTCCCCGGGCCGGGTGAGCCGGACCCGTTTTCCGGGGGTGGGCCGGGACCCGCAGGAGGGAGGTGTCCTCCGGGGGCGGAGAGGAGGTGTCGTCCCGGAGGCCGGTCACGCAGCACCCGGTCATGGGCATGGGCAGCCGTGCCCCGGGCATACGGTGGCCCTATGGACGAGAGCGGCCCCCTTGCCCGGCTGGACCGGCGGGTCACGGGCTGCCGGGCCTGCCCCCGGCTGGTGGAGTGGCGCGAGGAGGTGGCGCGGACCAAGAGGGCCGCGTTCGCGGACTGGACGTACTGGGGTCGGCCGGTGCCCGGTTTCGGCCCCGCAGACGCCCGGCTGCTGATCGTCGGCCTGGCCCCGGCCGCGCACGGCGGCAACCGCACCGGACGTATGTTCACCGGCGACCGCTCGGGCGATGTGCTGTACCAGGCGCTGTACGACGTGGGGCTCGCCAGCCGGCCCACCTCGGTCCGCGTCGACGACGGCCTGGAGCTGTACGGGGTCCGGGTCACCGCCCCCGTGCACTGCGCGCCGCCCGCCAACAGGCCGACGCCCGGCGAGCGCGACACCTGCCGCCCCTGGCTGGTCCAGGAGCTGAGGCTGCTGCGTCCGACGCTGCGGGCCGTCGTGGTCCTCGGCGCCTTCGGCTGGCAGGCGGCGCTGCCCGCGTTCGCCGAGGCCGGCTGGACCGTGCCCCGCCCCCGCCCGGCCTTCGCCCACGGCACCCGTGCCGCGCTCGACGGCCTGGAACTCTTCGGCTGCTTCCACGTCAGCCAGCGCAACACCTTCACCGGCCGGCTCACCCCCGAGATGTTGCGCGAGGTGCTGCGCACGGCGGCCCGCACCGCCGGGCTACCGGTCACCTGATCCGCCGGTCCTGTCACCCCTTCCCTGCTCGGGTTCCGGGCTCGGGCGCCCCCGGTGCGCCGGAGCCCGCGACCTCAGGGCCGCCAGACGTATCGCACATCCGGCTCACGTTCCTCGTTGCCGCTGCCGTCCGTGGACTCGGCGACGGTGAAACCGTGCCGTTCGTAGAAGCGGTGCGCGGGTCTGTTGACCTGGAAAGTCCACAGGGTCAGACCCTCGGGACCGCGCTCCTTGGCCAGCGCGACGAACCGGTCCCCCAGTCCCCGCCCCCGCCACTCCGGCTCCAGGTACAGCTGGGACAACAGCTTCCCGTCGAGCACCATCACCCCGACGACCCGCCCCCCGTCCGCCTCCGCCACCCAGGTCTCGCGCAGCGGCACGACGACGTCCCGGAAGTAGTCGCGCACGTCGTCGTCGGTGCGCGGCCGGACCACCGTGGGCAGCGCGGCGGCGAAGGAGCGCAGCCAGACATCGGCGGCGGCCCGCGCGTCGGCCGCCCGCGCCCGCCGGAGGACGACGCCGGTCACCGTCGTACCCCTGCGTCCCTTGCGTTCTCCGCATTCTCCGCATTCTCTGGGTTCTCCGCGTTCCTCGTGTTCCCCGCGTCCTCCCGGTCGTCCGGCACCACCGCCGTCGCGGTGATCTCCACCAGCTGCCCGGTGTATCCGAGGCAGGCGACCCCGAGCAGGGTGGAGGAGTGCGGCCCCTTGCTCAGGTCCGAGGCCTCCACGACCTCCCAGACCGCGGACAGCGTCGCCGGCTCGGCGCTCACGACGTACACCTCCGTGGTGAGCACATGCGCCAGATCGCTTCCCACGGCCTGGAGTTGTGCGCGCAGATTGGCGATCACCTGCTCGGCCTGGCGCACGGGGTCGCCCGCACCGACGATCTCGCCGCGCTCGTCGAGAGGCACGGCACCGGCGAGGAACGCGAGCTTCGTGCCGGCCTCGACGACGGAGGCGTGGGAATAGGCGGGCGGCGGGAAAAGGGCGGGGACGGTGACACGCTGGATCATGGACCTGCTCCTACGACGGTCAGCGGACAACCTTCCGATCATCCGCCCTCGCCCGACGCGCGCGCACCCCGATTTCCCGGCCCGGCAACGGACACGAGGAAAACCGGGAGCCGACGTCCCCGCCCATGAAGCACGCTGGTCCCATGCCGCACCTCTCCGACCCCGACTTCCTCTCCGCCACCGCCGACCGGCTCGCCGCGCTCCCCACGGTCCGCGCGGTGGCCCTCGGCGGCTCCCGGGCGCAGGGCACCCACCGCCCGGACAGCGACTGGGACCTGGCCGTCTACTACCGCGGCCCCTTCGACCCGGCCGACCTGCGCGCCCTCGGCTGGCCCGGCGAGGTCTCCGAGATCGGCGGCTGGGGCGGCGGCGTCTTCAACGGCGGCGCCTGGCTGACCGTCGAGGGGCGGCGCGTCGATGTGCACTACCGCGATCTGGACGTCGTGGAGCACGAGTTGGCCGAGGCGGAGCAGGGACGGTTCCGGGTGGAGCCGCTGCTGTTCCATCTCGCCGGCATCCCCACCTATCTGATCGTCGCCGAACTCGCCCTCAACCAGGTGCTCCGCGGCGAACCGCCCCGTCCGGCCTGCTACCCCGAGCGGCTGCGCCGTACCGCCGCCGAGCGCTGGGGCGGCACCGCCCGCGCCACCCTCGGCTACGCCAAGGCCAACCACGCGCCCCACGCCCGCCTCACCGAGACCGCGGGCGCCCTCGCCACCGCCGCGACCCAGGCGGCCCACGCGGTGCTCGCGGCCCGCGGTGAGTGGGTCACCAACGAGAAACGGCTGCTGGAGCGGGCCGGGTTGCGGGAGTTCGACGCGCTGACGGCCGGCCTGCGGGCCACGCCCGACGCCCTGGTCGCGGCCGTCACCAGGGCCGAGGAGATCGTCGCCGGCGCGACGGCCCCGCCTTCGTGAACGGCGCCTTCGTGAACCCGCCGAAGAAATCCGCGCTCACGGCGATGAGTTCCGCGTCCGGCACCGGTCATCACCCCGAACCGACTGTCGGACAGGAGGGCCCATGTCGCTACCGGAGATCGTCTCGCGCGAGCAGTGGCGCGCCGCACGCGAGGAGTTGCGGCTCCGGGAGGAGTCGGTCGGACGGGCGCGTGAGGCCCTCGGTGCCGAGCGGCGGCGGCTGCCCATGGTCGAGGTCGACCCCGAGTACCTCTTCGAGGGCGGCGACGGCAAGGCCACCCTCCTCGATCTCTTCGAGGGACGCTCCCAACTCGTCGTCCACCACTTCATGTTCGCCCCCGAGTGGGAGACCGGCTGCCCCTGCTGCGCCGCCTTCCTCGACCAGGTCGGCCACCTCGCGCACCTGCGCGCCCGGAACACCTCGTTCGCCGTCGTCTCCCGGGCGCCGTTCACCCGCATCCTGCCGTTCAAGGCGCGCATGGGCTGGGCGGTGCCCTGGTACTCCTCTTCACCGGGCGACTTCAACGACGACTTCGAGGCGACCGTGCGGGACGGCGGGACACCGGTCGAGCGGCCGGGCCTGAGCTGCTTCCTGCGCGAGCGCGATCGGGTCTTCCACACCTACTCGGTGTACGACGCGGACCTCGGCGAACTGGGCGGCACCGCCGCCCTCCTCGACCTGACCGCCCTCGGCCGCCACCCCGTCGGCAGCGAGGGGCTCCGCCTGCACGACGAGTACGACCTCTGACGCGGACAGCGCACCCCCTGTCACCGTGTGACCGAATCGTCACGATCTGCACCATGCCTGTGCCGGCTGTGTCCCGGTCGGGTCACTGGGCGAGGCGTTCGGCCCCTCCGGAGCGTTGACTCCTAGCAGGACGACGCTCTCTGGAGGTGCGCGATGGTGAACGGGCGAACGGTGCTTGAGCGCTTTCCCGCCGGCGGCCCACGCGGATCGTGGCCCGCGGAGGAGTTCGCGCACGCGCGCCGCCTGGAGGGCCTGCCCGCCGAGGTCGTCATGGACCTCGCGACGGACACGTTCCTGGTGATCGTGCGGGGGAGTGAGGCGGCCGAGTGACACCCCGCACGGTGGCGGCCGGTTCTACGCCGTGATGGTGCGCGACCAGTCCGGGGTCGTGCCCGTCGCCCGGCACAGGGCCAGGTAGAGGGGGATCGGCGGGGTGTACGGCACCGTGCCCCCGGGGCGGTGGACCAGTCGGGCGGCACCCTTGACGAGGGCGCCGGGCGCGTACTGCGCGGGCGCCGGCCAAGGAAGCGCGTAGTCGGAGTCCGACGGGACGATCCACCACCAGTGCGCGTCGTCGGCGTACACGCATCCCAGCCGCGGCAGCCGCGACACGACGAGCGGCCCGAGCCGACCGGGCACGCCCACGGCGTCACAACCGAGCGGTACCGTCATGCCGTCCGGCACCTGGAGCCGGTGCAGCGGGTCCGTGGCCGGTCGCCGGCGCTGCAACCGCACCAGGGTGTCCATCCCCAGCGCCCGCTCGGACCCGGCGGTCTCCGAACGGACGTCGAGACCCCTGCCGGAACCCCGGGCGTCGTGCCGCCCCCGGCCCGTCGCGCCGGTCACGACCACTCCCGGCCGAGGTGCTGCTCGGGGGCACGCCGGCACTCCGGAACGCCGTGCCGCTCCTGCGTCCCGTGCCACCGGTGGTCCGGACCCCGGAGCGGGGGCCGGCCGGTCGCCTCGTACGAAGGGTGTTGCGGCGGGACCCGGTGCGCGGGCTGCTCCAATGTGTCCCAGAGCCGGTCGGCGCCCGTGTCGCAGGTCACGCCGTGATCCATGCCATGGTCCTCGACCGGTTCGCCGTCGCCCGTGCCGTCCGGCCGGTCCGGCTTGGGGCGGGCGGCACCCCAGCCGAGGTCGTCGCGCGGCTCGGCGCATCCCGGGGCCGCCTCGCCGCGGCGGGCCAGCTCCGCCCAGACCAGCAGCCCGGAGCCGTACTCCTGCGCGCCCCAGGACCGGCACAGGGCCTCGACGAGGAGCAACCCCCTCCCGTGCTCCTCGTCGGGGCGCTGCGGGGAGGGGTGGGGCTCGCCGGGGGCACAGCCCTCGTCGCGCACGGCGATGCGCACCAGGTCGTCGTGGTCGTGCAGCTCGCACACGACCCGTGTGCTCGCGGTGTGCACGATCGCGTTGGTGACCAGCTCCGACACGACCAGGGCCGCGCTGTCACAGGTGTCCGCGCACACCGACCAGCCGGTCAGCCGGGCATGCGCCAGGCGCCGCGCCCGGGAGACGGAACCCGGATGCGCGGCCAGCTCGAAGCGGAACCGGCGCTCGACGGCGGTACCACCCATGGGGGGCACCGTCGCGGTGGCGCCACGACCGGGGCGGTCTGCGGCGGCGTCTGTTCCTAAGGGCGCGGACGGAATCACGCCTGCCACTATCGCCCCGCCGTGGACACTTGGCAAGGGTCACTCTGAAAATTGCAGAGTGCGGTGTGACTCGGTCAGACGCCGTGGCACACTGCTCGCAACAGCACGTCGAGCGGCGCCAATTGGGTCCATCGGAGGTCCGACCCGGTCTTCCGATGAGCCTTCGAACGGCGCCGCAGGGCTGTCAGGGTTCCTTTCGGTGAAGGCTTTCGGTGGAGGTGGGAGCGTGAGCGAGCCGCGGTCCGCGCCGACGGTGGGTCAGGTGGTCCTCGGGCGACGCCTGCTGGACCTGCGGGAACGCGCCGGACTGAAGCGCGAGGACGCGGCCCGGGTACTGCGCGTCGCCCCCGCGACCGTCCGCCGTATGGAGATGGCCGAGGTCGGGCTCAAGATTCCGTACCTCCAGCTGCTGCTGAAGGCCTACGGCGTCCCGGAGGACGAGGCCGAGGCCTTCGTCCAACTGGCCGAGGAGGCCAACCGTCCCGGCTGGTGGCAGCGTTTCCACGACATCCTGCCGGGCTGGTTCTCCATGTACGTCAGCCTGGAGGGCGCCGCGAGCCTCATCCGCTCCTACGAGCCGCACTTCGTCCCCGGACTGCTCCAGACCGAGGACTACGCGCGCGGGGTGCTCCGATCCGGGGCGATCGGCCAGACCAGCCCGGACGACATCGAGCGCCATGTCGCGCTGCGCATGCAGCGCCAGCAGCTGCTCACCCGCCCTGACGCGCCCCGGTTCTGGGTCGTGATGGACGAGACCGCCCTGCGCCGCCCCGTCGGCGGCCCCGAGGTGATGCGCGCCCAGCTGGAGCGGCTCATCGAGGCCGCGAGCCTGCCGAACGTGACGCTCCAGGTCGCCCCGTTCGAGAACGGCCCGCACCCGGGGACGTACGGGCCCTTCGTGCTGTTCCGATTCGCCATGTCAGAACTGCCGGACATGGTCTACAGCGAGTACCTGACCGGCGCCGTCTACCTCGACGCGCGCGCCGAGGTGGCGACCCACCTTGAGGTCATGGACCGCATGGCGGCGCAGGCCGCCACGGCGCAACGCACCAAAGAGATCCTCCGGGATCTTTGCAAGGAGCTGTGAATGAAACACATCAAGTCGCGTGCCCGCGTCTACAACGGCATGCCGGCACGGGAGCTGGGCAGCGAGGGCTGGCACAAGCCCTGGAGCGGCGGCAACGGCGGCAACTGCCTGGAGGCGATGAAACTGGCCGACGGCCGCATCGCCGTACGCCAGTCCACCGATCCCGACGGGCCGGCCCTGATCTACACCACGGACGAGATGACCGCCTTCATAGAAGGCGCCAAGGCGGGGGAGGCCGACTTCCTGCTTTCCTGACACGTGTCGCTTGTGTTGTTACTTGCTCGACTTCTCAGCTTGAAACCAGACTTGACAATCCATCACCACAGACGCTTACGGAGTGCCGCATGAGCGGGCAGGACCCGACGGCCGTAGAGATCGACACCAGCAAACCGCATCCCGCGCGGATGTACGACTGGTACCTCGGGGGCAAGGACAACTACCCCGTCGACGAGGAAATGGGCCGCCAGATGCTGGCCCTCGAACCCCGGGTGCCGGTCATGGCCCGGGTCAACCGCGCCTTCATGCACCGCGCCACCAGGTGGCTGGCCCAGCAGGGCGTACGGCAGTTCCTGGACATCGGCACCGGCATACCGACCGAGCCGAACCTGCACCAGGTCGCCCAGGAGATCGCGCCCGACGCCCGGGTCGTCTACTGCGACAACGACCCGATCGTGCTGGCCCACGCGGCGGCCCTGCTGCGCAGCACGCCCCAGGGTGCCACCGAGTACCTCCAGGCCGATGTGCGCGACCCGGACGCGATCATCGCCGGCGCCCGGGAGGTCCTCGACCTGAAGCAGCCGGTCGCCCTCTCCATGATCGCCCTGCTGCACTTCATCACGGACGCGGACGGCGCCCACGAGCTCGTCCGCCGGCTGCTGTCGGAACTCCCCTCCGGCAGCTACCTGATGATGACCCACGCCACGTCGGACTTCACTCCGGAGGAGTCCGTCACCGCCACCGACAAGCTCAAGGGCGCGGGCATCACCATCGCCCTGCGCTCCCGCGCGGAGTTCACCCGCTTCTTCGACGGCCTCGAACTGGTCGAGCCCGGTGTCGAGATCGTCCACAAGTGGCACCCCGAACTGGGTGAACCGGTACCGGGTCAGGACGACGGGGTGATCCCGGGGTACGGCGCGGTGGCGCGCAAGCCGTAACCGCCCGGGACGGCTCGGGGGCGGCGTTCATCAGGGTTGGCGCCGCCCCCGCGCCGCCCCCTCTCACACCCGCATCGGCTTGTCCCCGGGCGAGATCGGTGCGGGCAGCTGCGTACCGCCCGTCAGATACCGGTCGACGGCCGCCGCCACGGCCCGCCCCTCCGCGATCGCCCAGACGATCAACGACTGCCCGCGCGCCGCGTCCCCGGCGGCGAACACCCCGGGGACGTTGGTCGCGAAACCGTCGTCGCGTGCGATCGTGCCGCGCGCGTCGAGCGCCAGCCCCAGCTGGTCGATCAGCCCGTCCTCCCGGTCCGGACCGGAGAACCCGAGCGCCAGCAGCACCAGATCGGCGGGGATCGTCCGTCCGGTGCCCGGCACCGGCTGCCGCCGCTCGTCCACCTCCACCAGCTCCAGCGCCCGCACGTGCCCGCCGTCGTCCCCGGTGAAACGCAGCGTCGACGCCGCGAACAACCGCGCGTCCGCGTCCGCCGCCGGTGCCGTGCGCAGCTGCCCCGCCTCCTCGTGCGCGGGCGACAACCGGTAGATCTTCGGGTACGTCGGCCACGGCTCCGCGTACTCGTCGCGCTCCGCCCCCGGCTGCGCGTAGATGTCCAACTGGGTCACGGACGCCGCACCCTCCCGCACCGCCGTCCCCAGACAGTCCGCCCCGGTGTCCCCACCGCCGACGATCACCACATGCCGCCCCGCCGCCGACAACGGCGAGACCTCCAGATCCCCCTCGCCGACCCGGTTGGCCAGCGGCAGATACCGCATCGCCTGGTGTATCCCGTCCAACTCCCGTCCCGGCACCTGGAGTTCGCGCCACGCCGTGGCGCCCGTGGCGAGCACGACCGCGTCGTACCGCGTATGCAACTCCGCCGCGTCGACATCCCGCCCGACCACCGTCGACGTGCGGAACCTCGTCCCCTCGGCCCGCATCTGCCCCAGCCGCCGATCCAGATGCCGCTTCTCCATCTTGAACGAGGGGATGCCGTACCGCATCAGCCCCCCGATCCGGTCGTCCTTCTCGTACACCGCGACCGTGTGCCCGGCCCGGGTCAGCTGCTGTGCCGCCGCGAGCCCGGTGGGCCCGGAGCCGATGACGGCGACCGTCTTCCCGGACAGCCGCTCCGGCACGCGCGCCGGTACGAACCCCTCTTCCCACGCCCGGTCGGCTATCGCGCACTCGACGTTCTTGATGGTGACGGCCGGCTGGTTGATCGCCAGCACACACCCCGCCTCGCACGGCGCCGGACACAACCGTCCGGTGAACTCCGGGAAGTTGTTCGTCGCGTGCAAGCGGTCGCTGGCCGCCCGCCAGTCCTTCCGGGCCACCAGGTCGTTCCACTCGGGGATGAGATTGCCCAGCGGGCAGGCGTCATGGCAGAAGGGGACCCCGCAGTCCATGCACCGGTCCGCCTGCTTGCTGATGATCGGCAGCAGCGCGCCCGGCTCATACACCTCGTCCCAGTCCCGCACCCGCTCCTCGACGGGCCGCCGCGCCCACTCCTGACGCGGCGTGGTCATGAACCCCTTGGGATCGGCCATGATCATCTTCCTCGCCTACGGGCACCGCGCCGACCGCCCAGGGCCATACGCCACCAGGCGGCACGTATCGGCACTCTTCCGGCCACGATACGTCTGGGCGGGGGGTGGCGCAGGGTGGGCGGGGGAGGGGGTGGGATGAGCCTGGGGGTGGAGGCGGTGCGTGGGGCAGGGGCGGGGCCGGGGCCGGAGCCGCCGCTCGTACTCGGGGGCCGAGGGAGCGGCGCCCCCGTGCCCTCAGCCCCCGCCCTCCCCAGCCCTCTGCCACGCCCGCAGCACGCCTTCCACGGCCGGGGCGATCCGGCGCCGGGCCTCGTACCGTGGCACCCCGTTCATCAGCAGCTGGTCGTACGGCGTGTCCACATGCCGTACGCCCGCCACGACCGCCGAGATCACCGCACCCTCGGACAACGCCCGCCCCGCCGCACTGCGCCCCACCCGACCACTGCCCCGCACGGAGGCATGCGCCGCCGTCGCCCGCGCCCGCTCCACCGGGCAGCCCGGGAACAGGCGCAGGATCTCCGCCGCGAACGCCGCCGCGAACCGCTCGTCCTCCACCCTCCTGCGCCGCGCGTCCCGTGCCCGCCGTCGGCGCCGTGCCTCCGCGTCCGCCAGGCACCGCGCCTCGGCGCGGGCCAGCGCCGCCTCCTCCACGAGCACGCCCTGCCGCTCGTAACGGCCCTTGCGCCGGTTGAAGCGCACCACCACCGCCGACAACGCGCTCTCCTCCCGCGACCTGCGGGTCAGTGCCGTATCACCTCGCGGCACAAGGACCAGATGCCCGAGATCCGCGCAGTCCAGGCAGCGCGGGGCGCCGTCCTCGAACACCAGCAACGACAGCGGCCCACGCCGACAGGCGGAACAGCGCTTGTGCCTGAGAGGCTGGATGACGACAAGCCCGCCGGATGGATGGGGAGTTGAGGGGATTCCCATACTCCTTTCCTTCCCCGCCCCCGTCCCCGTCCACGTCTCCCTTTCGCCTCCGTGGCGGGTGATCCCGTCTCCTGCCAGACTGGGCGCTTCCTGATCAAGAACGGCTTGAGGGGACAGGCGGTGGGGGTACGCGGGCCGGTGCGGTGGGGACGGCGGCCGGCCGCGGTCGCGGTGGTGGGTGCGGTAGTAGCCGGGGGGATCTCCTGGTGGGCGAGGGACCGCCTCGACGCACAGGTGCGATTCGCCGCGGTCTCTTCGCCGGCTTCGCTCGTCGGAACCTGGAAACCGGAGGACGGCACGGCCGGGCAGATCCGGTTCACCGGCGACGACCGCTTCACGGCCACCGCCCTGCCCCTGGAGGTGTTCACGGTCCCCTCGGACGGTACGTTCGCCGGCGGCGGCAGCTGGAGCGTCGGCGACGGTGGGCGGTCCGTGGTGCTGAAGGCGGACTCCCCGCCGCCGGGGGCGAGTCCGGACGAGCGGCCTTCCCTGGGCGTCGTGCGCAACAGCGACGGCATCCGGTTGTGCGTCCTCTCCGGCGATCCCGGAGTCCTTTGCGACCATCTGCTGCGGCGCGTCACCACATGACGCCCCCTGGCCCGCCAAAGTGGCGGAACGGTCACACCCTGGTCCTGCTGTCCGGTCCGGCCGGCCGTGCGCGACCGGGCTCCTGGCCGACACCGCTTCCCTCGCACGTGACGCGCCGGCTTCGACAGCCCCACGACATCACGCGTCGAAGTCCGGTGGCTTCTCGGCCCGCACGCCATCGGGCCTCCACCGCACATCCAGCCCCCGCGCCCCGGCCCCACGCCACCTCTTCCCGGCCGCACCCGGCATCATGGCACCGTGCGACTCGAAGCGATCACCTGGGAACGGCTCGCCGGACTGCTCGCCGACCGGGTGGCCGGACTGGAGGCGGCCGACGGTGGTGCCTGGCTGCGCGTCGGCTTCGACGGGGCCCCCGCCGCCCGCCCCGGGGACCTGGCCGAGCGCGTCGGAGAGGCGCTGCGAGTGCGCGGCCGGCCCTCGCTGGTCGTCGACGCCGAGGGCTTCCTGCGCCCCGCCTCGCTGCGCCTGGAACACGGACGGCGCGACGCGGAGTCGTACTACGGCGGCTGGCTCGACACCGGTGCCCTGTGGCGTGAGGTGTTCGGCCCGCTCGACCCCGGCGGCAGCGGGCGCGTCCTGCCCGACCTGTGGGACCCGGCCACCGACCGCGCCACCCGCAGTCCGTATGTCCAACTCCCGCCCGGCGGCGTCCTGCTGCTCCACGGCCCCCTGCTGCTGCGTCACTGGTTCCCGTTCGACCTGACCGTCCACGTCCTCCTCTCCCCGGCCGCCCTGCGTCGCCGTACCCCCGAACCCGACCACTGGACGCTCCCCGCCTTCGAGCGCTACGAGACGGAGACGGACCCGGCCGGCACGGCGGACGTCCTCGTCCGCGCCGACGATCCGCGCCACCCCGCCTGGCGCGGCTGACCACCGACGTCCGCTCCGGACCGTCTGCGCCGCCCGCATAGGACCACCGGCACCGCCCGCACGGAACCAAGGGCACCGCCCCGCCGTCCCGGTGCGCGCCGGTCAGAGCCAGCCGTTGCGCCGGAAGCCCCGGTACAGCGCCACGCACGCCGCCGCCATCAACCCCATGGCCAGCGGATAACCGAACCGCCAGTGCAGCTCCGGCATGTGGTCGAAGTTCATGCCGTACACCCCGCACACCATCGTCGGTACGGCGATCACGGCCGCCCATGCCGTGATCTTCCGCATGTCCTCGTTCTGCGCGACGGTCACCTGCGCGAGGTGCGCCTGGAGGATGGAGTTGAGGAGTTCGTCGAAGGCGGCTATCTGCTCCTTGGCCCGGATCAGATGGTCCAGCACATCCCGGAAGTACGTCTGTATCTCGGGGGCGACGACCCGCAGAGGCCGGGTGGCCAGGTCCTCCACGGGGCGGGCCAGCGGCATCACGGCCCTTTTCAGCTCCAGCAGTTCACGTTTCATCTGGTACACGCGCCCCGGGTCGAGCCGCGCACCGCCTTCCGAGAACACCTCCGTCTCCACCTGGTCGATGTCGGCCTGCACCGCGTCCGTCACGCTGAGATAGCCGTCGACCACATGGTCCGCCAGAGCGTGGAGCACCGCCGCGGGCCCCCTGGAAAGCTGGTGCGGGTGCGCCTCCAGCTCTTCGCGCAGCGGCCCCAGCGAGCCGTGCCTGCCGTGCCGCACCGTGATCACGAAGTCCTCGCCGACGAAAGCCATGATCTCGCCGGTGTTCACCACTTCGCTGGTCGCCGTCAGCTGTTCGTGCTCGACGTAGCAGACCGTCTTGAACACGGCGAACAAGGTGTTCCCGTAGTGCTCCAGCTTCGGCCGCTGATGGGCCTCGACCGCGTCCTCCACCGCGAGGGGGTGCAGGTCGAACAGCTCGGCGACGCCCGCGAACTCACGGTTCGTCGGCTCGTGCAGCCCGAGCCAGACGAAGCCCTCGCCGGTCTTGCGGACCATCCGCACGGCTTCCAGCAGATCGGTGCACTGCGGCACCCGTATGCCGTCCTGGTACGTCACGCAGTTGACCACCGAGGAGCCCAGGGGTGAGCGTGCGGGATGACTCAGGTCCACGCGCGGCCGCCGCCGGGCCAACTGCGCGACCTTGCGCAGACCACCGCCCCTGCCCAGTTCCGTGACCTTCCGCAGATTCCCTGCCATGGACATCCGGATCTCCTCGCGTGCATCTCCCCCTGCGACGCTTTCACGTCCTGGCCCGAAAGTGTGCCAGTCCTGAGCAAAGCGCGGGCAAGCCTGTGGGAATACCGCGTTCCGCTTTGTTTCCGCCTGTGGAAAAACTCCGCCCGTGCCCTCCCCGGCAGGAGGAGCCGACCGGCCTCATCCGCCGGTCACCTGGGATGATCGCGGTATGACGCCATCCGACGGGTACCTCCTGGACAACCGGCAGCGCGAGGCGGGTGAGCGCTTCGACGCCTTCGCCGGCCTGTTCGACCCCACGACCTTCCGGCACATCGAGGCCCTCGGCGTCGAGCCGGGTTGGCACTGCTGGGAGGTCGGGGCCGGCGGCACCTCCTTGGTGTCCTGGCTCGCGCGGAAGGTGGGGCCGGACGGCAAGGTCGTCGCCACCGACATCGACACCTCGCGGCTGGCTCCCGTGGACCACCCGCCGGTGGAGGTCCACACCCACGACGTGGGCGCCCAGGAGCCGCCGGGGGAGGGCTTCGACCTGGTCCACGCCCGTCTGGTCCTCGTCCATGTCCCGGACCGCGAAAGCGCGTTGAGGTCCATGATCCAGGCGCTGAAGCCCGGCGGCCGGTTGCTGATCGAGGACGCCGACCCCGCTCTCCAGCCGCTGACCTGCCCCGACGAGTACGGCCCCGAACAGCGGCTCGCCAACCGGCTCCGCCAGGGCTTCCGCAGACTGCTCGCCGAACGGGGCGCCGACCTCGCCTACGGCCGCCGGCTGCCGCGCCTGCTCAGGGAGGCCGGACTGCACGAGGTCGAGGCCGACGGCTTCTTCCCCATGACCTCGCCCGCCTGCACCGCCCTGGAGGCCGCGACGGTCCGCCAGATCCGCGGCCGGCTCCTCGACGCGGGCCTGGCCACCGACGAGGAGATCGACCAGCACCTGGCCAACGTCGAGGCCGGCGGCATGGACCTGGCCACGGCACCGATGATCTCGGCGTGGGGCCGCAAGGCGTGACACCTGCGGCATGGCATGGCATGGCATGGCACCCATGGCACGGCATGGCACCCGCGGCATGGCGTGACACCTGAGGCATGGCGTGACACCTGAGGCATGGCGTGAGACTTGTTCGGCACGGCGTGACACCCCGCCGTGAGGCGTCATCCTCGCGCGCGGCCGCCACCGGTGCCAGCCCGCCCGACACCCTTCTCACACGCCACCTTTCTCACACGCCCCGCCCGACGCCCTCCTCGGCCGCCCCGCCCCGCCCCGGTGCGGCGGCCGGCCGCCGACCCGGCCCACCGCCCGCGCGCCCGCCGAGCAGCCCCGCGCCGCCGCCTCCGCCGCGTCCGCGCCCGCGAGGAGGGCGGCGAGGAAGGCGCCGGTGAAGGCGTCACCGGCGCCCGTGGTGTCCCGCGCGGTCGCCGGCACCGCGGGGACCCTGACCGGCGCGTCCCCGGCACGGGTCACCAGCGCCCCGTCCGTCCCCGCCTTGGTCACCACCAGCGGGACCACACGGCCCAACTCGGCCGCCGCGTCCACCGGTTCCGCCAGCCCCGTCAGCAGACACGCCTCGTCCCGGCTGGGCAGCAGCACGTCCAGCCCCTCGGCGAAGGCGAGGAACTGTTCGACCCCCAGCTCCGCCAGAAAGCCGGCCGACGCCGGATCCATGCTGACCGGCACGCCCCGCGCGCGTGCGGCCCTGAGCGCGGTCCCCGCGAGCGCCCGGCTCGACTCCTTGAACAGCAGATAACCCGACAGATGCAGCCAGGCGACCCCGTCCAGCAACGCGTCCGACCAGTCGGCGGGCTCCAGCCGTAACGACGCCCCGCTGTCCGTGAGGAACGTGCGTTCGGCCGCCGCGCCCGCGTCGACCAGGCACACCACCGTCCCGGTCGCCGCCCGCGGGTCGGTCACCAGCAGCGGCCGTACCCCGGCCGCGACCAGCTCCCGTTCGTGCCACTCCGCCGCGTCCGTGCCCACCCGGCCGAGCAGTCGTACGTCCGGACAGCCCGAATGGGCCGCCCAGCAGGCCACGTTGGCGCCCGCGCCGCCCGGCAGCATCCGGATCACCGCGGCGGTGTCGGTGCCGGTCGCGAGCGGCCCCCGGTGCCGGGCGACCACGTCCGTGACCACGTCCCCGACGACCAGCAGCGCCTCCTTGCGGCCCCTGGTCACCCCCGCGCCCACGCCGTGGCGATCCGCGCCCCCAGCCGCACATTGCCGCGCACCGCCGCCAGGTTGGCGCGCAGCGACGCGCCGTCCGTGTGCCGCACGAGGTAGTCCAGCAGGAACGGGGTCACCGCCTGACCGGTGACACCCTGCTCCGCACAGGCGGCGAGCGCCTCGCCGAGCACGCGCGCGTGCAGCTCGGGGTCGAGCTGTTCCGCCTCCGGCACCGGATTGGCGACGATCAGCGCCGAGTCCGCCGCGCCCAGCGCGTCCTGGGCCCGCATCACCTCCGCGACCTCCTCGGGCCCGCGCAGCGTCCAGTCGACCGGATGCCCCGAGTCCGAGAGGTAGAAGCCGGGGAACCGGTCGGTGCCGTACCCGGCGACCGCCACACCGAGCGTCTCCAGGCGCTGCAGGGTCGCCGGCACGTCCAGGATCGACTTCACGCCCGCGCACACCACCGTGATCCCGGTCCGGGCCAGCAGCCCCAGGTCGGCCGACTCGTCCTGGGTCACCGTCCACTCCCGGTGCACTCCGCCCAGCCCGCCGGTGGCGAAGACCCGGATGCCCGCGAGCGCGGCCAGCCGCGCGGTCGCCGACACCGTGGTCGCCCCGCTCGCCCGCGCCGCCATGGCGAGCGGCAGGTCGCGGTGGCCCAGTTTGCGGATGCCGCCGTCATTGGCGACCCGCTCCAGCTGCGCCTTGTCCAGGCCGATCAGCGGGCGACCGTCGAGCACCGCGACGGTCGCCGGCACCGCGCCCTCGCCGCGTACCGCCTCCTCCAGCTCCAGGGCCACCCGCAGATTGCGCGGGCGGGGCAGACCATGGGCGATGATCGTGGACTCCAGGGCCACCACCGGCCGCCGTGCCCCGATCGCCTCCCGGACCTCTTCCGACACCACCAGCACCATGTGCCCGCCTCCTGTCCGCCGGTCCCTGCCGGTATCTCTGGCGGGCACCGACCACGGCCAAACGCCCAGGGGCCCGGCACCGCGTGCGAGACGGCCGTACCTGGCCGAACGGCGACCGGCCCTGGCCGGATAGGACGGGCGGCCAGTCAGAACAGCGGCTCGGGAAGCACCCCTTCCAGCGCGAGCAGCTGTCGCTTGGTCTCCAGTCCGCCCCCGAAACCCCCGATCCCGCCGTCACGCTCGACCACCCGATGGCACGGCACGACCACCGGCAGCGGATTGGCGCCCATCGCCGCGCCGACCGCCTGGGCCCCGCCGGGCTGCCCGACCCGGCCGGCGAGATCGCCGTACCCCACGACGCTGCCGTACGGCACACCGGCGGCCAGCTCACGCAGCACCTGCCGGTTGAACCCGGAGATCAGCGACCAGTCCAGCGGCAGCTCGAAGTCCTGGCGCTCGCCCGCGAAGTACGCCCGCAGCTGACGTATCGCCTCGGCCAGCACCGGCGCCTGCGGATCCGCCACGGGCGCGCCGCCGAACCGGGCCGCAAGCCGCTCCAGCGCCCGCTCGCGCACCGCCCCGGTGGCGTGGAAGACCACGTTGACCAGTCCGTTCCTGGTCGCCGCCAGCATCAGCGGGCCGATGCCGGTCTCGACGACGGCCCACACCACCCGCTGCTCGTCCTGCCCATGGCTGTCCATGCGCCCACCGTACGACCTCCCACCGACAACGCCCGCCGACCCGGTCTCGGCCCGCGTATCCAGCCCGTCACCCGGCCGGTGCCCGGCTCATTTCGTGTCCAGCGCCGCCCGCACCACGTCCGCCTTGCTGCTGATGATCCCGTCGACGCCGTACCCGGCGACCTTGCGGGCGGTCGCCTTGTCGTCCACCGTCCAGACGTCCACCCCGAGCGGCCGGCCGTGCGGCCCGCGGACGCCGTGCACCGCCGACACGTACGACTTCGAGAGCGATCCGTACGACGGATTGATCAGGTCGGCGAACCGCGCGTACCGCTTCAGCTGCGAGACGGGGGGCGCGCCGAGGTAGGCCGTGGCCAGCGCGGGCTTCAGCTCGTGGACGGTCCGCACGCTGTCCGCGCTGAAGCTCTGCACGACGAGCCGCTTCAGATGGCCGCGGTCCAGCCAGCCCTCGTTGCCGAGGACCTTGAGGATCTGCTGCTCGATGCCCGGGTACAGCTCCGGGTTCTTGACCTCCAGGAGCAGGCTCTCGTGGTTGTGCTCGACGCGGCGCATGTACTGCTCCAGCGTCGGCACGCGCGTGCCCGCGAACGCGGGGGAGAACCAGCTGCCCGCGTCCAGCCGGGCGATCTCGGCGGCGGTGAAGTCCTTCACCTTCCACGGCGCCCGGCCGGGGAAGACCTTCTCGGCGTTGGTGGTGCGCTTCAGACTGTCGTCGTGGATGACGACCAGTTCGCCGTCCTTGGTGCGCTGGACGTCGTTCTCGACCCAGGTGGAGCCCAGTCGCCCGGCCTCGTCGATCGAGGGCAGCGTGTTCTCGGGAGCGTGGGCGGGGGCGCCCCGGTGGGCGATCACCAGGGGTGGCCGGACGCCCGCCTTGGCGTCGGAGGTGAGGCTCACCAGGGCCACCGCGGACAGGACCGCCAGGACCACGGCGGCCAGAGCGGCGGCCAGGCGCGCGTGCATGCGTACTCCTCGCGTCGAACGGAAACCGACAGCACCAGACTGACAGCAGAGCGGCAACGGTACGCGGCCGCATGGAGGCCACATATCCCGGTAAGACGCGTCCGGGTGCTCACCGGTGGCCCACAACTGGGGCAAGGCCGTGTTTCTTTGCCGGAAAGTCGTTCGACCATTCCGGTGGCAGTCATACTCTCAGCGACACCCCCGGCCGCCCGACGCGGTGCTGGGACGGCGCGGACTTTCAGGGTTTCCAGGACACAGAGGGCGAAGGGCAGCCGCGGATGCAGGGCACGGTCGACGGTTTCGGCTACGGGGCCGTCACCCCGTTGGTGGCCTATCTGATGGCCTGCCTCGGCGGCGCCCTCGGGCTGCGCTGCATCACCCGGTCCTTGCTGGTCACGCACTCAAGGCGGCCCGCCTGGCTGGCGCTCGGCACCGCCGCGCTCGGCTGCGGCACCTGGACCATGCACTTCGTCGCGATGATGGGCTTCAGCATCGCGCGGACACCGGTGCGCTACGACGAGTCGATCACCTACGCGAGCCTCGGGCTCGCCGTCCTCATGGTCGGCATAGGAGTCTTCATCGTCGGCTACCGGGGCGCCACCGGGGGACCGCTCTTCACCGGCGGCACCATCACCGGGCTGGGCGTCGCCTCGATGCACTACCTCGGTATGGCAGGCATGCGGTTCCACGGACGGTTCGCCTACAGCACACCCACCGTCGTCGTCTCCGTCGCCGTAGCGGTCGCCGCCGCCACCGCCGCCCTGTGGGCCGCCGGACGCGCCCGCGGCCTGCTGCCGAGCGTGGGCGCGAGCCTCCTCATGGGCCTCGCGGTCAGCGGCATGCACTACACCGCCATGGCCGCGCTCAGCGTCCACCTCGACGGCACCGCCGAGACGAGCGCCGACACACCGGACGCGTCCGCCCTCGTGCCCATGCTGCTCGGCCCGCTCGTCCTCCTGGTCCTCGCGGGCGTCGTGGTGATCCTCGACCCGATGCTGGTCCTGCGCCACCCCGGCCGGGCGGTCGCCCTGCCCGCACCGGGCGTCCCGGCCGCCCTCGCCCCCCGCACCGGCTCCCGTACCGACCCCCACCAGCACCACCACCCCGACCGGAGGCCCGTGCGGCGGGGCCCCCGCACCCCGCAGAACCGCTGACCGGGACCCGTTGTCAGTGGGGGGTCGTACGGTTGATGGCATGCGGCCCGTTTCCCACATCGAACGCACGGTGGCGCCCATCGAGGTCGTCAGTCCCTACCAGCCCAGCGGCGACCAGCCGACGGCCATCGCCGACCTGGCCAAGCGCATCAAGGCCGGCGAGAAGGACGTCGTCCTGCTGGGCGCGACCGGCACCGGCAAGTCCGCCACCACCGCGTGGATGATCGAGAAGCTCCAGCGCCCCACCCTCGTGATGGCGCCGAACAAGACGCTGGCCGCCCAGCTGGCCAACGAGTTCCGCGAGCTCCTGCCGAACAACGCGGTCGAATACTTCGTCTCGTACTACGACTACTACCAGCCCGAGGCCTACGTCCCGCAGTCGGACACGTACATCGAGAAGGACTCCTCGATCAACGAGGAGGTCGAGCGCCTGCGCCACTCGGCGACCAACTCGCTGCTCACCCGTCGTGACGTCGTCGTGGTCGCCTCGGTGTCCTGCATCTACGGCCTCGGTACCCCGCAGGAGTACGTGGACCGCATGGTCCCCCTCAGAGTCGGCGACGAGATCGACCGGGACGAGCTGCTGCGCCGCTTCGTCGACATCCAGTACACGCGCAACGACCTGGCCTTCACCCGCGGCACCTTCCGCGTCCGCGGCGACACCATCGAGATCTTCCCGGTCTACGAGGAGCTCGCCGTCCGCATCGAGATGTTCGGTGACGAGATCGAGGCCCTGTCCACGCTCCACCCGCTGACCGGCGAGATCATCAGCGAAGACCAGCAGCTGTACGTCTTCCCGGCCTCCCACTACGTCGCCGGCCCCGAACGCATGGAGCGGGCCGTCAACGACATCGAGAAGGAGCTGGGCGAGCGCCTGGCCGAGCTGGAGAAGCAGGGCAAGCTCCTGGAGGCCCAGCGGCTGCGCATGCGCACCACGTACGACATCGAGATGCTCCGCCAGATCGGCACCTGCTCGGGCGTGGAGAACTACTCGATGCACTTCGACGGCCGCTCGCCCGGCTCCCCGCCCAACACCCTGCTCGACTACTTCCCGGACGACTTCCTGCTCGTCATCGACGAGTCGCACGTCACCGTCCCGCAGATCGGCGCGATGTACGAGGGCGACGCCTCCCGCAAGCGCACCCTCGTGGAGCACGGCTTCCGTCTGCCCTCCGCCCTGGACAACCGCCCCCTGAAGTGGGAGGAGTTCCAGGAGCGCATCGGGCAGACCGTCTACCTGTCCGCGACCCCGGGCGCCTACGAGCTGTCGCGCTCCGACGGCGTCGTGGAGCAGATCATCCGCCCGACCGGTCTCGTCGACCCCGAGGTCGTGGTCAAGCCCACCGAGGGCCAGATCGACGACCTGGTGCACGAGATCCGCAAGCGCACCGACAAGGACGAGCGCGTCCTGGTCACCACGCTCACCAAGAAGATGGCCGAGGACCTCACCGACTACTTCCTGGAACTGGGCATCCAGGTGCGCTACCTGCACAGCGACGTCGACACCCTGCGCCGGGTGGAGCTGCTGCGCGAACTGCGCGCCGGCGAGTACGACGTCCTGGTCGGCATCAACCTGCTGCGTGAGGGCCTCGACCTGCCCGAGGTCTCCCTGGTGGCGATCCTCGACGCCGACAAGGAGGGCTTCCTGCGCTCCGGCACCTCGCTGATCCAGACCATCGGCCGCGCGGCGCGCAATGTCTCCGGCCAGGTCCACATGTACGCCGACAAGATCACCCCGGCCATGGAGCGGGCCATCGACGAGACCAACCGCCGTCGGGAGAAGCAGGTCGCCTACAACAAGGCCAACGGCATCGACCCGCAGCCGCTGCGCAAGAAGATCAACGACATCGTCGCGCAGATCGCCCGTGAGGAGGTCGACACCGAGCAACTCCTCGGCAGCGGCTACCGCAAGTCGAAGGACGGCAAGGGCGCCAAGGCCCCCGTTCCGGCACTGAGCGACAAGGCGGCCAAGGGCGCCAGGGCCGGCAAGGCGGCCAAGTCCGCGAAGGGCAAGGCCGCGGCCACGGTGCCCACGGACCGCCCGGCGGCCGAACTCGCCGAGCAGATCGAGGAGATGACCGAGCGGATGCGCGCCGCCGCCGCGGAGCTGCAGTTCGAGATCGCGGCCCGGCTGCGCGACGAGGTCTCCGAGATGAAGAAGGAGCTGCGCCAGATGCGGGAGGCGGGCCTCGCCTGACCCGGGACATGCCGCCGGACCTCGGCATATGCGCCGAGTGTTGCAACACCGACACAAAGCGCGGGCCGGGGTGCGGCGGCGTCGGTGCCCCTGCGTAGGGTTCTGATCAGCCGTGCGGTGTGCGGCAACAGGGGACCTTCGAGAGGGGATTCAGCCGTGTCCGTCAACTTGACCAAGGGTCAGGCCATCAGCCTGGAGAAGAACGACGGGGGCACCCTCACCGCGGTCCGCATGGGACTGGGCTGGCAGGCGGCGAAGCGGCGCGGCCTGTTCGGCTCGCGCACCAAGGAGATCGACCTGGACGCGTCCGCGGTGCTCTTCGCCGAGAAGCAGCCGGTCGACGTCGTCTTCTTCCGTCACCTGGTGAGCGACGACGGCTCGGTGCGCCACACCGGCGACAACCTGGTGGGCGGTGTCGGCCAGGGCGGCGACGACGAGGCGATCCTCGTGGACCTCCAGCGCGTCCCGGTCCACATCGACCAGATCGTCTTCACCGTGAACTCCTTCACCGGCCAGACCTTCCAGGAGGTGGAGAACGCGTTCTGCCGCCTGGTGGACGAGACCAACGGCCAGGAACTCGCCCGCTACACGCTCGCCGGCGGCGGCGAGTACACCGCCCAGATCATGGCCAAGGTGCATCGCGCGGGCTCGGGCTGGACGATGACCGCCCTCGGCACCCCCGCCAACGGGCGCACCTTCCAGGACCTGATGCCGGCGATCCTGCCGCACCTGTAGACGCCGGGGTCGGCGGGCGGGGCGCAGACGACCACACGACACGGGGGCGACGGGGATGACGGCCGAGCTGGTGCGGGGGCAGAACCACCCGCTGTCCCAGGTCAGGCTGGAGATCCGGATCTCGGTCGGCGTCCCGGTCCTGGCCGGCGCCACGCTCGGTGACGAGAACGGCACGGTGCACGGCCCCCAGTGGGTCGTCCACCCCGGCGCACCCGCGCTCCCCGGTGTCGAGGTCGCCCGGCAGGCCGCCGCCGGACACCGCCTGACCGTCGACCTGTCCGCCGTGCCCGAGGCCGTCCACCGTGTCGACGTCTTCCTCGCCCTGCCCACCGGAAGCACAGGCCCGTCGCGCTTCGGCGCCGTCCCCGCCCCGCGCACCACGGTGCACGGTCCCGACGGCACCGAACTCGCCCGTTACACCATCACGGGCCTGGACACGGAGGCGGCCGTGATCGCCCTGGAGCTGTACCGCAGACAGGGCGCCTGGAAGATACGCGCGATGGGCCAGGGGTACGCCGACGGCCTCCCGGCCCTCCTCGCGGACCAGGGGCTGCGCGGGGCCGACGCATTCGCCGTCGTCCAGGGGGCTGCGATCCCCGGCCCTGGCCCCACGGCCTCGAACGACCACGACGCACACCGCGCGCACGAGGCGGGCCGGAACCCCTACGACACCGAGGCCCCCGGGGCCGCGCCCGCCCTCGGCAGCCCGGTCGACTACACCCACCCCGGTCGCCCCCGGCACACCGCACCGTCCCCGCCCGCTCCGCCCGCGACCGGCGCCGCGGCCGCCCCGCCCGCCGACGGGCAGCCCGCCCCGCCGGTCGCGGGCGACGCCGTGGGCTGGTCGATGGAGGAGCGGCTCTACAACCAGGTCTGGGGCATGTTCGAGGACCTGGCGCGTGCCACGGCCGCGTACCGCAGCGCCGTCGACTTCGCCGACGCCCGCCTGGAGAAGGAACTCGACCAGGCCCTCGCCGACCCGCGGGCCCGGCTCGGCGGCGGGAACGCGGCCGCGCGCGAGGCGGCCCGGTCCCGCCGGGACCGGTTGGCCGACCAGGCACGCGCCGTCCTCGACCGCGACCTCGCCCGGCTCATCGCGGAGTCCGAGGTGGTCGAGCCCGCGCTCCCGCCCGCCTACGCCCGCTGGGACAACCCCGTCTGGCACGGCTACCGCGTGCCCGCCGAGCCGCCGACGGCGCTGCGCCTCGGCGATCTGCACCTGCCCGAGAGCCTGCCGTTGCGCATCCCCCTGCTGGTCGGACTGCCGCTGGAGCACGGTCTGTGGATCGACAGCGGAGCGACGGCCATGACCCAGGGGCCCTTCGTGGACACGGTCGCGCTTCGGCAGTCGGCCATGGAGGCGGCGGTGGCACTCGCGGCGCGGCTGCTCGCCGTCCACCCGGCGGGGGAGTTCGCCGTGCGGGTCCTCGATCCGGCCGGCGCGGGGGCCCGCGCGCTGTGGCCACTGACCGGCGCCGGAGTGCTCGCGGCGCCGCCCGCGACCGGGGCGGCGGGCGTCGCGCAGGTGCTGGAGCGGCTCACCCGGCGGGTCGACCTGATGCAGATGGCGGTGCGCGGCGGCGCGGCAGGGGCGCTGCCGGACGATGTGGAGGCCGCTCAGCAACTACTGATCGTCAACGACTTCCCGCACGGCTTCGACGACCGGGCCGTCACCCGGCTGCGCTACCTGGCGGACGAGGGTCCGGCTGTCGGTGTCCACCTTCTGCTGGTGGCGGACCGTGCGGACGCCGTCGGCTACGGTCCGCTGCTGGACCCGCTGTGGCGCTCGCTGATGCGGCTCACCCCCGTTCCCGACGAGTACGTCGCCGACCCCTGGGTGGGCCATGCCTGGACGTACGAGCCCGCGCTCCCGCCGACCGGCGGCCGGATCCTGGAACAGGTGCTCGGCGAGGTGGCCGCAGCCCGGACCAAGTACAAGTAAAGCGAGTTGACCTGGGGATTTGAACTTTCCTTTGCGTTTCTCTTTACCAATACTTGGTGATTGGGGTATCGTCTTTCGGGCGGAGGGGAGTACTCCCTGACTGCGGCGCACCCGTCAGTACGGACCGGTTCCGGTCCCGGGGCGTCGGCCCCCGTGCGGGTGGAAGAGACCTCCGGCATGACAACGCGTATGTGCTTGCCGTTCCTTGATGCCGGAGGTTGCCGTGGAAGTCTCGATGACCCTGTGGGTCCTGACCGTCGTGGGCCTGGCCGCCCTGATCGGAATCGACTTCCTCGTCGGGCGCAAGCCCCATGAGGTGTCGATCAGAGAAGCGGGCGTCTGGACCGTCGTCTGGATCGTCCTGGCCGGGCTCTTCGGCCTCGGCCTCCTCGCCCTCGGCGGCGGACAGCCGGCCGGCGAGTTCTTCGCGGGATACATCACCGAGAAGTCGCTGAGCGTCGACAACCTCTTCGTCTTCGTGCTGATCATGGCGAAGTTCGCGGTCCCCGCCCTGTACCAACGGCGCGTCCTGCTCGTCGGCGTCCTCATAGCCCTGGTGCTGCGATCGGTGTTCATCGCCGCCGGAACCGCCATCGTCGCCAGCTTCTCCTGGGTGTTCTACCTCTTCGGCGCCTTCCTGATATGGACCGCCTGGAAGCTCGTCCAGGAGGCTCGCGGCGACGACCGGGACGAGGAGGAGTTCGAGGAGAGCAGGCTGCTGAAGGCCGCGGAGCGCAGGTTCGGCGTGGCCGACCGGTACCACGGCACCAAGCTGTGGATCCGGCAGAACGGCAAGCGGATCATGACCCCCATGCTGGTCGTGATGCTCGCCATCGGCACCACCGACATCCTGTTCGCCCTGGACTCGATCCCCGCGATCTTCGGCCTGACCCAGGACCCGTACATCGTCTTCACCGCCAACGCCTTCGCGCTGATGGGCCTGCGCCAGCTCTACTTCCTCCTCGGCGGCCTGCTGAAGAAGCTGGTCCACCTCTCGTACGGCCTGTCGGTCATCCTCGGCTTCATCGGCGTGAAGCTGGTGCTGCACGCACTGCACGAGTCGGGCGTCCCGGCCCCGGAGATCAGCATCCCCGTGTCGCTCGGCGTGATTTGCGCGGTCCTGGTCGTCACCACGGTCACCAGCCTCATGGCCTCCAGGAAGCAGGCGGTCAGGGCGGAGGTCGACGCCGAGGGCGCCGAGAAGGACCCCGTGGACGCCTGATCCCATGGCTCGTCAAGAGCCGTCGTCTGCGGAGGCTCCGCTGCTCGCGGCGGAGCCTCCGGCGGAGACGATCGGACACGCGGGGCCCGGCCCGGTCGGCGCCGGGGCCCGCGGAGAAAGGGACGGAAGTATCCGAAACGAACGGAATGCGAACCATCTGGCATTCTGGGACGATCGCGGCATGATCACTTGGCTGCGATCGCTCGCCCGGCGATGGACGATCCCCGTGCCGGTGCTCGCGATCGTCCTGCTGATCCTCACCTGGCACCGGGCCATGCCCGGCCCGGTCATCGCCCTGGTGACGGTGGTGCTCGCCGGGTCCGTGCTCGCGGCGGTGCACCATGCCGAGGTGGTCGCCCACCGCGTGGGCGAGCCCTTCGGCTCCCTGGTGCTGGCCATCGCCGTCACGATCATCGAGGTGGCACTGATCGTCACGCTGATGGCCGACGGCGGCGACAAGAGCTCCACCCTGGCCAGGGACACCGTCTTCGCGGCCGTGATGATCGCCTGCAACGGCATCCTCGGCATCTGCCTGCTCGTCGCCTCGCTGCGGCACGGCACCGCGGTCTTCAACCCCGAGGGCTCCGGCGCCGCCCTCGCGACGGTGGCGACGCTGGCCACGCTGAGCCTGGTGCTGCCGACCTTCACCACCAGCAAGCCCGGACCGCAGTTCTCCGCGTTCCAGTTGACGTTCGCGGCGCTGTCCTCGCTGATCCTCTACGGCCTGTTCGTGACCACCCAGACGGTGCGGCACCGGGACTACTTCCTGCCCGTCACCCGGCAGGGCGAGGTCATCAGCCGCGAGGACCACGCCAGCCCTCCCTCCAGGCGTATCGCGCTGATCAGCCTCGGCATGCTCGGTCTGGCGCTGGTCGGCGTGGTCGGCCTGGCCAAGGGCGTGTCACCCGCGATCGAGGCGGGCGTGGCGGCGGTGGGCCTGCGCCAGGCCGTCGTCGGTGTGATCATCGCCCTGCTCGTGCTGCTCCCCGAGACCATCGCCGGGCTGCGCGCCGCGCGCCGGGACCGCGTGCAGACCAGCCTCAACCTCGCGCTCGGCTCGGCGATGGCCAGCATCGGACTGACCATCCCGGCCGTCGCGCTCGCCTCCCTCTGGCTGCCGGGACCGCTCGTCCTCGGCCTGGACCCCGTCTATATGCTGCTGCTCGCGCTGACCGTGGTGGTCGCCTCCCTGACCGTGGTGCCGGGGCGGGCCACGCCCTTGCAGGGCGGTGTCCATCTCGTGCTGTTCGCGGCCTATCTGGAACTGGCGATCAGCCCCTAGGTCAGCCGGTGGCCGGCTCCACCGCGGCCACGGGTGCTGGACGCGTCTCCGGCAGCAGTGCGAAGCACCCCAGGCTGAGCAGTGCCATGCCGGTCAGATAACCGCCCACGCCCCAGGGGACGCGCCCGCCGCCCTGCGCGAGCGTCGTGGCCACGATCGGGGTGAGCGCGCCGCCGAGGACCCCTCCGAGGTTGTATCCCACCGCGGCGCCCGTGCAGCGCACCCGGGCCTCGAACAGCTCCGGCAGATAGGCGGAGATCACCGCGAACATGGTGACGAAGGCGAGCAGCGCGCCAAGGATGGCGAGGAACATCAGCAGCGGCTCGCCGGTCGCCAGCAGCGAGACCATGGGCAGCATCCACAGCGCGCAGGCCGCGCATCCGGTCATGCACAGCGGTCGGCGCCCGTAGCGGTCGCCGAGCAGTGCCGCGGCGGGGATGAGCGGGGCCTGCACGACCACCGCGGCCATGACACAGGTCAGCATGACCGTACGGCTCACCCCGAGCCGGTCGGTCGCGAACGACAGCGACCAGGTGGTGACCGCGTAGAACACCGCGTACCCGACGGACAGCCCTCCCGCGATCAGCAGCACCAGCCGCCCGTGGTGCCGTACGACCTCCGTGAAGGGCACGCGCGCGTGGTCGTCGATCTCCAGGAAGTGGGGGCTCTCCGCGAGGGAGGCGCGCAGCCACAGACCCGCCAGCGCGGGTGCGGCCGCCGCCCAGAACGGCACCCGCCAGCCCCACTGCGCGAACTGCGTGTCGGACAGCCCGGCCGACAGCGCCAGCATCACCCCGTTGGCGAGCACGAAGCCGATCGCTGGACCCACCTGGGGAAAACTCGACCACAGGGCGCGCCGCCCGGCGGGCGCGTGCTCGACGGTCAGCAGTACGGCCCCGCCCCACTCGCCGCCGAGTCCGAGGCCCTGGAGGAACCGCAGCACCAGCAGCAGCACGGGTGCGGCCACGCCGATCGAGGCGTAGGAGGGCACACAGCCCACCGCGACCGTCGAGGCGCCGGTGAGCAGCAGCGAGGCGACCAGCACCGGCCGCCGCCCACGCCGGTCCCCGAGGTGGCCGAACAGCACCGAGCCCAGCGGCCGGGCCACGAAACCCACGCCGAACGTCGCGAACGCCGCCAGCGTCCCGGCGACCGACGAGAACGAGGGGAAGAACAGCGGTCCCAGGACCAGCGCAGCCGCGGTCCCGTAGGCGAAGAAGTCGTAGAACTCGATCGCGGTACCGGCGAGGGAGGCGGCGGCGAGGCGCGGCAGAGAGACGCTGGTGACAGCGCGTACGTCGTGCATGGTGCGTCAACTACCCACCGTGATCACGGGTTACGGGGGCGTGCGGAGGTGACCGGCTGACCGCAGCGCGCGCCCGGGGCGAGCGGGACACGGGGCCGGGGCGCACGCCGGGGCCGTGATAGACCGGGTGCGAGCGGCGCTCGTGGACGCACCGCCCTGAACGACCGGAGGAACCGTGCCCCGCACCCTGGCCAACGCCCCGATCATGATCCTCAACGGGCCCAACCTGAACCTGCTGGGCCAGCGCCAGCCCGAGATCTACGGCCGGGAGACCCTTGCCGACGTCGAGGCGCTGTGTGCCAGGACGGCGGCCGCGCACGGCGGCACGGTCGACCTCCGGCAGTCCAACCACGAGGGCGAACTGGTCGACTGGATCCACGAGGCACGGCTGAACCACTGCGGGATCGTCATCAACCCCGGTGCCTACTCCCACACGTCGGTGGCGATCCTGGACGCGCTCAACACCTGCGACGGCATGCCCGTCCTTGAGGTGCACATCTCCAACATCCACCAGCGCGAGGCGTTCCGGCACCACTCGTACGTCTCCCTGCGCGCCGACGGCGTGATCGCGGGCTGCGGTGTGCAGGGCTACGCGTTCGGCGTCGAGCGCGTCGTGGCGCTGCTGGGCGCGGCACAGGCCGACGCGTAGCCCGCGCGGCGCGCAGACAGCCCTGCAGGGTCCCTGCAAGTGGCCCTACAGACGGCCGGCTTCGACGATCCGCCGCAGGAAGCGCCGGGTGCGTTCCTGCCGCGGATCGCCGAACACCTCCTCGGCGGTGCCGCGTTCGAGGACGACCCCGCCGTCCAGGAAGCACACCTGGTCGGCGACGTCCCGCGCGAAGCCCATCTCATGGGTGGCCAGCACCATGGTCATGCCCTCGTCCTTCAGACCCCGGACCACCTCCAGTACCTCGCCCACCAGCTCGGGGTCGAGCGCGGCCGTGATCTCGTCCAGGAGCAGCAGCCGGGGCCGTACGGCGAGGGCCCGTACGATCGCCACCCGCTGCTGCTGGCCGCCGCTGAGCCGGTCCGGGTAGGCGTCCGCCTTGCCGGCGAGCCCGAGGCGCTCCAGCAGCCCCCTGGCCCGCTCCTCGGCCTCCGCGCGGGAGACGCCGTGCACCCGGCGCGGGGCGAGCGTGATGTTGTCCAGCACGGTCATGTGCGGGAAGAGGTTGTACGCCTGGAAGACCACGCCGATCCGGCGCCGTACCGCGTCCTGGTCGGCCCGGGGATCGGTGACCTCCTCACCGTCCAGCCAGATCGCGCCGTCGTCGATCTCCTCCAGGAGGTTGGCGCACCGCAGCAGCGTCGACTTGCCGGACCCGGAGGCGCCGATCAGCGCGGTCACCGTGTGCGGGGCGACCTCCAGGTCGACGTCCCGCAGCACCACCGAGCCGCCGAAGGTCTTGCGCACCGACTCCATGCGCAGCACGGGCGTGTCGCTCATAGGGGTCCCCCCTGTTCCCGCCGCCGGTCCAGCCGGGCCGTCACCCAGTCCGTGAGGCGGGTCATCGGAATGGTCAGCGCCACGAACACGAGGCCCGCCACGATGTACGGCGTGTAGTTCAGGCTGCGGCCCACGATGATGTCGGCCGCCCGCACGGCGTCCACCGCGCCCCCGATCGACACCAGACCGGTGTCCTTCTGCAGCGAAACCAGGTCGTTGAGCAGCGGCGGCACCTGCCGGCGCACCGCCTGGGGCAGCACCACGTAGCGCAGGGCCTGGCGGTTGGTCAGGCCCAGCGAGCGGGCCGCCGCGCGCTGCGAGGGGTGGACGGACTCGATGCCGGCCCGGAACACCTCGGCGACGTACGCGGAGTACGTCAGTGTCAGCGCCGTACCGCCGAGCAGCACCGGATCGACCGTCACGCCCTGCAGCCGCAGCGCGGGCACGCCCAGGACCACGATCATCAGATTGATGATCAGCGGCAGCCCGCGGAAGAAGTCGGTGTACGCCGCAGCCAGGACACGCAGCGGGAAGAACACCGGGCCGCGCAGGGTCCGCGCGACGGCGATCAGCATGCCGAGGACCAGGACGGCGACGCCGCAGACCGCCAGCAGGCGGACGTTCAGCCACAGTCCTTCGAGGACCTTGGGCAGCGCCTCGCGCGCGTACCGGGCGCTGAAGAACGTCTCCTTGGTGCGCGGCCAGCCCGGTGCCTCGACCACGACCAGGTAGAGCAGGGCGGCGGTGACCAGGGTGGACAGTGCCGCGACGGCCGTGGCGCGACGGGCCCGCGCCCGCTTGTGGCGCTCGCGCGCAAGACGCCGCTCGGAGGGCACATAATCGTCGCCGGGGATGCCGTCCTCGTCGTCGGCCCCTTCCCGGGCGGACTCGCCCTTGGTGACGGTCACTTGAGTACCGGGGCACCGACGGCTTCGGACAGCCACTGCCGGTCCAGGCGTGCCAGCGTGCCGTCCTTGCGCAGGGCGTCGACGGCGCCGCTCACGCACGGGGTCAGCGTGCTGCCCTTGTCGAGCACGAGGCCGAACTGCTCAGGAGTACCGCCCTGGTTCTCGAACTGTCCGACGATCTTCGCGTTCGTCACCTCGGCCGAGGTGATGTAGAAGGCGGTCGGCAGGTCGGTGACGATGGCGTCGACCTGGCCGTTCTTCAGGGCGGACTTGGCCTGGTCGTTCTTCGCGTAGACGGCGGGGTCCTGCTTCGGTCTCACCACGTCGGTGATGTAGTCGAGGCTCGTGGTGCCCACCTGGGCGCCCAGTTTGAGGTCGCGCAGGTCGGCGATGCTCGTCGCCTCGGCCGCCTTCCCGCCCTTGAGCGCGATGACGGCCTGACGCACGTCGTAGTAGCCGGAGGAGAAGTCGACGGCCTTTTTGCGTTCGGCGCTGATCGAAACCTGGTTGATGTCGAAGTCGAAGGTCTTCACGCCGGGCGCGAACGCCTTGTTGAAGGGCACGCTCTGCCAGACCACCGCGTCCTTGTCGTACCCGAGCTGCTCGGCCACGGCGTAGGCGACGGCCGATTCGAAGCCCTTGCCGCTTGCGGGCCTGTCGTCCTTGAACCACGGCTCGTAGGCGGGTTCGTCCGTCGCGATGGTCAGCTTCCCGGACGTCTTGGTGGCCAGCTTGCCCTTGGCGCAGCTCGTGCCGGCCGAACCGGGCGCGGTGGCCGACGACTTCGCCTCCGGCTGCGGGGCACAGCCGACAGCGGTGGCGAGCAGGGCGAGGGTGGCGGCCGCTACCGCGCGGCGCACTGTGCGAGGGGCGAGGGGCATGGCGGGAGAGTGGCAGCGAACTCGCCCTTTGTCGAGGTCACGACCAGCTTTGTCCGCATAGTGGGAGCGGGTGTTGCGGCCGCGTGAACGCGTGGCCCGCGGCGGGGCCCCGGCGTCGCCGTACAGGCCCCCGAGCGGGCCGAGACGCGTCCGCCGTCCCCGGCGTCCGCCGGCCTTCCCGATACCGCCGCGGACTTCTGGGTTGACGCGACGAACGCCGTGCCCGTCTTCCTTCGTGTCTCGGTCAGGGGCCGGCCTCGGCTGTCGAGTCGGGCACAGTGTCCGCCACCGTCCCTGGAACGTTCTGCTCCTGCGCGATGCTTCTCGCGTTCTCTTCTTCCACGCGCTGGTCGCGGAGCGTTTCAAGAAGGCGGACGATCTCGTCGGCGCTCAGTCCTTCGACGCCCAGAACTTCACCGTCCTGGCCGAAGGTGACTTTCTTGCCGCTGTTGCGCTCGAAGAACACCTTGAGCACAGCAGCAACCCCGCCGATGCCCCCGGCCGCCCCAAGCATCGTGACCGTCGTCCCGATGAGCGTCGAGTAGTCGACACCAGAACCCGCGGAGTAATTGCTGACTCCTAGGCTTGTCGACAAGCCTTCTTGGCCGGCACAGCTCGCCAGTTGGCCGCCCAGATCACCGTGTCCCATCCGGAAGGCGACTACGGTGACCGGGACGCGCTCGCCGTCCCCGGTCCGCGGCGGATGGTCGCTGAGCCACCCGTCCGGATGCCTCCACACGAACTTGATGTCGACGTGTAACGGCATCCTGGCCCCAGCACTCACGCTTCCTCCTTGCGCTCGCTCTGCCTGCACATGTCGTATGGCATGGTCCCCGCTGTCCGCCCATTCCCGCAGCCGGTCGGCCCTGCACCATCCGCTTGCTGGTGACCACCATGCCCCGACGCCGGGCCTCGGCCGGACCAGTCCTGGCGCAAGGGACGGATTGCCGTGGCCGTCCTGGTCACACCGCATGGCCCGCCCGTACCTGACCGGCGGAGCACCACACGCTGAGGCGCCGCGCGCCGACCCCCACGTCTTCGGGCACCCGTGCCTCCGCTGCTGGCGCCTCCAGCCGCGCGGTCGCGGCTCATGGGCCCGCGGCCGGCTCCGCCCTGTACGCCGCCCTCCAGCTGCCGCGCGAGTGTCACACCACCGGCACGCCGCCCGTCCCCGACACCACGGCGGCGGTGACCACCCGAGCGCGGCCGTCGTGCCCGTTGCGAGAAGGGCCGGCTCCCGGGCCCACCCATGCCCACCAGCGAGGCAGCCATGGCCGACCCCACCACCGACTACCCGAGCACCCACCCCCGGGACCTCGCCCGTAAGGTCGCCCTCTGGCTAGTCCACCGAGGCGATCGCCGTCTCGCGGGCGGGCGTCTCCGTGCCGTCGGCGAGGGTGGCGGTCACGCGGTAGTACGTGGTCGTCCCCTTGGGCATGGTGGTGTCCGCGTACGACCAGCTGGTGCTGTCACCACGCGTCTGGACGTCAACCTTGTCGAAGACGTGGGTCCCCCGGTTCCAGCGATAGACGGTGAAGCCGGTCACCTTGCTGCCGTTGGCGCCCGTGTCGCTGCCCAGCCACCAGCGGACCGAGCCGTACACGTCGCCGTTGAGGTGGCCGAGCGGATTGTCGCCCACGGCCGGGTCGGCGTCGACGCCGGGGCGCAGGTCCAGCTCGGTGACGTCCCGGACGGAGGCGCCGGTCTCGGGGGTGAGCTGGTTGCCGTACTGGTCGACGGCGACGACGCTGTAGCGGACCTGCTCGCCATCGGCGACCGTACGGTCGAGGTGGTGGGTCTCCGTGAACTCCTCGGGCCTGAGGGTCCAGGCGTCGATGAGCGGCTTGTAGACCCACTCGCCGTCGACGAGGGTGCCCCGCATGATGCGGTAGTGGTCGAGACCGGGGTCGTCACTGGCGTCCCAGCTCAGCGAGACGCCGTTCTCCCGGGCGTTGGCGGTCAGACCCGTCACGGGGGGCGGCGGGGTGCCGTTTCCTGCGACGGCGACCGGCATCTCGACAGAGGGGGTGCCCCCGTTCCCCGCGCCGTCCACAGCCACGACCGAGTAGTAGTACGTGGCGCCCGGCGGCGGGGCCGCCTCCGTGAAGGAGGTGCCCTGGATGCCCTTGGCGACCTCCACGACCGTGCGCCCGCTCTCCGTACGCGGCTTGTCGTAGCGCACGACCGTGTACCCGGCGAAGTCCTCGCTGGTGGCCTCCGACTTGTCCCAGGTCAGCGTGACCCCGCGCTCGTCCTCGACCGCCGTCGCGTTGTACGCGGTGTTCACGGGTCCCGTCCTGTCCCGCGTGTAGAACTCCGCCGTGCCGGAAGCCGCCGACTCGTTGCCGTGCGTGTCGACCGCCGTGACGACGTAGTAGTACGTGTCCCCGGTCTGCGGCAGCGGCTGCTCGTACCAGGCGCCGCTGAGCGGCTTGTCGCCGTTCAGCCGGTTCGCCGCGGTGAGCGCGACCGGCCGGCCGGTGGTGGAGCGGTACACGTTGTACCCGGCGAGGTCCGCCTCGGTGTTCCCGTACCAGGAGAGGCGGACCTTCTCGGAGTAGTCGGGCTTCCAGGCGTACTCGACCCCCTTCGGCGCCGCGGGAGCGCTCTCGTCGACGGTGGTGACGGACTTGTCCGCCGTACCCGCGGACTCGTTGCCCGCCTTGTCGTAGGCGCGGACCTCGTAGTAGTAGACCGCGCCGTTCCTCGGCAGCGTGGTGTCCGTGTACGAGGTGGAGGCCGTCGTGGCCAGCGGCTTGGTGCCGTACGAGGTGCCCTGGAGCCGGCGGTACACGCGGTAGCCCGCGAGGTCCATCTCCTTGTCGGCCGTCCAGCTGAAGCCGGCCCGGTACGAGGAGTCGTACGTGAGGGAGGTGCCGGTGGGCACGAGGGGCTTGACCGTGTCGACGGTGGCGGACGTGCGGGGCAGGTAGTCCGCCTTGACGTTCGCGGCGCCCGTCCAGTTGACGAAGTCGAAGCGGAGGGTGTGCGTCCCGGACGGGACGGTGATGTTGACGGTCTTCGTCTGGGTCGTCGAGACGTTCTTCCAGATGTCGACCTTGCGCGTGCCGTCGAGGTAGACGCGCAGGCCGTCGCGGGTCGCGACGGGGATCGAGAACGGGCCGCCGGAGCCGAAGTCCCGGGTGACCGTCCAGCGCACGCCGAAGTAGTCGCCGGGCAACCCGGCGGCGGGGGCGCCGGTGCCCCAGTCCTGATCGATCTTCGAATCGCAGTCCGTCTTCTTCGGAGTGCCGGAGAAGGTCGTGTTCGCGTAGAACTGCCGTTTGAAGACGGGCGACTTACAGGTCACGGTCGCCGTGGCGGCTTTGGCGGCGGACGTGCACGTGAGCAGGGTTCCGGTCGTCGCGAGAACGGTGGTCGCGGCGAGGACGGACGCACGAGTGGCTCGGTTCATGCCTTCCTTCGGTCTGGGTGGCGGCGGGAAGACGCCGTCTTCCGCCGCCACCCAGACCTTCAGAAGGGGTGGGAGGTTGTGCGGGTTTCGAGTGTGGTGTCCCTCACATGCAGCGTGGGGGCCCATTCGCCGGGGCTCCGGCCTGCACACCGGCGGAGGAGTCCAGGGCGCGCCATCTGCTCAAGCCGGCGCGGTCGGCGACCGCCCCGTTTCCTGCCGAAGCGGGGCGCGGTTACCAGCCTCGTGCGCGCCACTCCGCGAGATGGGGCCGCTCCTCGCCGAGTGTGGTGTCGTTGCCGTGGCCGGGGTAGATCCAGGTCTCGTCCGGCAGGACGTCGAACAGCTTGGTCTCCAGGCCGCCCATCAGGGAGTCGAACTCTTCCGGACGTGTTGTCCGACCAGGACCGCCCGGGAAGAGGCAGTCGCCGGTGAAGACGTGCGGATGGCCGTGCGGGTCGTCGTAGACCAGCGCGATGGAGCCCGGGGTGTGCCCGACGAGGTGGCGCGCGGTGAGTTCCACCTGACCCACCCGGATGACGTCGCCGTCGTCCACGAGCACCTCGGTGGCCACCGGGATGCCGGGAGCGTCCTCGCGGCCGGCGTACGTGCGCGCGCCGGTCGCGGCCACGACCTCGGCGAGTCCCTGCCAGTGGTCGCCGTGCCGGTGGGTGGTGACGACGGACGCGATGCCGTCGTCACCGATCATCCCCAGGAGTGTCCGCGGCTCGTTCGCGGCGTCGATCAGGAGCTGCTCGTCGGTGGCCCGGCACCGCAGCAGATAGGCGTTGTTGTCCATCGGCCCGACCGCGATCTTCGTGATCATCAGGTCCTTGAGCTCATGCACATCCGCCGGTCCGCCGACCTTGACCTCGCCCGTGTACGTCATGGTGATCAGCCTATTCCGTTCGCGAGGGAAGCGACGCCCCGCTGACACATCCGGTCCGAGCCGCGACCGCCGCGCCTCACTCGCTGTGCAGCACCTCCGCCACACCGTCCTCACCGGACGGCGGTGAGCCGTGTGCCGTCTCGGCGGAGCAGCGGGCCGGAGGAGCCCCTCCGCCGACCGCCCGCCCTGCGGAAGCCGTGCCCGACGCGGGTGCGGTGACGACGGCGAGCACCTCCGTCAGGAGCCCTTCGCCCGGCACCGGCACCCGCTTCGTCGCGCCGAGCGCCCGAAACCTACAGCGGCGGCAGCTTCGGCAGTACGTCGCCGTCCGTCGTCAGGGCGGAGCCGTCGCGGCGGCCGGCGAGCCAGCCGACCAGATCGGCAGGTGTTCCGGAGACGGTGACCTCGGGTTCGGCCGCGGCCCTTCCGGTGGTCCACGTGTGCGTGCCGTCCGTGACGCGGGTCGCGGGGACGTCGGCGTTGCCGGAGAAGCGCCGGATCAGGAAGTCGGTCTCCCGCTCCAGGAACTCCGCCGGGAGGTCCTCCAGGTCGTACCCGATCCCGAGGTCCACATGGTGCAGCTCCACCTCGGCCCACCGGCGCAACAGCACCCCGGCCGCGTCGTCGGTGACCCCGTTGCGCAGTTCCACCGTGCGCGTCCAGTCCGCGGGCGCGTCCCCCGTCGCCCGGAACCGGTCCGCGGTCTCCCGCAGGTCGGCGAGCTGGACGTCCAGGGAGCGTGCGGCTCCGTTCTCGATGTCGGCGTCCCGCGCCTCGGCGCTCGTGTACATGGGACGGCCCTCAAGGGCGTTCACGAGCGCGTCCGCGTTGCGGGCGAGGTGGGCGAGGACATGGCCGCGGCTCCAGCCGGGAAGCCGTGACGGCTCGGCGAGTGAGGCGTTGTCCAGTCGTGCGACCGCGTGGAGCAGCCGTTCGGTCGCGCCATGTACACAGGCCAGGTCATGAGCGTGATCAATCATGGGCCCGACCCTAGCCGTGCCACACGTTCGGGTGAAGTCGGCGAAGCTCGTCCGTAAATCGAATGCGCGTGCTATATGGTCGAAGGCGGCGTCGGGCATGCTGGAAGGCCGGGGATTGTTATGCAACCGGGCAATCCGACCGGCGTTGTCAGTGGCTCCCCCTAGTCTGAAGAAGCACGGGGGCCCCGCCCCTGTCACTTCTCCCAAGAAAGGTGCGGACCGGCGTGGCCGACCGTCTCATCGTCCGTGGCGCGCGCGAGCACAACTTGAAGAATGTCTCGCTCGACCTGCCTCGTGACTCGCTCATCGTCTTCACGGGCCTGTCCGGGTCGGGCAAGTCCTCCCTGGCCTTCGACACGATCTTCGCCGAGGGCCAGCGGCGCTACGTGGAATCCCTGTCCTCGTACGCCCGGCAGTTCCTCGGCCAGATGGACAAGCCCGACGTCGACTTCATCGAGGGCCTGTCCCCGGCGGTCTCCATCGACCAGAAGTCGACCTCGCGCAACCCCCGCTCGACCGTCGGCACCATCACCGAGGTCTACGACTACCTGCGCCTGCTCTTCGCGCGCATCGGCAAGCCGCACTGCCCCGAGTGCCGCCGCCCGATCTCGCGCCAGTCGCCGCAGGCCATCGTGGACAAGGTCCTGGAGCTGCCGGAGGGGAGCCGCTTCCAGGTGCTGTCGCCGCTGGTGCGCGAGCGCAAGGGCGAGTTCGTCGACCTTTTCTCCGATCTTCAGACCAAGGGCTACTCCCGCGCACGCGTGGACGGCGAGACCATCCAGCTGTCCGAGCCGCCGGCCCTGAAGAAGCAGGAGAAGCACACCATCGAGGTGGTCGTGGACCGCCTGACGGTGAAGGACTCCGCCAAGCGCCGCCTCACCGACTCCGTCGAGACCGCCCTCGGCCTGTCCGGCGGCATGGTCGTGCTCGACTTCGTGGACCTCCCCGAGGGCGATCCCGAGCGCGAGCGCATGTACTCGGAGCACCTGTACTGCCCGTACGACGACCTGTCCTTCGAGGAACTGGAGCCGCGCTCCTTCTCGTTCAACTCGCCGTTCGGCGCCTGCCCCGAGTGCACCGGCATCGGCACCCGCATGGAGGTCGACCCCGAGCTGATCGTCCCGGACCCCGACAAGTCCCTGGACGAAGGCGCCATCCACCCCTGGTCGCACGGACACACCAAGGACTATTTCGGCCGCCTGATCGGCGCCCTCGCGGACGCGCTCGGCTTCCGTACGGACATCCCGTTCGCCGGCCTGCCGCAGCGAGCCAAGAAGGCCCTGCTCAACGGCCACAAGACCCAGATCGAGGTGCGCTACCGCAACCGGTACGGCCGCGAGCGCGTCTACACCACGCCCTTCGAGGGCGCGGTGCCCTTCGTCAAGCGCCGGCACAGCGAGGCCGAGAGCGACGCCAGCCGCGAGCGCTTCGAGGGCTACATGCGCGAGGTGCCCTGCCCCTCCTGCGAGGGCACCCGCCTCAAGCCGATCGTCCTCGCCGTCACCATCATGGAGAAGTCGATCGCCGAGGTCTCGGCGATGTCCATCAGCGACTGCGCCGAGTTCCTGGGCAAGCTGAAGCTGAACGCCCGCGACAAGAAGATCGCCGAACGCGTGCTGAAGGAGGTCAACGAGCGACTGCGCTTCCTGGTCGACGTCGGCCTGGACTACCTCTCGCTCAACCGCGCGGCCGGCACCCTCTCCGGCGGCGAGGCCCAGCGCATCCGCCTGGCCACCCAGATCGGCTCCGGCCTGGTCGGCGTTCTGTACGTGCTGGACGAGCCGTCCATCGGCCTGCACCAGCGCGACAACCACCGGCTGATCGAGACCCTGGTCCGGCTGCGCGACATGGGCAACACGCTCATCGTCGTGGAGCACGACGAGGACACCATCAAGGTCGCCGACTGGATCGTGGACATCGGCCCCGGCGCCGGTGAGCACGGGGGCAAGGTCGTGCACAGCGGCTCCCTGAAGGAACTGCTCGCCAACACCGAGTCGCAGACCGGTGCCTACCTGTCCGGGCGCAAGGCGATCCCGCTCCCGGACGTCCGGCGGCCCCACGACCCGTCCCGCCGGCTCACCGTGCACGGCGCCCGGGAGAACAACCTCCAGGACATCGACGTGTCCTTCCCGCTGGGCGTGTTCACGGCCGTCACGGGCGTCTCGGGCTCCGGCAAGTCCACCCTGGTCAACGACATCCTGTACACCCACCTGGCACGCGAGCTGAACGGCGCGCGCGCCGTCCCCGGCCGCCACACGCGCGTGGCGGGCGACGACCTGGTGGACAAGGTCGTACACGTCGACCAGTCGCCCATCGGCCGCACCCCGCGGTCCAACCCGGCGACCTACACCGGCGTCTTCGACCACGTCCGCCGTCTGTTCGCCGAGACCACCGAGGCCAAGGTCCGCGGCTACCTGCCCGGCCGCTTCTCCTTCAACGTCAAGGGCGGCCGCTGCGAGAACTGCGCGGGCGACGGCACCATCAAGATCGAGATGAACTTCCTCCCGGACGTCTACGTCCCGTGCGAGGTCTGCCACGGCGCCCGGTACAACCGGGAGACCCTGGAGGTCCACTACAAGGGCAAGTCCATCGCCGAGGTGCTGAACATGCCGATCGAGGAGGCCATGCACTTCTTCGAGGCGGTCCCGGCGATCTCCCGCCATCTGAAGACACTGCACGACGTGGGCCTCGGCTACGTCCGCCTCGGCCAGTCCGCCACCACCCTCTCCGGCGGCGAGGCGCAGCGCGTCAAGCTCGCCAGCGAACTGCAGAAGCGCTCCACCGGGCGCACGGTCTACGTGCTGGACGAACCGACCACCGGTCTGCACTTCGAGGACATCAGCAAGCTGCTGAAGGTGCTCGGCGGCCTGGTCGACAAGGGCAACACGGTCATCGTCATCGAGCACAACCTCGACGTGATCAAGACCGCCGACTGGCTCGTCGACATGGGCCCGGAAGGCGGCGCCGGCGGCGGCCTGGTGGTCGCCGAGGGCACGCCCGAGGAGGTCGCCGCGGTACCGGCCAGCCATACCGGCAAGTTCCTGCGCGAGATCCTCGGCGCCGACCGCGTCAGCGACGCGGAGACCGTGAAGGCGCCGCGCGCCAGGAAGACGGCGGCGGCCAGGACGGCGGCGAAGAAGACGGTGACGGCCAGGGCCGACGACACGGCGACCGAGAAGGCCGCCGCGGCCGCGAAGAAGACGGCCACGAGGAAGGCGGCCACGAAGAAGGCGACGCCCGCGAAGGAGACGACGCGGGCCGGCAAGGACTGACACCCGATCCGGAGCCCGTCAGGGCGATCGGTCCGAGACCTGACGTCGGATCAAAAGAGCGGCGCCCGCGGGAACTTCCCGCGGGCGCCGCTCGTTCCACCCGTAGCCACCCGCTCCTTGACAAGAGCAGAGAGAACGCGGACAGCTCACAGCCCGCCGAGCTCGTTCGCGTACGGCGGCTCCGCCCCCGCCCGTGAACAGGTGATCGCCGCCGCGCGCGCCGCGAAGCGCAACAGCCGCGCCCAGCCCTCCGTCCCGAGGGCGGCCAGCGCCTCTCGCGACAGCGCGTCCAGGACGGACAGACCGTGCAGCAGTGCCGCGTTCACCGTGTCACCGGCGCCGATGGTGTCCACGACATCGACCTTCTCCCCGGGCACCGAGCACTCCCCGCCGTCCCGGGTGTACACGGTCAGGCCCTCACCGCCCCGGGTCACCACCGCGGCCGACGGCCCCTCGGCCAGCCACTCGCGCGGCGTCCCGCCCAGCCAGGCCGCGTCCTCCGCGGACACCTTCAGCAGCGTCACCGAGGGCAGCCAGCCCGCGAAACGCTTCCGGTAGGCGTCCGCGTCCGGGATCAGCCCCGCCCGGATATTGGGGTCGAGCGCCGTGAACAGCCCCTGCCCGGCCGCCCTGCGCATCAGCTCCTCATAGGCGCTCGCCCCCGGTTCCAGGACGAGCGAGAGGGTGCCGAAGGACACCGCGCGGGTGCCCGCGGGGAGCGAGGCGGGCGCGGTGAAGAGACGGTCCGCGGTGCCGTCGACATAGAAGGAGTACGACGCAGAGCCGCCGCCGTCGATCGTGGCCGCCGCGAGGGTCGTCGGCTCCGGCCCGCGTTGTACGCCCGAGACCTCGACCCCGGCCCGCCGCAGCCCGTCGAGCAGCGCCTCGCCGAAGGCGTCGTACGACGTCCGGGAGCAGAAGGCGGTGGGGGAGCCGAGCCGGCCGAGTGCCAGGGCGGTGTTGTACGGGCCGCCGCCGGGCGCCGGCTTCAGGGCCGCGAGGGCGCCGGGGCCCTGCGGTACCAGGTCGATCAGTGCCTCACCGGCGACGACGATCACGAGGCGGTTCCCTTCTCGGAAAGCAGCTCGGGCGGGGACTCGGACAGGACGGGCGAGACGGTGCGCGCGGCTGCTTCGGGCCGCTCGGGTTGCTCCGGGCAGCCGCAGGACGTGCGGTGGACGAACGCGCAGGGCAGGCGCACGGTCCGGGGCGGTCGGTCCGGCTCGGCCAGGCGTTCGAGGAGCAGTCGTACGGCCTGGGCACCCAGTTCCCTGCTGGGCTGGGCGAAGGCGGTGAGCCGGGGCGAGAAGAGGTCGGCCCAGGGGAAGTCGTCGAAACAGCACAGGGCGATGTCCCCGGGCACGGACAGGCCGTGTCGGTGCAGGGCGCGCAGGGCGCCGAGGGTCATCGCGTTGTTGGCGGTGACGAGCGCGGTGGGCGGCTCGGGCAGGGCGAGCAGGGCGGCGGTGGCCCGCTCGGCGCCGGCGGACTCGGAGTTGCCGGACACCAGGAGACGCTCGTCGTGCGCCAAGCCCGCGGCGGCGAGGCCGTCCCGATAGCCCGCGACGCGCTCACGGGTCGTGCTGAGCCCCGGCAGACCCGCGACCATACCGATCCTGCGGTGCCCCAGCCCGGCGAGATGGGCGACGAGACGGGCCGTCGGCGCGGCATTCTCCGCACCGACCTGGTCGAAGCGCGGGACGCCCTCGGCAGGAGCGGTGTCACCGGCCCCGGGCGGGTCGATCATCCGGTCCAGGAACACGGTCGGTACGGCGTGACGGCCGAGGTAGCCGACCAGTTCGCCCGGCTGCGCGGACGGTGCGGCGATCACGCCGTCCACCCGGCGCTCGTGGAGGAGCTGTACGACCTTGCGCTCGTGCAGGGGGTCGTCGTGCGGGTCGGCCAGGAGCAGGCCGTAGCCGGCCTCCAGCGCGGCGGCCTCGATGCCCTGGAGGATCTCGGTGAAGTACGGGTTGCTGATCGCCGACACCGCGAGCCCGATGGAGCGGGTGCGGGCGGTCACCAGGGAGCGGGCCAGGGTGTTCGGCGTGTAGCCGAGGGCGTCCACGGCGTCCAGGACGGCCTGCCGGGTGCCGGGCGACACCGGGCGGGTGCCGTTGAGGACGTGGGAGACGGTCGCCACGGAGACTCCGGCGCTCCGCGCCACGTCCGCCATGGTGGCCATCGTGTTCCCCTCCCCGCCGCCCACCGGACGGGCGCCTTCGGCCGGGAAGCTACCCCATCGGCCGCCCCCGCGTAAACGCTTGCGCAAGCGTTTACGCGCTCGATCCCGCCGCACCGGATGCCTTTGACCGCCCGCCGTCGCAGGTGCCGCACCCCACCCCTCGTAGCACCGCACCCCGCCCCCGGGCCGGGCCTTCTGCCCCGGTATCGTCGCCCCGTACACCCCTTGACCAGTGGAGTTCGAGATGCCCGAGCGTTCTTCCGCGAGCCGTCGTACCGTCCTTCGAGGGGCCGCCGTGGTCCCGGTCGCCGGGCTCGGCCTGGCCGCGTGCTCCGCACCGGCGAACAACGCGACCGCCGCCAGCCCGACCGCGCCGGTGGACCTCGGCGCCGAGAGCGAGGTCGCCAAGGGCGCTGCCAAGCTCTACAAGGACCACAATGTGGTGGTCAGCCGGGACCGGAGCGGCGCGCTGAAGGCCTACAGCACGGTGTGCACGCACGCCGGCTGCCCGATCAACAAGCTCCAGGGCACGACCCTGATCTGCCCCTGCCACGGCAGCGAGTTCGACGCCGTGACCGGCAAGGTGGTCCAGTCGCCCGCCACCGTGCCGCTGACGCAGCTGTCGGTGAAGACGGAGAACGGCAGGATCGTCGCGGGCCCGGCGGCCTGATTCCCGACCGGCGCGGCCCCGCTTCTCCGGCCGGGTCGACCGGTGGGGGCACGGCCCGTTCACTCGGGCCAGTCCCAGGCGATGCCCACGACGCCCGGCCGGATGCGGGGCTCGACCAGGTGGACGCAGTGGTGCGGCCCGGTGGCGGACAGTTCCTGCCGGGCGCTGCGGGGGGCCGCGGGGGAGTGCTGGGTGAGGCGTCGGCAGCGCACGGGCAGCGCGGCCGGGTCGAAGCGCACCTGGAGCGCGTACTGGCCGCCGGGCACCTCGAACCGGTGCAGATACGCGTGGGCGGCCTCGGCCGTGCCCTCCTCGACGGCGTACCGGAAGAGGAAGGTGTCGCCGACGCGCAGCCGGGTGTCGAAGAGCAGTTCGGCCACCAGCACCCCGGTCTCCCGGTCCCGGCGGACGCGGCCGGTGCGGCAGTTCTCCAGGCCCCGCACCCTCGTCTCGTGCGGGGCGCCGCCGGGCTCGCCCTGGTGGACGGCCAGGAAGCCGTCGACGCCGTCGCGGTGGGCGCGCACGATGTGATGGGCCTCGCGGGCCGCCAGCTCGCGTCGGGCACCGATCCGCACGCACTCGTGGTGGCCCAGCGTGTGCAGCCCGCTGTCGGCCGGCCGGCCCAGCCCGGCCCGGAGGCGGTCCAGCACGGCCGAGCCCTCGACCAGGGAGCGGTACGAGCGCCCCGCCGAGGAGTCCGCCTCCCCGCGCCGGCCGGGCTCGGCGAGCAGCCGGATCAGGGACTCGTCCGGCAGTCGGAGGATCTCCTCCAGGGCGCGGACCGCGCGCAGCGACTCCGGGCGCTGGGGGCGGCGGGCGCCCTGCTGCCAGTAACTCAGACTGGTCACACCGACTTTGACACCGTGGCGTGACAGATGGTGCTGGACGCGCTGGAGCGGCAGGCCGCGCGCGGCGATCGCGGCGCGCAGCGCCACGTGGAAGGGGCCGCCCCGCAGGGCCGTGTCCAGTTCCCCGGTGGGGAGGTCCTGGTGCTCTAGGGCATGCCGCATGCCGAGGGGCCTTTCTGTCGGTGTCACTACGGCTGGTCAGACCGTCTGCGCGGGTGTGCGGGGCCACCCCCGTGGCGTCGTCGACGACGTGTGGCTGCGCGCGCCGCGCCCCTGCCTGCGCGTGCCGGCCCCGAGTTCCCCCGCATTGAAGCGTGTTGACCAGAACCCGACAACACCTTGCGGTCGTCCGTCCCGTACGACTGGCCGGACCGTGCCCTTCACCGGTCGGCCGGCAGCGGCGGGCCGGGCCCGCACCGGTCCGTGCGAGTGCCGTTCGACGATCTACGTGGCCGGGGTCGTCCACAGGCCCGACGTGGTGTCGGCGCTCGCCAGTAGGGTGTGAGACATGGCCGATCCCTCCAGCTACCGCCCCAGGCCGGGTGAGATCCCGGACACTCCCGGGGTGTACAGGTTCCGTGACGAGCACCGCCGGGTGATCTACGTCGGAAAGGCGAAAAGCCTGCGCCAGCGCCTGGCGAACTACTTCCAGGACCTGGCGAACCTGCACCCGCGCACCCGGACGATGGTGACCACCGCCGCGTCCGTGGAGTGGACCGTGGTGTCCACGGAGGTCGAGGCGCTGCAGCTGGAGTACTCCTGGATCAAGGAGTTCGACCCCCGGTTCAACGTCAAGTACCGCGACGACAAGAGCTACCCGTACCTCGCGGTGACGATGAACGAGGAGTTCCCGCGCGTCCAGGTGATGCGCGGTCACAAGAAGAAGGGCGTGCGGTACTTCGGGCCGTACGGACACGCGTGGGCCATCCGGGACACCGTCGACCTGCTGCTGCGGGTCTTCCCGGTGCGCACGTGCTCGGCGGGCGTGTTCAAGAACGCCGCCCGCACCGGCCGCCCCTGCCTGCTCGGCTACATCGGCAAGTGCTCCGCCCCCTGCGTCGGCCGGATCAGCCCCGAGGACCACCGGGACCTGGCCGACGAGTTCTGCGACTTCATGGCCGGCCGCACCGGCACCTACCTCCGCCGCCTGGAGAAGCGGATGATGGAGGCGGCGGAGGAGATGGAGTACGAACGGGCGGCCCGGCTGCGCGACGACATCGGGGCCCTGAAGAAGGCCATGGAGAAGAGCGCGGTCGTGCTCGCCGACGCGACCGACGCCGACCTCATCGCTGTCGCCGAGGACGAGCTGGAGGCGGCCGTGCAGATCTTCCACGTGCGCGGCGGCCGGGTGCGCGGCCAGCGCGGCTGGGTGACCGACAAGGTCGAGGAGATCACCACCGGCGCGCTGGTCGAGCACGCCCTGCAACAGCTGTACGGCGAGGAGACCGGGGACGCGGTGCCCAAGGAGGTCCTGGTCCCGGCCCTGCCCGAGCCGGTCGAGCCGGTCCAGGAGTGGCTGACCGGCCGCCGCGGGTCGTACGTGTCCTTGCGCATCCCGCAGCGCGGCGACAAGAAGGCGCTCATGGAGACCGTGCAGCGCAACGCCCAGCAGGCGCTCGCCCTGCACAAGACCAAGCGCGCCTCCGACCTCACGACCCGTTCGCGCGCCCTGGAGGAGATCGCCGACGCCCTCGACCTGGACAGCGCCCCGCTGCGCATCGAGTGCTACGACATCTCGCACCTCCAGGGGGACGACGTGGTGGCCTCCATGGTCGTCTTCGAGGACGGCCTCCAGCGCAAGAGCGAGTACCGCCGCTTCCAGATCAAGGGCTTCGCCGGCCAGGACGACGTCCGCTCCATGCACGAGGTGATCAGCCGCCGCTTCAAGCGGTACCTCGCGGAGAAGGAGCGGACCGGCGAGTGGGCCGACGGCGAGGAGCCGGGCACCGACGGTGGGGCCGTGCCGGCGGACACCGGGGCCGTGTCTGCCGACGCCGGGGCCCTGTCCGCGGACCCCGAGGCCGCGCCTGCCGACACCGGAGCCACGCCCACGGGCACCGCCACCGAATCCACCGCTCCCGCCGACACGGTGACCGGCGCCTCCGCCGACACGCTGACCGGCGCCTCCGCCGCCAGGGAATCCGGCCCCCTCCCCACCATGGGCCCCGCCGCCCTCACCCCCAGCGCGCTCGGCGGCCCCATCGCCACCCCTGTCGACGGCGCCCTCAAGGACGACGACGGACGTCCCCGGAAGTTCGCCTATCCGCCCCAGCTGGTCGTGGTCGACGGCGGACAGCCGCAGGTCGCGGCGGCCCGGCGGGCGCTGGACGAACTGGGCATCGACGACATCGCGGTGTGCGGCCTGGCCAAGCGACTCGAAGAGGTCTGGCTGCCCGGCGAGGACGACCCCGTGGTGCTGCCCCGCACCAGCGAGGGCCTGTATCTGCTCCAGCGCGTCCGGGACGAGGCCCACCGGTTCGCCATCACCTACCAGCGCACCAAGCGCGCCAAGCGCTTCCGCGCCGGCCCCCTGGACGACGTCCCCGGCCTCGGCGAGACCAGGAAACAGGCGCTCATCAAGCATTTCGGCTCGGTGAAGCGGCTGCGGTCCGCCACAATCGAGCAGATCCAGGAGGTGCCCGGGATAGGCCGGAAGACGGCCGAGACCATCGCCGCGGCCCTCGCCCAGGCGGCCCCGGCCGCACCCGCCGTGAACACGGCGACCGGAGAGATCATGGAAGACGAGGAACCCGAGACGACGGCGGGTTCCTCGGGGGTGCCCGCGACCGCGGGCCCCCCGGACGAACGACGGGGGCAGGAGACATGACCGAGCACGACGCACAGCCCGCACAGCGCCGAGATCAGGCGCATGCCGACCCGGGCGAGCACGCCCTGCCGCCCACCGGCCAGGAGACCGGCCAGGCCGGCCAGGACACGGGCGACGACAACGGAGCACAGGTGAGTTCGGGCAGCGAGGCACCCGGGGTCCCCGAAGCGGCGATCCCCGAGCTGGTGATCATCTCCGGCATGTCCGGAGCGGGCCGCTCGACGGCCGCGAAGTGTCTGGAGGACCTCGGCTGGTTCGTCGTGGACAACCTGCCGCCCGCGCTCATCCCCACCATGGTGGAGCTGGGCGCCCGTTCCCAGGGGAACGTGGCGCGGATCGCGGTGGTCGTGGACGTCCGCGGCCGGCGCTTCTTCGACAACCTGCGCGAGTCCCTGGCGGACCTGGAGGCCAAGCACGTCACCCGGCGGATCGTCTTCCTGGAGTCCTCGGACGAGGCCCTGGTGCGCCGCTTCGAGTCGGTGCGCCGCCCGCACCCCCTCCAGGGCGACGGCCGCATCGTGGACGGCATCGCCGCCGAGCGGGAACTGCTGCGCGAACTGCGCGGCGACGCCGACCTGGTGATCGACACCTCCAGCCTGAACGTGCACGAGCTGCGCGCCAAGATGGACGCCCAGTTCGCCGGCGAGGAGGAGCCCGAGCTGCGGGCCACCGTGATGTCCTTCGGCTTCAAGTACGGCCTCCCGGTCGACGCCGATCTCGTCGCGGACATGCGGTTCCTGCCCAACCCGCACTGGGTCCCGGAGCTGCGCCCCTTCACGGGCCTGAACGAGGAGGTCGCCGCCTATGTCTTCAACCAGCCCGGCGCCAAGGAGTTCCTGGACCGCTACGCGGAGCTGCTGCGGCTCGTCGCGGCCGGCTACCGGCGCGAGGGCAAGCGCTACGTGACCATCGCGATCGGCTGCACCGGGGGCAAGCACCGTTCGGTCGCGATGTCGGAGAAGCTCGCCGCGCGCCTCGCGGCCGAGGGCGTGGAGACGGTGGTCGTACACCGGGACATGGGACGGGAATGACGGAACGTACACCGCGGCTGGGCAGGCTGCGCCGGATGGTGCCGGAGGGGCGTTCCGGCCGCTCCGCCGTGACGCGCGCCGGCCGCCCGGCCGAGGCCCGCGGGGGCCGGCCCCGCCGCCGGGGGGCGCAGCCCAAGGTGGTCGCGCTCGGCGGCGGCATGGGCCTGTCGGCCTCGCTCGCCGCGCTGCGCCGGATCACCGGCGATCTCACCGCGGTCGTCACGGTGGCCGACGACGGTGGCTCCAGCGGACGGCTGCGCGACGAGCTGGGCGTGCTGCCGCCCGGCGATCTGCGCAAGGCGCTGGCCGCGCTGTGCGGGGACGACGACTGGGGCCAGACCTGGGCCCGTGTCATCCAGCACCGCTTCCACTCCCAGGGCGACCTGCACGACCACGCGGTCGGCAACCTTCTGATCGTCGCCCTGTGGGAGCAGCTCGGCGACCATGTCCAGGCCCTGGACCTGGTCGGCAAGCTGCTCGGCGCGCACGGGCGGGTGCTGCCCATGTCCGCCGTGCCGCTGGAACTCCAGGCCCTGGTCAAGGGCCACGATCCGGAGCACCCGGAGGACGTGGACACGGTGCGCGGGCAGGCGACCGTGGCGCTGACGCCGGGCGAGGTGCAGTCCGTGCACCTGGTGCCGAACGACCCGCCGGCCGTCCCGGAGGCCCTCGCGGCGGTCCTGGACGCGGACTGGGTGGTACTCGGTCCCGGCTCCTGGTTCTCCTCGGTGATCCCGCACCTGCTGGTGCCCGAACTGCTGGACGCCCTCACCGAGACCAAGGCGCGCAAGGTCCTGTCCCTGAACCTCGCCCCGCAGCCGGGGGAAACAGACGGCTTCTCCCCGCAGCGTCATTTGGAGGTTTTGGGGCGACACGCCCCTAAACTCGCCCTGGACGTGGTGCTGGCCGACGAGGCCGCCGTGCCCGACCGCGACTCGCTCACCGAGGCCGCCAAGCGGCTGGGAGCCGCGGTCGAGCTGGCCCCGGTGGCCCGGACCGACGGAACACCCCGGCACGACCCGGAGCTGTTGGCCGCCGCGTACGACCGTATTTTTCGGATGCATGGAAGGATCGGCCCATGGCGATGACGGCAGCGGTGAAGGACGAGATCTCCCGGCTCCCCGTCACCCGGACCTGCTGCAGGAAGGCGGAGGTCTCCGCCATCCTGCGGTTCGCCGGCGGCCTGCACCTGGTGAGCGGGCGCATCGTGATCGAGGCGGAGCTGGACACGGCGATGGCGGCCCGCCGCCTCAAGCGGGACATCCTGGAGATCTTCGGGCACAGTTCCGAGCTGATCGTGATGGCGCCCGGCGGACTGCGCCGAGGCTCGCGCTACGTCGTCCGGGTCGTCGCGGGCGGGGACCAGCTCGCCCGGCAGACGGGCCTGGTCGACGGCCGGGGCCGGCCGATCCGCGGACTGCCCCCGCAGGTGGTCTCCGGGGCCACGTGCGACGCGGAGGCGGCCTGGCGCGGGGCGTTCCTCGCGCACGGCTCGCTGACCGAGCCCGGCCGTTCCTCCTCCCTGGAGGTGACCTGCCCGGGTCCGGAGGCCGCGCTGGCGCTGGTCGGCGCCGCCCGTCGGCTGTCGATCGCCGCCAAGGCCCGCGAGGTGCGTGGCGTGGACCGGGTGGTCGTCCGGGACGGCGACGCGATCGGCGCGCTGCTGACCCGGCTCGGCGCGCACGAGTCGGTGCTGGCCTGGGAGGAACGCCGGATGCGCCGCGAGGTGCGGGCCACGGCCAACCGGCTCGCCAACTTCGACGACGCCAACCTGCGGCGCTCGGCCCGTGCGGCGGTGGCCGCCGGGGCGCGGGTGCAGCGCGCACTGGAGATCCTCGGTGAGGAGGTGCCCGAACACCTCGCCGCGGCCGGGCGGCTGCGCATGGAGCACAAGCAGGCCTCGCTGGAGGAGCTGGGCGCGCTCGCCGACCCGCCGCTGACGAAGGACGCGGTGGCGGGCCGGATCCGCCGGCTGCTGGCCATGGCCGACAAGCGCGCCTCCGATCTGGGCATCCCGGGCACGGAGGCCAACCTGACGGAGGAACTGGCGGACAACCTGGTCGGCTGACCGGTCCCACGCCGACACGCCGGTGCCGGCCCCCACCTGAGGGGGCTCGGCACCGGCTTTCGTGTATCCGCGTCCGGATAGTCCTTCTCGCGATCCCGAAAATGCCGGGCTGCCAAAAAAAAATCGAGCCACCCGCAGAAAAAAAAGAAGCGATCCGTGTCGCGCCACCGAAACACCGGCCGCCCAAAACCGTCGATTCACGACCCCTTTACCACAGGTGAGCGGAGCACCCATCAACGGTGCGGAATCGGGGTAGGTAACAGGTGAGCCAACCCGCTCACGAACGAGTGACATCGACGTCAACAAGGGGCGACATTAGATAGCAAAAACGGGTGAATCCATTGCCGATCCGAGACGGTCCGTACCTCTACTGACAGGTACGAAACACCTGCCCATGTATGCGCCATCTCGATGTCACCGAGGGGCCCTCAGAGAGGTAGGGTCGGTGGTGGTCGGGGACATCCCAAACAGAGCTCGCCGGCTCGCATGGCCGGCGTACCAACGAGGAGATCGGTTCGTGACGATCCGCGTAGGCATCAACGGCTTCGGCCGCATCGGTCGTAACTACTTCCGCGCACTGCTGGAGCAGGGTGCGGACATCGAGGTTGTGGCTGTCAACGACCTGGGTGACACGGCCACCACGGCCCACCTGCTCAAGTACGACACGATCCTGGGTCGCCTCAAGCAGGAGGTCTCCCACACCGCCGACACGATCACCGTCGACGGCCACACCATCAAGGTGCTGTCCGAGCGCAACCCGGCCGACATCCCCTGGGGCGAGCTGGGCGTCGACATCGTCATCGAGTCGACCGGCATCTTCACCAAGCGCGAGGACGCCGCCAAGCACCTGGCCGGCGGCGCCAAGAAGGTCCTCATCTCGGCTCCGGCCAAGGACGAGGACATCACCATCGTGATGGGCGTCAACCAGGACAAGTACGACGCGGCGAACCACCACGTCATCTCGAACGCCTCCTGCACCACCAACTGCGTGGCCCCGATGGCGAAGGTCCTGGACGAGAACTTCGGCATCGTCAAGGGTCTGATGACCACGGTGCACGCGTACACCAACGACCAGCGCATCCTGGACTTCCCGCACAAGGACCTGCGTCGCGCCCGCGCCGCCGCCGAGAACATCATCCCGACCACCACCGGTGCCGCCAAGGCCACCGCCCTGGTCCTGCCGCAGCTCAAGGGCAAGCTGGACGGCATCGCCATGCGCGTCCCGGTCCCGACCGGCTCCGTCACCGACCTCGTGGTCGAGCTCAGCCGCGAGGTCACCAAGGAAGAGGTCAACGCCGCCTTCCAGAAGGCCGCCGAGGGCGAGCTCAAGGGCCTCCTCGACTACACCGAGGACCCGATCGTCTCCTCGGACATCGTCAACGCCCCGGCGTCCTGCACCTTCGACTCCTCCCTGACCATGGTCCAGGAGGGCAAGAACGTGAAGGTCATCGGCTGGTACGACAACGAGTGGGGCTACTCCAACCGTCTCGTGGACCTCACGGTCTTCGTCGGCAACCAGCTCTGATCGCCGAAGACCGCAGCAGCACGACCGTGACATGAGAGCAGGGCTCGGCCGGCGCACCGGAGCGCCGACCGGGCCCTGTCTCGCGCACGGACCACGTCCTCATACGATCAAGGTGCACCACGAGCCCTCCTCAGGAGTCCACTCAATGAAGACGATCGACGAACTTCTCGCCGACGGCGTAAGCGGCAAGCGGGTCTTCGTCCGCGCCGACCTCAATGTGCCGCTGGCCGGCGGGACGATCACCGACGACGGCCGCATCCGCGCCGTACTGCCCACCGTCAAGGCCCTCGCGGAGGCGGGCGCCAAGGTGATCGTCGCCTCGCACCTGGGCCGCCCCAAGGGCGCCCCGGACCCCGCTTTCTCGCTGCTGCCCGCCGCCGAGCGCCTCGGTGAACTGCTCGGCGCCCCGGTCGCCTTCGCCCAGGACACCGTCGGCCCCGCCGCCCACGACGCCGTCGACGGCCTCCAGCCCGGCCAGGTCGCCGTCATCGAGAACCTGCGCTTCAACCCCGGAGAGACGTCCAAGGACGACGCCGAGCGCGGCGAGTTCGCCGACCGGCTGGCCGCCCTCGCCGATGTCTACGTCGGCGACGGCTTCGGGGCCGTGCACCGCAAGCACGCCTCCGTCTACGACCTCCCGGCCCGGCTGCCGCACTACGCCGGCCACCTCATCGCCACCGAGGTCGGTGTCCTGAAGAGGCTCACCGAGGACGTCGAGCGCCCCTACGTCGTGGCGCTCGGCGGTTCCAAGGTCTCCGACAAGCTCGCCGTCATCGACCAGCTGCTCGGCAAGGCCGACCGGCTGCTCATCGGCGGCGGGATGCTCTTCACCTTCCTCAAGGCCCGGGGCTACGAGGTCGGCAGCTCCCTCCTCCAGGAGGACCAGATCCCGGCCGTCACCGAGTACATGGAGCGCGCCGAGAAGCTGGGCGTGGAACTGCTGCTCCCCGTCGACGTCCTGGTCTCCGCGGAGTTCCCGGACCTGAAGACCAAGGCGCCGAGCCAGTACGAGACGGTCGACGCGGACAAGATCCCCGCCGGCCGGCTGGGCCTGGACATCGGCCCGAAGACCCGGGCGCTGTACGCCTCGAAGCTCGCCGACGCCAGGACCGTCTTCTGGAACGGCCCCATGGGCGTCTTCGAGCACCCCGACTACGCCGAGGGCACCAAGGCGGTCGCCCAGGCGCTCGTAGACTCGAACGGTTTCACCGTTGTCGGCGGCGGTGACTCCGCCGCGGCCGTGCGCACGCTCGGCTTCGACGAGAACGCGTTCGGCCACATCTCGACCGGCGGCGGCGCCTCCCTCGAATACCTTGAGGGCAAGACGCTTCCCGGTCTCGCCGCACTGGAGGACTGAACCCGTATGACCACCCGCACGCCGCTGATGGCGGGCAACTGGAAGATGAACCTCAACCACCTTGAGGCCATCGCGCACGTCCAGAAGCTCGCCTTCGCCCTGGCCGACAAGGACTACGAGGCCGTCGAGGTCGCCGTCCTGCCGCCCTTCACCGACCTGCGCTCCGTCCAGACCCTGGTCGACGGCGACAAGCTCAAGATCAAGTACGGCGCCCAGGACATCTCGCAGCACGACTCCGGTGCCTACACCGGCGAGATCTCCGGCCCGATGCTGGCCAAGCTGAAGTGCGCCTACGTGGTCATCGGCCACTCCGAGCGCCGTCAGTACCACCAGGAGACCGACGACATCGTCAACGCCAAGGTGAAGGCCGCCTACAAGCACGGCCTGACCCCGATCCTGTGCGTCGGCGAGGAGCTGGACGTCCGCGAGGCGGGCAACCACGTCAGCCACACCCTCACCCAGGTCGAGGGCGGCCTCAAGGACCTCCCGGCCGAGCAGGCCGAGACCCTCGTGATCGCCTACGAGCCGGTGTGGGCCATTGGCACCGGCAAGGTCTGCGGCGCCGACGACGCCCAGGAGGTCTGCGCCGCCATCCGCGCCAAGGTCGCCGAGCTGTACTCCCAGGACGTGGCCGACAAGGTCCGCATCCAGTACGGCGGCTCCGTGAAGTCGGGCAATGTCGCCGAGATCATGGCCAAGGCCGACATCGACGGCGCCCTGGTCGGCGGTGCCTCGCTGGACACCGACGAGTTCGTCAAGATCGTGCGCTTCCGCGATCAGTGACGGAGCGGCGACGCCCGTCCATGAGTAGGCGGTAGCCGCGATACGTCGTACTCTTGCGGGGGCATGGCCCAGGTGCCGTGCCCCCGTCGTCCATCCGAATCCGAGGAAGTTGGTCCAGCCGTGGTTTTGGGGTTCTCGATCGCCCTGATCGTCTTCAGCCTGCTGCTGATGCTGCTGGTGCTGATGCACAAGGGAAAGGGCGGCGGCCTCTCCGACATGTTCGGTGGCGGCATGCAGTCCTCCGTCGGCGGCTCCTCGGTCGCCGAGCGCAACCTCGACCGGATCACCGTCGTGATCGGTGTGCTGTGGCTCGCGTGCATCGTGGTCCTCGGCATCCTGATGAAGACGAACAGCTGATCCCGGCCTTTCAGGCATATACATTCCGTACGTTGAGCCCCGTGTCCGGTACGCGCTCCCGAGCGCGGCCTATCATGGGGCTTGCGTCTGGGTGCGGGGACGGTAACTCCCATCACTGGACGCGCGTTGGGCCTTACGTAGACTGAGGCGCTCGCAGCGAAGCGGTACGCCGACTCGCTTCGCGGCACCATCACGCAGGGAGTTACGACCGTGGCAAGTGGCAACGCGATCCGAGGAAGCCGGGTCGGGGCGGGGCCGATGGGCGAGGCCGAGCGCGGCGAGTCCGCACCGCGGCTGCGCATCTCCTTCTGGTGCTCCAACGGGCACGAGACGCAGCCGAGCTTCGCCAGCGACGCACAGGTCCCCGACACCTGGGACTGCCCGCGCTGCGGCTTTCCGGCCGGCCAGGACCGGGACAACCCGCCGGACCCGCCGCGCACCGAGCCGTACAAGACGCACCTCGCCTATGTGCGGGAGCGGCGCAGCGACGCGGACGGCGAGGCGATCCTCGCCGAGGCACTCGCCAAACTGCGCGGCGAGATCTAGACGTTGAGGTCCGGCCGGGCACCCGCGGGTGCAGGAAGTCCCGCAGCCCCACCTCGACCCCCAACTCCCTTCTGAGC
>NZ_JBSFLI010000010.1:0-239748 GCF_053598955.1 Streptomyces sp. NPDC001056 | reverse complement strand
ACGAGATCGGCATGGGCGACAACATCTGGCTCGGCGACCGCGACGCCGTCCGCACCCCCATGCAGTGGACACCGGACCGCAACGCCGGCTTCTCGTCCAGCGATCCGGGACGCCTCTTCCTGCCCACGATCATGGACCCGGTCTACGGCTACCAGGTCACCAACGTCGAGGCGTCGATGTCCTCGCCGTCCTCGCTGCTGCACTGGACCCGGCGCATGATCGAGATCCGCAAGCAGAACCCCGCCTTCGGACTCGGCTCGTACGACGAACTCCCGTCCACCAACCCGGCGGTGCTCGCCTTCCTGCGCGAGTACGAGGACGACCTGGTGCTGTGCGTCCACAACTTCTCCCGGTTCGCGCAGCCCACCGAGCTGGATCTGAGCCGGTTCGGCGGACGGCACCCGGTCGAGCTGTTCGGCGGGGTGCGCTTCCCGGCGGTCGGCGACCTGCCGTATCTGCTGACCCTCGCGGGACACGGCTTCTACTGGTTCCGGCTGCGCCGCGACCCGGCGTAGTCCCGGCGGGTGGGGCGGTGCGTTTCCATCGCCCCACCCCGGGCACGCATCAGTGACACCCCGACGACCCGGGGAAAGGACGTGACGCCCATGACGGAAGCGGTCACCCCTTCATCGAGCAGCACCCTCGACTCACTGGCTCCCTTGCTGCGCGTCTGGCTGCCCCGGCAGCGCTGGTTCGCGGGCAAGGGCCGCCCGGTCACCGGCTTCACGCCCGTGTCCGTGACCCGACTCCTGCCCGCCGAGGGCAGGCTGGGCCTGTTCCACGTGCTCCTGCGTGTCCACCAGCCACCGGATTCCGCGCACCCCGGCGACTGCTACCAGCTCCTCATAGGCGCGCGCGAGGCGCTGCCGCCCCGGCTGGCGCCCGCGCTGATCGGCCATGTGACCCGGGGCCCGCTCGCCGGCCACACGGTCTACGACGCCCTGTACGACCGCCGGCCCGCCGAGGTGCTCCTGGAGGCGCTGCGCACCGGGGCCCGCGTCGGGGGGCTGCGCTTCGAGCGGGACCCGCGCCAGGAGATCCGGCCGCATCTGGTGGCCCGGCTGCTGGCCGCCGAGCAGTCCAACTCCTCGGTCGTCTACGGAGATACGTTTATTCTCAAGCTGTTCCGCCGGGTCGTCCCCGGCGTCAACCCCGATCTGGAGCTGCCGCTGGCGCTGGCCCGCGAGGGCTGCCCTCGGGTGCCCGCCCCGACGGCGTGGCTCCGCGCCGAACTGGGCGGACGGGCGTACGTCCTGGCGGTGTTGCAGCCCTTCGTGAGCGGGGCCGCCGACGGCTGGGAGCTGGCGCTGCGCGAGCTGGCCAAGGGTGAGGACTTCACCGCCGAGGCGCGGGCGCTGGGCCGGGCCACGGCCGAGGTGCACACCGCGCTGGCGCGCGCCCTGCCGACGGTCACCCTCGGACCCGCCCAGCTCGGGCCGCTGGTCGACGGGATGACCGAGCGGCTGGCGGCGGCGAGCCGGGCCGTACCGGCGCTGCGGCCGTACGAGGCCAAGCTGGGCTCGGCGTACACGGCGCTGGCCGAGCTGGCCGCGGGCGGCAGGACCTGGACCGCCCAGCGGATCCACGGGGACCTGCACCTCGGGCAGTGCCTGCGCGCGCCGTCCGGCGACTGGTCGCTGATCGACTTCGAGGGCGAGCCCGCCCGGCCCCCGGCCGAGCGGCGGCTGCCGCAGCCGACGGAGCGGGACATCGCGGGGATGCTCCGCTCCTTCGACTACGCGGCCCGCTCGGTGAGTTCACCGGCGCCGGGGTGGACGCACGGCTGCCGGGCCGCCTACTGCTCCGGGTACGCGGAGGTGTCCGGCCGCGACCCGCGCACCGATCCGGTGCTGCTGCGCGCCTTCGAGACCGACAAGGCCGTCTACGAGGTGGTGTACGAGGCCCGCCACCGCCCCGACTGGCTGCCCGTGCCGCTGTCGGCGGTCCGCCGCCTCGCCGCGTCCGACCCTCACTGACCCGACTCTCGCCCCGGGAGACTCGCTCGTGACGTCGCAGAAGCACCTGTCCGATCCCGCCGTGGCCGCCGAGGACCGCGCGCGGCTGCTGGGCGCCACCCACCACGACCCGCACGCCGTCCTGGGCGCCCATCCGGTGCCGGGCGGGGTGGCCTTCCGGGCCTTCCGCCCGCACGCCCGTTCGGTCACCGTCGTCCGCGGCACACTGCGCACCGCGCTGCGCGACGACGGCGACGGCTTCTTCTCCGGGCTGCTCCCGCTGGACGCCGTACCGGAGGCGTACCGGCTGCGGGTGGCGTACGACGACACGGTCCACGAGACGGAGGACGCCTACCGGTTCCCGCCCACCCTCGGCGAGCTGGACCTGCATCTGATCGGCGAGGGCCGGCACGAGCAGCTGTGGCGGGCCCTCGGGGCGCACGTCACGACCCGGCAGGGGGTGCCCGGAACCCGGTTCGCGGTGTGGGCACCGGACGCGCGGGGCGTCCGGGTCGCCGGGAGCTTCAACTTCTGGGACGGCACCGGGTTTCCGATGCGTTCGCTCGGCTCCTCGGGGGTCTGGGAGCTGTTCGTGCCGGGGATCGGCGAGGGCGAGCTGTACAAGTTCGAGATCACCCGGCCCGACGGCTCGCGCACCCTGCGCGCCGACCCGCTGGCCCGGCGCACCGAGGCCCCGCCGGCCACGTCCTCGATCGTGCACGTGTCGCACCACGAGTGGGGGGACGCGGAGTGGATGGCGCGCCGCGGTGACACCCCGGTGCACGAGGCGCCGTTCTCCGTGTACGAGGTCCATCTCCCGTCCTGGCGGCCCGGGTCGTCGTACCGCGAACTGGCCGACCAGCTCACCTCCTACGTGGCGGACACGGGCTTCACGCACGTGGAGCTGATGCCGGTCGCCGAGCACCCCTTCGGCGGCTCCTGGGGATACCAGGTCACCGGCTTCTACGCGCCGACGGCCCGACTGGGCACCCCGGACGACTTCAAGTACCTGGTGGACCGGCTGCACCGGGCCGGCATCGGGGTGCTGATGGACTGGGTGCCGGCCCATTTCCCGCGTGACGCGTGGGCGTTGGCCGAGTTCGACGGTCGGCCGCTGTACGAGCACCCCGATCCGCTGCGGGCGGCGCATCCCGACTGGGGCACGCTGGAGTTCGACCTCGGCCGTCGGGAGGTGCGCAACTTCCTGGTGGCGAACGCCCTTTACTGGTGCGAGGAGTTCCATGTGGACGGGCTCCGCGTGGACGCGGTGGCCTCCATGCTCTACCTCGACTACTCGCGCGAGCCGGGCGGCTGGCGGCCGAACGAGCGCGGCGGCCGGGAGAACCTGGACGCGGTGGCCTTCCTCCAGGAGATGAACGCCACGGTCTACCGCCGTTGTCCGGGCGTGGTGACCATCGCCGAGGAGTCCACGGCGTGGGACGGGGTGACCCGGCCGACCCATGTGCGGGGGCCGAGCGGGTTCGGCGGGCTGGGCTTCGGGCTGAAGTGGAACATGGGGTGGATGCACGACTCGCTCCGGTACATGGCGCACGACCCCGTGCACCGCGCGTACCACCACCACGAGATGACGTTCTCCATGGCGTACGCGTACAGCGAGAACTACGTCCTGCCGATATCCCACGACGAGGTGGTGCACGGCAAGCGCTCCCTCGTCTCGAAGATGCCGGGCGACTGGTGGCGGCAACGCGCGGACCTGCGCGCCTATCTGGCCTTCATGTGGGCGCACCCCGGCAAGCAACTCCTCTTCATGGGCCAGGAGTTCGCCCAGGGCGCCGAGTGGTCCGAGGCCCACGGCCCCGACTGGTGGCTGCTCGACCCCTCGTACCCCGCCGCACCCGACCACCGGGGCGTCCTCGACCTGGTCCGCGACCTGAACAGCCGCTACCGGGCCACTGCGGCCCTGTGGCAGCGCGACACCGACCCCGCGGGCTTCGAGTGGATCGCCGGGGACGCGGCGTCCGACAACGTCCTCGCCTTCCTCCGCCGCGATGCCCGCGGCACCCCCCTCCTCGCCGTCTCCCACTTCTCCCCCGTCGTCCGCCCCGACTACCTCATCGGCGTCCCGGACGACGTCCCGGCGTGGACGGAATGCCTGAACACGGACGCCGGGCACTACGGCGGCAGCGGCGTGACCAACCCGGGCCCCCTGAAACCGGAACCCCGCGGCGCCCACGGCCACCCGACCGCCGTCCGCCTGACCCTGCCGCCCTCGGCCACGGTGTGGCTGCGACCGGCCTAGCCTCCTCTTCTCGGCGGACGCCGAGAGGTCCTGTCCTGTGAGCCCCGGAGAGGACGTCTCCGGGGCCCGCGAGGCGCTACGCGTCCTGCCGGGCCAGGGCCGCGGGCAGGTCGCCGGTGTGCAGGACCCCCAGCCGCTGGGTGGCCCGGGTCAGGGCGACGTACAGGTCGCTGGTGCCGTACTCGCCCGGTTCGACCACCAGGACCGAGTCGAACTCCAGCCCCTTGGACTGGCGGGGGTCGAGGAGGACGACCGCCCGGGTGAGGTCGGGTTCGGCACCGGCGGTGACGCCGTCCAGGCGGGCGGCGACGGCGCGGTGCAGGCGGCGCGGGGCGATGACCGCCAGCCTGCCCTCCACCGGGGTGAGTTCGGCGACCGCCTTGGCCACCGCGCCGGGCAGGTCGTCGTCCGCCCGCCGCACCCAGGGCCGTACCCCGGTGGACCGCACGGAGCTGGGCGGCCGGAAGTCCGGGTGCTCGGCGCGGACCACGGCCGCGGCGAGGTCCATGATCTCGGACGGGGTGCGGTAGTTGACGCCGAGACGCGTGTGCTCGTACCGGTCCTCGACATAGGGCGCGAGGATCTTCGACCAGGAGCCGACCCCGGCCGCCTCCGCGGTCTGCGCGGGGTCGCCGACCAGGGTCATGGAACGCGTCGGGCAGCGCCGCATCAGCAGCCGCCAGGCCATCGGCGACAGCTCCTGCGCCTCGTCCACGATGATGTGCCCGAACGCCCACGTGCGGTCGGCGGCGGCCCGCTCCGCCGCGCTGCGGTGGTCCTCTTCCTCCTGCCGCTCGGCGAACCGCTCGGCGTCGATGATGTCGTGCGCGGACAGCACCTCGGAGGCGTCCGGGTCACCGTCCTCCTTGTCCTCGAACTCATAGGTCCGCGACGCGTACGACACGTCCAGCACCCCCTGCGCGTAGGCGATCCGGGCCGTGCGGTCGCGGTCGGCGCGGTGGCGGGCCAACCGGTCGTCCTCGCCGAGGAGTTCGGCGGCCTCGTCCAGGAGCGGGACGTCGGCGACGGTCCACGCGCGGGTCACCGGCCGGCGGATGGCCGCGGCGTCCTCGTCGGCGACGTACCCCTCGGGCGCCGCCAGGAAGTCGGCGACCAGCCGCCGCGGGGTGATCCGGGGCCACAACAGGTCGATGGCTGACCAGACTTCGGGGTTCTCGGCGAGTTCGTCGCGGATCTGGGTGATGTCGGAGGCGTCGAGCAGGCTGCTGCCGTCGTACGGATCGGTGCCGACCCGCTCGGCGTACAGCTCGGTGAGGGTGTTGAGGATGTGCCCCTCGAAGTGCTCGCGGGCCGCGTTGTGCGGCAGCTTCGCGGCGCGGGTGCGTTCCCGGGCGACACGCACCAGGCCGTCGTCCAGCATCAGCACCTCGCGGTCGTGCTCGATCGCGAGGACCGGGTCGGGCAGCGCCTGCCGGTCGCGTACGACCTCGGCGAGCACGTCGGCCATGTCGGCGCGCCCCTTGACCGCGGCGGCCTCGGGGGTGTCGGTGGCGGTGGCCTTCACCCCGGGGAACAGCTCGCCGACCGTGGCCAGCAGGACGCCGGTCTCGCCGAGGGAGGGCAGCACCTCGCCGATGTAGCCGAGGAAGGCCGGGTTGGGCCCGACGATCAGCACGGCCCGGCGGGCCAGCAGCTCCCGGTGCTCGTACAGGAGGTACGCCGCGCGGTGCAGCGCCACGGCGGTCTTGCCGGTGCCGGGACCGCCCTCCACGACCAGCACGCCCCGGTGCGGCGCCCGGATGATCCGGTCCTGGTCGGCCTGGATCGTCCGCACGATGTCGCCCATCCGGCCGGTGCGCGCCGAGTTCAGCGCGGCCAGCAGCACGGCGTCGCCGTTGTGGTCCTCGTGCCCGGTGCGGGTGGCGTCGCCGAGGTCGAGGATCTCGTCGTGCAGGTGGGTGACGGTGCGGCCCTCGGTGGCGATGTGCCGGCGCCGCCGCAGCCCCATCGGGGTGTGGCCGGTGGCGAGGTAGAACGGGCGGGCGACCTCGGCACGCCAGTCGATCAGGACCGGGGTGCGTTCGGCGTCCTCCGCGCGCAGCCCGATCCGGCCGATGTGGTGCGTCGTACCGTCCGCGAGATCGATCCGCCCGAAGCAGAGCGAGCCGTCGACGGCGTTCAGCGCGGCGAGCAGCCCCGACCGCTCCGCGACCAGGATGTCCCGCTCCAGCCGGGCCTGCATGGGCTTGTCACCCTGCGCGAGCGCGTCCCCGACCGAGGTCTCGACCGCACCCCGCAACACGTCCACGCGCGCGTACAGTCCGTCGATGAATTCCTGCTCGCGGCGCAATTCATCGTCTGGAAATTCGGTGTTTGACAATTCCGCTCCCGCCCGGATATACTGTGCCCACAAAGCTTTTCCGTGACCGCGTGTGCGTGAAGTCACGAACCATCGAATATACGCGCAGAAATCCCCCGGACGCAATTGTCCGGGGGATTTCTCGTGTTCGGATCGGCTTTACAGCACGTCGGCGAGTTCCGCCAGGAGCCGCCGCTTGGGCCGCGCCCCCACCATGGACCGCACGGGCCCGCCGTCCCGGAACACCATGAGGGTGGGCGTGGACAGCACGCGGTACGCGAGGGTCGTCCGGGGATTGCGGTCGACATCGACCTGTACGACCTTCACCCGGTCCCCCTCCTCCCGGGCGATGTCCCTGAGCACCGGCGCGAGCTGCCGGCAGGGCCCGCACCAGTCGGCCGTGAACTGCACCAGCACCGGCAGGTCGGCACCGATCACCTCCTCCTCGAAATCCGCGTCCGTCACGTCGGCGAGTCCGCTCGTCGAGCTCATGAGAATTGCCCTCCCAGTTCGCACACGGGCTCCGGACCCCCCGGAGCCAGCGCGTCGGCGGCCAGCTCGTCGCGGGCCCGCTCGGCCCGCCGCAGCTGCTCCGCGACGGTCTCCCGCACCTCCGTCAGCTGCCCGATGAGCGCGTCCAGCTCCGCGAGCTTGCGCCGGTAGACCACGAGCGACGCCGGACACGAGTCCCCTTCCGGGTGCCCCGCCCGCAGACACTCCACGAACGGCCGCGTCTCCTCCAGCTCGAACCCGAAGTCCCGCAGCGTCCTGATCTGCTCCAGCAGCCGCAGATCCTCCTCGCCGTACGCCCGATGGCCCTTCTCGTCCCGCCGCGCCGGAAGCAGCCCCCGCGCCTCGTAGTACCGCAGGGCCCGCGCCGTGGTCCCGGCCCGAGCGGCCAGCTCGCCGATTCGCATGGGTGCGACGGTAGGCCTTGACGCGGACGTCAAGGCAAACGGGGCGGCGGACTCGGTCCGGCACCGGAGCGAGGACCGGCGAGGACCCCCGGTACGGCGAGGACCGCCGCACCCGGCGGGGTGCGGCGGTCCTCGGTGCGCGGGCGGCGGTCCTCAGACCAGCACCCCCGCCGACTCCTCCACCTCCAGCAGCGACGCGCTGTGGCGCTCCTCGTCGAATTTGCGGCGGCCGCCGCGCAGGCCGAAGAGGCGTTTGGCGAGGGCGATGTAGAGGACGGCGAGGATGTTGAGGGTGAGGGTGGCGATCTTGAGATAGCTGATCTTCTCGGTCAGCTCGTAGATCTCCAGGGGGAGGAAGGCGGCGGTGGCGACCACGGTGAGGTATTCCGCCCAGCGCTTGGCGCGCCAGAGGCCGACCGCCTCGACCAGTTCGACCAGGGCGTAGGCGAGGAGCACTCCGGCGACCAGGAGGAGCGTGGAGTGCTTGTAGCCGAAGGCCTTCTGGATGGAGCCGACCACCGGTGAGTGGTCGAGGTCGTAGTGGAAGTGGCGGAAGACGGGACGCAGGACGGTCAGGTACTCGTTGAACAGCCGCCGTACCGCGTCCTGGCTGTTGCTGAACCTCCACACCGCCACCGCGACCAGGACGATGAACACCCCGCGCACGGCCCGCTCGATCGCGAGGAACCGCAGGATGAACAGGTCCCGCAGCACCTTGCCGCGCGGCACCAGCGGCGCGTCCTCCGCCGGCCCCGACCCGTGCGGCTCACCGAGCACGAAGTCGCCGCAGCGCAGACAGCGCCACACGTCCCCGAGCGCGGTCTGGGCGTGCAGCCGTACCCGCAGCCGCGGATCGTCCGGCGCGTAGGTCACGTGCCCCTTGCGCGCGCAGGTCCGCCGGTCCCAGTCGATCTTCATGTCCCCCGTGCCTCCATGCACCTACAGACGCCACACACTGACGTGCCGTTCCGGTCATCCGGCACGGCACGTTAGTGGATGTTGGCGAGAAAGCGTCAGCCGGCGGTGGTTTCCGCCAGTTCCTTCTTCGCTTCCCTCACGTCGGCGGACGTCACGTGGCGCGGCAGCAGGAAGGCGACCACGACCGTGCCGATGCCGAGGATGACCGCGCCGACCAGGCTGGTGTGGGCGACGGCGTCGGAGAAGGAGGAGCCGACGGCCTCGGCCATCCGGTGGGCGCCGGTGGCCAGCTCGGCGGCCTGCTGCTTGAGCTGGGCGGCCTGCTGGGGGGTGCTCGCGTGGGCGGCCTGGGCGGCGGCCTGGTGGGCCTTGTCGGCGATGCCCTGGGCGACGGCGTAGCCGGCGCCGACCGAGTCCTGGGCGGTCTCCAGGGCGCTCGGCGGGAGCTTGCTGCCGGCGGTGGCGTCGGTGAGGTGGTCGCCGTACGACGTGGCCAGCAGCGAGCCGAGGATGGCGATGCCGAGGGAGCCGCCGAGCTCCAGCGAGGTGTCGTTGACCGCGCCGCCGACGCCCAGTTCGGACTCGGGGAACGCGCCCATGATCGCGTCCGTGCAGGGCGAGAGGGCGAGGCCGATGGCGAGGCCGAGGATGATCAGCGGGGCCACGAAGTCGCCGTACGTCGAGCCGGCGTCCACCTGGGTGAGCAGGGCCAGCGCCGCCGTGCCGCCGACCATGCCCGCGCTGACGGTCCACTTCATGCCGACACGCGGGGTGAGCCAGCCGGTGAGGGCCGAGCCGACGAACACGGCGCCGGCCAGCGGCAGCATCCGTACGCCGGTCTCCAGGGCGTCGTAGCCGAGGACGAACTGGAGGTGCTGGGTGAGGAAGTAGAACGCGCCGAAGACGGCCAGGAAGAACAGGGCGACGGCCAGGTTGGAGCCGGCGAAGCGGCGGTGCGCGAAGCGGCGGACGTCCAGGATCGGGCGCGGGTGGCGCAGCTCCCACAGGACGAAGGCGATCAGGCCGACGCCCGCGATCACGGCGGCGGCGACGGCCTTGCCGCTCCAGCCGAAGTGCGGTCCCTGGATGATCATGTAGACGAGCGAGCCGGTCCAGATCACCGACAGCAGGCCGCCGACGTAGTCGATGCGGTCGTGGTGGCCCGCCTTGGACGGCGGGACCAGGACGAGGGCGGCGACGAGGGCGACGGCCGCGATCGGCACGTTGATCAGGAACGTCGAGGACCAGCCGTGGTCACGCAGCAGCGCGCCCGCGACCACCGGGCCCGCGGCGATGGCGAGGCCCGCGGTCGCCGTCCACAGCGTGATCGCCTTGGCCCGCTCGGCCCGCGGGAAGGTCGCCGCGAGCAGCGACAGCGTGGCCGGCATGATCAGCGCCGCGCCGACGCCCATCACGGCGCGCGCCGTGATCACGGTCGCCGCGCTGTCCGCGAGGTAACCGAAGACCGCGCCGCCGCCGAAGACCAGCAGGCCGAGCACGAGGGCCCCGCGCCGGCTGTACTTGTCGCCGATCGCGCCGAGCAGCAGCATCAGCGCCGCGTAGGGCACGGTGTACCCGTCGATCACCCACTGGAGGTCGGCGCTGGAGAGGCCGAGGTCCTTCGTCATGTCGGGCGCCGCGACCGTGAGGGCGGTGTTGGCCATCACGATGATCAGCAGGCTCAGGCAGAGCACGAGCAGTGCCCACCAGCGCCGGGCGTACGGGCGCTCCATCTTCTCGACCGGTTCGGTCATGACGAGTCGCATGGCAGGGGTTTGCCTTCCTCGGATTCGCGACGGAACTTGCACAACCTCGTGCAATTGCACAACGATGTGCAATGTACGCCGTTGCACAATGCTGTGCAAGTCGAGGGAGGGCGTACCGGCCGATCCGGAGAGGACGTGCAGAATGGCTGCCATGACCACGGGTAACCCCAGCCGCGCCGACGCCAACCGGCGCCGCATCCTCGACGTCGCCCTCGCCGAGCTGCTGCGCGACCCGGACGCCTCGATGGACCAGATCGCGCGCGCAGCCGGAGTCGTACGCCGGACCGTGTACGGCCACTTCCCCAGCCGCGAGGCGCTGATCAGCACCCTCACCGACGAGGCGGTGCAGGCGCTGGCGGACGCGGACGCGGCGGTGCGCACGGGGGTGACGGACCCGGCGGAGGCGCTCGCCCGCTCGGTGCTCGCGCTCTGGGCGACCGCCGACCGCTACCGGCTGCTGATCGCCCTGGCCCAGCGCACGGTCACCGTCCAGGGCATCCGCGAGCGCCTCGCCCCGCTCCGCGCGGCCAAGGTCCGGGTGCTCCAGCAGGGCCTGGACGAGGGTGTGTTCACCTCGCCGCTGCCCGCGCCCGCTCTCGCCTACGTGCACGAGCAGACCGTCTTCGCGGTCATGGACGCGGTCAACGACGGCCTGCTGACGGCGCAGGAGGCGGGCCGCTCCGCCGCGGTCACCATCCTGACCGCGGCGGGCGTACCCGCCTCGACGGCCACCGCGCTGGTGGCCGAGGTGAGTTCGGACACGTAGCCCGGGAACGGCCGTACACCCGGCCGGGGTTCACGAACGTGTCCGAACAGCCGGCGGCCCGGCCCCGGTTCAGGCGGGGCCGGACAGCCGGAGAAGGAGTCGGGGCTATGCCTTGGCCAGCCTCTCCTCGCGGGGCTCGGGGACCTCGGCCACCGTACCCGCCGCGGCGTCCATCGCCGTCTCCTCGAACGGCAGCTCCCCCGCGAGCACCTTCCGCACCCGCTCGTTGTCGATCTCCTTGGTCCACGTTCCCACGAGCACCGTGGCGACCGCGTTGCCCGCGAAGTTCGTCAGCGCCCGCGCCTCGCTCATGAAGCGGTCGATGCCGACGATGAGACCGACGCCGTCCACCAGCGCGGGCTTGTGCGACTGGAGGCCGCCCGCCAGCGTGGCGAGGCCCGCGCCGCTGACACCCGCCGCGCCCTTCGAGGCGAGCAGCAGGAACAGCAGCAGCGGGATCTGCTCGCCGACCGACATCGGCGTGCCCAGCGCGTCCGCGATGTACAGCGACGCCATGGTCATGTAGATCATCGTGCCGTCGAGGTTGAAGGAGTACCCGGTCGGCACGGTGATGCCGACGACCGGCTTGCTGACGCCGAGGTGCTCCATCTTCGCGATCAGACGCGGCAGCGCGGACTCGGAGGAGGACGTGGACAGGATCAGCAGGAACTCGCGGGCGAGGTACTTGCACAGGGCGAAGACGTTCACCCCGGCGACGATCCGCAGCACCGCGCCGAGCACGACGAAGACGAACAGCACGCAGGTGACGTAGAAACCGAGCATCAGCACGGCGAGGCTCTTCAGCGCGTCCAGGCCGGCCGAACCGGTGACCGCGGCGATCGCGCCGAAGGCGCCGACCGGCGCCGCCCACATGACCATGGACAGGATGCGGAAGACGAGCCGCTGGATGTGCTCGACGCCGCGCAGCACCGGCTGCCCGACCGGGCCCATGGCCTGGAGCGCGAATCCGGCCAGCAGGGCGACCAGCAGCGTCTGCAGCGCCTGGCCCTCGGTGAAGGCGGACACGAAGGTCTGGGGGATGATCGACAGGACGAAGTCGACGGGCGGCAACGCGTCACTGCTGACCTGGGCGTGTCCGGTCTGCTTGAGGGCGTCCGTCAGATGGAGTCCGGCACCGGGGTGCAGCACATTGCCGACGACGAGCCCGATGGCGAGGGCCACCAGCGACATCACGAGGAAGTAGCCGAGGGCGATGCCGCCGACGGCGCCCACCTTGGCCGCCTTGCGCACCGATCCGATGCCGAGCACGATCGTGCAGAAGATGATCGGCGAGATCATCATCTTGATCAGATTGACGAACCCGGTGCCCAGCGGCTTGAGCTGGACCGCGGCATCCGGCCAGATGAGGCCGACCGCGATGCCGAGCACGACGGCCACGATGACGGCGATGTACAGGTAATGGGTCCGGTCCCGCCGGGCGCGGGGTGCGGCAGGTGCCGTATCGGGACTGGTGGCGGCCACGGCTGCCCTCCTTGACGTCTTCGTCGGTGCACAACCGGCGTGCGGCTCACGTCCGGGCGATGCTGGGAACGCGGTGACTATCTCCCGTCCTGTGAGGGCGGTCACGCTTGCGTTCATTTAGTTCACGCGTGAACCGGGGGCACACTGGCTGACATGCGCCTTCCGTCCCTGACCCGCCCTCGCAGCCTGGCGGGCCAGCTGTTCGCCATGCAGGCGGTGCTCATAGCGGTGGTCGTGGCCGGATACGCGCTGTTCACCTACGTCAGCGACCGGCGGCAGGCCGAGGACGCGGCCGCCCGGCAGGCCACCGCGGTGGCCCGGTCGATCGCCGACTCCCCCGCGGTCCGTACCGCGATCCGCACCCCGGACCCGAGCGCTCTCCTTGAGCCGTACGCCCTGAAGGTCACCCGCGACACCAACGTCGACTTCATCACGATCATGACCCCCGCCGGGGTCCGCTGGACCCACCCCGACCCCCGGCAGATCGGCAGAAGCTTCCTCGGCACCACGGCCCCCGCGCGCCGGGGCCACACCTTCACCGAGACCTACACCGGCACCCTCGGCCCCTCGGTGCGCGCGGTGACCCCGGTCACGGACGGCGGCAGGATCGTCGGCCTGGTCAGCGCGGGGATCACCGTGGACCGGATCAGCGAGCGGCTCCAGGACCAGGTCACGGCGCTGCTCGGGGTGGCCGGCGGTGCGCTGCTGCTGGGCGCGGTGGGCACGTACGTCATCAACGCCCGGCTGCGCCGCCACACCCACAACATGAACGCCACCGAGCTGAGCCGGATGCACGACTACCACCAGGCGGCGCTGCACGCGGTACGCGAGGGGCTGCTGATGCTCGACGGGCACTACCGGGTGGCGCTCATCAACGACGGCGGCCGGGAACTGCTCGGGGTCGGCGAGGAGGACGAGGTCGTGGGCCGTTCGGTGGCCGAACTGGCGCTGCCGGCCCCGCTGACCGGCGCGCTGCTGTCGTCGCGGCCCCGGGTGGACGAGGTGCACCTGACCGCGTCCCGGGTGCTGGTGGTCAACACCTCCCCGGTCTCCGGCGGCGAACGCAGGGGCACCGTCGCCACCCTGCGCGATGTCACCGAACTCCAGTCGCTGATGGGCGAGCTGGACACGGAGCGGGGTTTCAGCCAGGCGCTGCGCTCGCAGGCGCACGAGGCGGCGAACCGGCTGCACACCGTGGTCTCGCTGATCGAACTGGGCCGGGCCGAGGAGGCGGTGGGGTTCGCCACGGCCGAGCTGGAGCTGGCGCAGGCGCTGACCGACCAGGTCGTGGCGGCGGTGAGCGAGCCGGTCCTCGCCGCGCTGCTGCTGGGCAAGACCTCGCAGGCCAACGAGCGGGGCGTGGAGCTGGTGGTGTCGCCGGACAGCCGGCTGGACGACGGTCTGCTGCCGGGCGAACTGCCCGCGCGGGACCTGGTGACCATCCTCGGCAACCTGATCGACAACGCGGTGGACGCGGCGCAGGGCAGCGCGCGGGCGCGGGTGACCGTGACGGCGTACGCCTCGGAGGTCCGGGATGCCCCGGACGCCCCGGAGGACTCCGCCCCCGCCGCGGACCCCCTGGATACCTCGGCCGCGCCGGCCCCCGAACTGGTGCTGCGCGTCGCCGACACCGGCCCCGGCGTCGACCCCGCCCATGCCGACCTGGTCTTCCAGCGGGGGTTCACGACCAAACCGGCCGGGCCCGGCGGGCGGGGGCTCGGGCTCGCCCTCGTACGGCAGGCGGTGGCCCGGCACGCGGGCACGCTCACCGTGCGGGACGACGCCGGTCACGGCGGCGCGGTGTTCGAGGTGCGGCTGCCGCTGCGCACGGCGCCGGTGCCGGCCGAGGGCGGTGTCGTGTGACGGACCCGATCAGAGTGCTGGTGGTGGAGGACGACCCGGTCGCCGCCGACGCGCACGAACTGTACGTGGGCCGCGTGCCGGGTTTCGTCGCGGTCGCCAAGGCCCGCACGGGCACGGAGGCGCGGCGGGTCCTGGACCGCACGGAGGTGGACCTGCTCCTCCTCGATCTCCATCTGCCCGATGTGCACGGGCTTCAGTTCGCGCGCTCGCTGCGGGCCTCGGGCCATCACGCGGACGTGATCGCGGTGACCTCGGCCCGTGATCTGGCGATGGTGCGCGAGGGGGTCTCGCTGGGCGTCGTGCAGTACGTGCTCAAGCCGTTCACCTTCGCCACGCTGCGCGACCGGCTCGTGCGCTACGCCGAGTTCCGGGGTGCGGCGGGCGAGGCGAGCGGGCAGGACGAGGTGGACCGGGCGCTCGCGGTACTCCGGGCGCCCGCGCCCGCCGCGCTGCCCAAGGGGCTCAGCGGGCCGACGCTCCAGCGCGTGACCGGCGCGCTGCGCGGGGCGGCCGACGGGCTCACCGCGGCCGGGGTCGCCGAGGCCGTGGGCATATCGCGGATCACCGGCCGCCGCTATCTGGAGCACCTGGTGGAGACCGGCCGCGCCGCGCGCAGTCCGCTGTACGGCCAGGTCGGACGGCCGGAGCTGGTCTACCGGTGGGTGTCGGGAACGCACTGACCGCCGCGTTCTCCGTCATCTACTCCACGCCGGTGATCCTGCTGTACGTCCTGGTCTCCCGCCGCCTGGGGAACGGCTTCGCGCTGGGGGGCGCGGTCAAGGGCTGACCGGCAGGAAGGGGCAAAGGCGTGACGTCCGGGCCGTGACGGCCGGCTTCTAGAAGACCGACTCCGCCTCGTCCATCCGGTCCTTCGGGACCGTCTTCAGCTCGGTGACCGCGTCCGCGAGCGGGACCATCCGGATGTCGGTGCCGCGCAGGGCGGTCATGTGGCCGAAGTCGCCGCGGTGGGCGGCTTCGACGGCGTGCCAGCCGAAACGGGTGGCGAGGACGCGGTCGTAGGCGGTGGGGACGCCGCCGCGCTGCACGTGCCCGAGGATGACCGGCTTGGCCTCCTTGCCGAGGCGGCGCTCCAGTTCGTAGGCGAGCGCGGTACCGATGCCCTGGAAGCGCTCGTGGCCGTACTGGTCGATCTCGCCCTTGCCGTAGTCCATGGTGCCCTCGGCGGGGTGCGCGCCCTCGGCGACGCAGATCACGGCGAACTTCTTGCCGCGCGCGAACCGTTCCTCGACCATCTTGACCAGGTCCGCGGGGTCGAAGGGCCGCTCGGGCAGGCAGATGCCGTGCGCGCCGGCGGCCATGCCGGACTCCAGCGCGATCCAGCCCGCGTGCCGGCCCATGACCTCGACCACCATCACCCGCTGGTGGGACTCGGCCGTGGTCTTGAGGCGGTCCATCGCCTCGGTGGCCACGCCGACCGCGGTGTCGAAGCCGAAGGTGCGGTCCGTGGACGAGATGTCGTTGTCGATCGTCTTGGGCACGCCGACGACCGGGAGGCCGGCGTCGGACAGCATCCGGGCCGCCGTCAGCGTGCCCTCGCCGCCGATCGGGATCAGCGCGTCGATGCCGAACTCCTCGGCCATGTCGGTGGCCCGCTCGCATGCCTCGCGCAGCCGGTCCCGCTCCAGGCGGGAGGAGCCGAGGACGGTGCCGCCCCGGGCCAGGATGCCGCTGACGGCGTCCAGGTCGAGGGCACGGTAGTGGCGGTCGAGCAGTCCCCGGTAGCCGTCCTCGAATCCGATGACCTCGTCGCCGTACTGCGTCACCGCGCGGTGCACGACCGAACGGATCACGGCGTTCAGGCCGGGGCAGTCGCCGCCTGCGGTGAGAACTCCGATGCGCATCGTGCTGTGTCTCCTGCTCGCTGTCTCGTCCTGCGTGAGCCTCCTCCGATTGTTTCACGCCGCCGGGAGGGCCGGGATCCTGACGGGCGCCTTATCCCGGCCGAAGGGTATTGTCAAGATGGTTCTGCTCACCTGGGCGGGCGATTTTTTTGCCGACGACGATGTTTGTGCCGCTCATGCGGCAGAGGCGACAGAAACGGAGTGCACACGTGACGCGCAGCGTGTACGTGACCGGCATCGACCGCGGCGACGGCCGCCAGGTCGTGGAGCTGGGGGTCATGGAACTCCTGACCCGGCAGGTCGACCGGGTGGGCGTCTTCCGCCCGCTCGTGCACGACGGCCCCGACCGGATGTTCGAGCTGCTGCGGGCGCGCTACCGCCTCGCCCAGGACCCGGCGACCGTCTACGGCATGGACTACCCAACGGCCTCCGCCCTCCAGGCCGAACAGGGCACCGACGAGCTGGTCTCCGCCCTCGTGGACCGCTTCCACCTGCTGGCCCGCGACTACGACGTGGTCCTCGTCCTCGGCACCGACTTCGCCGCCACCCAGCTCCCCGACGAACTGGCCCTCAACGCCCGCCTCGCCAACGAGTTCGGCGCCCCGGTGCTCCCGGTCGTCGGCGGCCGGGGCCAGAACGCCGAGTCGGTGCGCGCGGAGGTCCGCAACGCCTACCGCGCCTACCAGGGCCTCGGCTGCGACGTCCTCGCCATGATCGCCAACCGGGTGGCCCGCGAGGACCGCGACGAGATCGCCGAGCGGCTCGCCTCCCGGCTGCCGGTGCCCTGCTACGTGCTGCCCGACGAGCCCGCCCTGTCCGCGCCGACCATCGCCCAGATCGCCCAGGTCCTGGACGCGAGGGTGCTGCTCGGCGACGACTCCGGGCTCGCCCGGGACGCCCTCGGCTTCGTCTTCGGCGGCGCCATGCTGCCGAACCTGCTGACCGCCCTGACCCCGGGCTGTGTCGTCATCACCCCCGGGGACCGCGCCGACCTGGTCGTGGGCGCGCTGGCCGCGCACAGCGCCGGCACCCCGCCGATAGCCGGCATGCTGCTCACCCTGGACGAGGTGCCGAGCAAGGAGATCCTCACGCTGGCCGCCCGGCTCGCCCCGGGCACCCCGGTCCTGTCGGTGCGCGGCAACAGCTTCCTCACCGCCGAGCGGCTGTTCTCCCTGGAGGGCCGGATGACGGCCGCCACCCCGCGCAAGGCGGAGACCGCGCTCGGCCTGTTCGAACGCCATGTCGACACCGCGCAGCTGGCGAACCTCATCTCCGCGACCAGCGGCGACCGCGTCACCCCGATGATGTTCGAGCACAAGCTCCTCGAACGGGCCCGCGCCGACCGCCGCCGGGTCGTGCTCCCGGAGGGCACCGAGGAGCGGGTGCTGCACGCGGCCGAGGTGCTGATGCGCCGGGGCGTGTGCGACCTGACGCTGCTCGGCCCCGCGGACCAGATCCGCAAGAAGGCCGCGGACCTGGGCATCGACCTCGGCGACACCCAGCTGATCGACCCGGCCACCTCCGAGCTGCGCGACGGCTTCGCCGAGAGGTACGCGGCCCTGCGCGCCCACAAGGGCGTCACGATGGAGCTGGCGTACGACGTCGTCACCGACGTGAACTACTTCGGCACCCTGATGGTCGAGGAGGGCCTCGCCGACGGCATGGTCTCCGGCTCGGTGCACTCCACGGCGGCCACCATCCGCCCGGCCTTCGAGATCATCAAGACCCGGCCCGAGGCCTCCATCGTCTCCTCGGTGTTCTTCATGTGCCTGGCCGACAGGGTCCTGGTCTACGGCGACTGCGCGGTCAACCCCGATCCCGACGCCGAGCAGCTGGCGGACATCGCCATCCAGTCGGCCGGCACGGCGGCCCGGTTCGGGGTCGAGCCGCGGATCGCGATGCTGTCGTACTCCACCGGCACCTCCGGCACGGGGGCCGACGTCGACAAGGTGCGCGCGGCCACCGAGCTGGTGCGCGCCCGCAGGCCCGACCTGAAGATCGAGGGGCCGATCCAGTACGACGCCGCCGTGGAGCCCACCGTCGCCGCGACCAAGCTGCCGGGCTCCGAGGTCGCCGGGCAGGCCACCGTGCTGATCTTCCCGGACCTCAACACCGGCAACAACACCTACAAGGCCGTGCAGCGCTCGGCCGGCGCGATCGCCGTGGGACCGGTCCTCCAGGGCCTGCGCAAGCCGGTCAACGACCTGTCCCGGGGCGCCCTGGTGACGGACATCGTGACGACCGTCGCCATCACGGCGATCCAGGCCCAGACCTCCGCAGACCGAGCAGAAAGCGTCCGCGTACCGTGACCGCGACCCGTGTCCTCGTCCTCAACTCCGGCTCCTCGTCGCTGAAGTACCAGCTGCTCGACATGCGCGACGCGAGCCGGCTCGCCGTCGGTCTGGTCGAGCGGATCGGCGAGCAGACGTCCCGGCTCCGGCACACCTGCGTGAGCACCGGTGGGACGCGCGAGCAGAACGGCCCGATCGCCGACCACGACGCCGCGCTCAAGGCGGTCGCCGGGGAGCTGGCCCGCGACGGCGTCGGCATCGACTCGCCGGACCTGCTCGCGATCGGGCACCGGGTGGTGCACGGCGGGATGTTCTTCACCGAGCCCACGGTCATCGACGACGGCGTGATCACCGAGATCGAGCGGCTGATCCCGGTCGCCCCGCTGCACAACCCGGCCAACCTGACCGGCATCCGCACCGCCCGCGCGCTGCGCCCCGACCTGCCGCAGGTCGCCGTCTTCGACACCGCCTTCCACACGACCATGCCGGAGTCGTCGGCGCGCTACGCGATCGACCCGAGGCTCGCCGACCGCTACCGGGTGCGCCGCTACGGCTTCCACGGCACCTCCCACGCCTACGTCTCGCGCAGGACGGCGCGGCTGCTGGGCAAGGACCCCTCCGACGTCAACGTGATCGTGCTGCACCTCGGCAACGGCGCCTCGGCGTCGGCGGTGGAGAAGGGCCGGTGCGTGGACACCTCCATGGGGCTGACGCCTTTGGAGGGGCTGGTGATGGGTACGCGCTCCGGTGATCTGGATCCGGCCGTCATCTTCCATTTGGTACGGGTTGGCGGAATGTCCATGGACGAGATCGACACTCTTCTCAACAAGAGGAGCGGCTTGTTCGGTCTGTGCGGGGACAACGACATGCGCGAGATCCGCCGCCGGATCGACGAGGGCGACCAGCAAGCCGCTCTCGCCTTCGACATTTACATTCACCGGATCAAGAAGTACATCGGCGCCTATTACGCCGTGCTCGGGAAGGTGGACGCGATCGCGTTCACCGCCGGGGTCGGCGAGAACGCGGCGCCCGTGCGCCAGGCGGCGATCGCGGGCCTGGAGGGGCTGGGCGCGGCGGTCGACCCGGAGCTGAACGGCGCCCGCGGTGACGAGGCCCGGCTGATTTCGCCCCCGTCCGCGCGGGTGGCCGTGGCCGTGGTGCCGACGGATGAAGAACTGGAGATCGCGACGCAGACCTACGCACTGGTCGGAAAGAGCAATTGAGCAGCACCTGAGCAGGACGCCTCTCATTTGTATCTTCCGCCAGACGGAATATTCCGTAGCGAAACAAACCGATAGGATCGCCCCATGCGCCGTTCGAAAATCGTCTGTACTCTCGGCCCCGCGGTCGACTCCCACGAGAAGCTCGTCGCCATGATCGAGGCGGGCATGAACGTGGCCCGCTTCAACTTCAGCCATGGCTCCCACGCCGAGCACCAGGCGCGGTACGACCGCGTCCGGGCCGCGTCCAAGGAGACCGGCCGGCCCATCGGCGTCCTCGCCGACCTCCAGGGCCCCAAGATCCGTCTGGAGACCTTCGCCGAGGGCCCGGTCGAGCTCGAACGCGGTGACGAGTTCGTCATCACCACCGAGGACGTGCCCGGCGACCGGCACATCTGCGGGACGACGTACAAGGGGCTGCCGGGCGACGTCTCACGCGGCGACCAGGTCCTGATCAACGACGGCAACGTCGAGCTGAAGGTCGTGGACGTGGAGGGCCCCCGGGTCCGGACGATCGTGATCGAGGGCGGCGTCGTCTCCGACCACAAGGGCATCAACCTGCCCGGCGCGGCCGTCAACGTGCCCGCGCTGAGCGAGAAGGACGTCGAGGACCTGCGCTTCGCGCTGCGCATGGGCTGCGACATGGTCGCGCTGTCCTTCGTGCGGGACGCCAAGGACGTCCAGGACGTGCACCGCGTCATGGACGAGGAGGGCCGCCGGGTCCCGGTCATCGCCAAGGTGGAGAAGCCGCAGGCGGTGGAGAACATGCAGGACGTCGTCGCGGCGTTCGACGCCGTGATGGTGGCCCGCGGCGACCTCGCGGTGGAGTACCCGCTCGAAAAGGTCCCGATGGTGCAGAAGCGCCTGATCGAGCTGTGCCGGCGCAACGCCAAGCCGGTGATCGTGGCGACCCAGATGATGGAGTCGATGATCACCAACTCCCGGCCGACCCGCGCCGAGGCCTCCGACGTGGCCAACGCGATCCTGGACGGCGCCGACGCGGTGATGCTGTCCGCCGAGTCCTCGGTGGGCGCCTACCCGATCGAGACGGTCAAGACGATGTCGAAGATCGTCCAGGCCGCCGAGCAGGAGCTGCTGTCCAAGGGCCTTCAGCCGCTGGTGCCGGGCAAGAAGCCGCGCACGCAGGGCGGTTCGGTGGCCCGCGCGGCCTGCGAGATCGCCGACTTCCTCGGCGGCCGGGGCCTGGTCGCGTTCACCAAGTCCGGTGACACCGCGCGCCGCCTCTCGCGCTACCGTGCCGCCCAGCCGATCCTCGCCTTCACCACCGAGGAGGCCACCCGCAACCAGCTCACGCTGAGCTGGGGCGTGGAGCCGCACGTGGTGCCGTTCGTGGACACCACCGACGACATGGTCGACCAGGTGGACCAGGAGCTGGCCAGGCTGAGCCGCTTCGAGCCGGGCGACACCGTGGTCATCACGGCCGGCTCGCCCCCCGGCGTCCCGGGCACCACCAACATGATCCGGGTGCACCACCTGGGCAGCGACAACTGACACACCCCGCACGGGCCTTGTACGGCGCTGAGGGCGCCCCCTGCGAACAGGGGGCGCCCTCTGCGGTGTTGCGGCTCCCGGAAGGGTCTGGGGGACCGGTCAGCCGGTCGTGTACACGTGCATCCCGGGCACGTGCAGGCTGCCGCCGAACTGGGCCGCCTGGGTCACCTTCACGTTGGTGAAGTAGATCAGCGGGAGGTTCAGGGGCGGCGGGCTGTCGGGGCTGAACGTCATGGGGATCAGCCCGAACAGGTTGCCCGAGATCTTTTCGGTGTACATCACGGTCTTGCCGTCGCGGATGGTCGACGTCGAACCCTTGGACGCCTGGACGTGGTACGTCTTGCCGGACAGCGAGTCGTGCACCGTCTGGTGCAGGTCGCCGATGTCCGTGCCGTCGGAGATGACGTACTTCAGCACCTTCTTGGTGGTGCCGTTCGCCGTCCTCACCTCCACGATGCCCTGGTAGTCGGCGCCCTTGAGCAGCAGCGAGCTGGCCTGGAGGTACCAGGGGTCGTCCGCCACCGGCACCGGGTTGTCGACGCCGCCCTGGTCGGTGGTGGCCGCCGGGCAGTCCTGCGCCGAGGGGCTCGCGCTCGCGGACGGGCTCGGGGTCGCCGAGTCCGCCGTGTCCTTGACCGCCTTGCCCGCCGCGTCGACCGCCTTGGAGACCGTGCCGGTGGTGTTCTTCACCGTGCCCCCGACCGTGTCGACGGCCTTGGACGTCGTGTCCTTGACGGTGTCGGACGGCTTCGTGCCGGACGACGACGTCGTGGAGCCGGTCGCGGACGGCGAGGGGGTCGCCGTGGGCGTGGCACTCGCGGAGGGCGTGGCGGTGGTGTTCTGGCCGCCGGTGAGGATGGTGCCCAGGGTGTCGCCGATGGTGCCGAGCAGTCCGCCGCCGCTGCTCTGGCTCGGCGAGGTGCTCGGCGTCGTCGTACCGGAACCCGAGTCCGAGCCGGAGCCCGAGTCGGACGACCCGGACGTCTCGGTCGGCTTCGGCGTGGTCCTGCCCGCGGAACCCGAACCCGAATCCGTGGACGTCGAGGAGCCCGACGTGTCCTTGGCGGTGTCCTTCGTGGCGTCCCCGCTCGGCGTGGCCGAAGGCGTGGGCGTGTCGGTGGACTTGTCCGCCGAGGCCGACGGCGACGGCGAGGCCGAGGGGTCCTTGGCGCCGTCCAGCGCCTTGACGCAGTCCTTGTACTCGTCCGCCGTCAGGCTCTTGGCGGTGGGCGAGGGGGCCGGGCTGCCGCCGTTGCCCGCCGCGAGGGCGAGCGTGGAGGTGAAGCCCATGCCCATGAGCACGGCCGTCGGCATCGCCACGGTGGCTATCGCCTTGCCGGCCGGCATGTGGAACCTGGTGAACAGCGGCTTTCTGGGGGCCGCGTGGCGGGGTCCGGTTCTCCCGCGGGACTCGTCCGCATCGCTCCCGCGGCTCACCTCGTCAGCCGGCACTGTGCCTCCCGTTCGCCCCGTTGGCCGGGCTCGTTCCTGACAGGTCGTTCGGCTCGTACGTGCCGTCCGCGCCCTGGCCGGGCAGCGGCGCGGCCTCGGGTGCACCGCCCGCGCCCGGGGCGGCCTCGTCGGCCTGCGGCTCCGCAAGGCCGGGCTCGCCCGGTGCCCACGCCACGGCCATCGCTCCGCCGATGAGGGAGAAGAAGAAGCCGAGGACGAAGCCACCGAAGTTGGAGACGGGCAGGGACACCAGTGCCAGCAGGATCGCGGCGACTCCCGCGAAGGTGCGTACATGCTTCTGGAACCAGAGGCTGATGCCCAGCACGACGAGCAGCACACCGATGATCAGGGATCCCGCTCCCGCGGTGGTCGCCATCGCCAGCGTGAGGTGTCCCAGCTGGAGGTGCGCGTACGGGAAGTACATGATCGGAAAGCCGCCGAGCAGGACGAACAGTCCGGCCCAGAACGGACGCGTGCCCCGCCAGGCGCGGAACTGCTGCCTCCGGACGTGGAACTGGCCGGGGTCGGCGGCAGGGGTCTCGGCGCTCATGGAAAACAGCTCCCTGGTGCGGCGTTGCTGTGGTGATGACGTGTGCCGCGTGTGAAGACGCGGCGGATGTGGCGCGGGCGGGGGCGCCATCGGCTCCCCCGCCCGTCACCGAGTGCCTAGTAGCACTCGTGCGTGCCCGTCTGCACGGTCATGTGCAGGCCACTGAGCTTGAAGGTGCCGGCCGTGGTCGCCCACGCCGTCTGCTTCACGCCGGTCAGCGTGGCCGAGTCGGCCTGCTGCGCGAAGCCGAACGGGTTCGCCTGCTCCTTCCCACCCTTCATGCCCGGACCCTTGGCAGCGTCCTTGGCCGCAACACCGATGTCGATGTTCTTGAAGGTGGCGTCGGCGCTGAGGTCGTCGAGGTCGATGTACAGCTGGCTGGCCTCGACCGGCTTGTCCGCGCCCGCCTTCAGCACGAGGCTCACCGAGCCCAGCACCGGGATGTTCGGCGTGACGACCGACTGGCACATGTTCGTGATCTCGGCGGAGTTGAACCCCGAGACCGCGACCGGGTGGACGGTCTGGTCACCACTGAGGGTGTAGCCGTTGTCGAGCGCGCCGTACTGCTCGAAGCCCTGGCCCACCAGCTTGTCGGCGGTCACCTTGAACGACTGACCGGACACGCTGAACGAGGCGGCCAGCGCACCCTGAGCGAGGGCGACACCTATACACGCCGTGGCGGCGACGCTGGGCACCATGACCACAGCGAACCGCTTCCATCTGGTCCCGCCACGCACCTGGGACTCCATATTTCCTCCTTCTCGGACGTACATCTCCTGGCCCGGAGTCGCCCACGGACGGCGGCTCAGCCGGACAGGGATGGGAGAAGTGCTACGTCCTCGGGAAGGAGAGCGCCCGTACTCGCAGGCACGTTACGCACCTGATCCACCGGCGATCACCCCCGAGCGACAACCACTGGTCGCGCCTGACACACATCACGCACAACCTTGCTGGACAGGCTTCACCGGCCGGCGAAGACCCCCCTGCCCAAGAGCCGGCGCCACTGCCGCCGGCTCTGCTCGGTGGGGACCCACAGTCTCCCTCGCCCCGACCGGATGCCGGGGTACGGGAATGGACCGAGCGTCGCCGATCGTGGTGCATTCCGGCCGACTGCACAAGGGGGTTCGTTACTGGCTAGTAACGGCCGGATAACCGAGGAACGACCAGGTGATCTCGGAGGGCGACACTCGGTGGCATCGCTGGGCAGAACAAAGCCGTTGATCTCTGTACGAAACCAGACAGATCAACGGCCCTGATTTACTCGGAGTAACAGCCGCCCCGATTACCAAGATTTGGTAAAGCGGAGCGGCTTCAACGCCTCGTCGGCAAACCCTTCACCCCGGCGTCACAGGCCGTGGCGTAGAGCGACCGGTCAGAAAAGCGCCCGCGCGAGCGCCCGGCGTGCGCCGATCACCCGCGGATCCTCGGGGCCCACGACCTCGAACAGCTCCAGGAGCCGGCGGCGCACCGTGTCCCGGTCCTCACCCGCCGTGCGCTGCACGGTCTCGATCAACCGCCCGAACGCGTCCTCGACATGACCGCCCACCAGGTCCAGGTCGGCGGCGGCGATCTGCGCGGCCGCGTCCTTCGGCTGCTCGGCCGCCTCCCGGCGCACCCTCTGCGGGTCCATACCCTGCACCCGGCGCAGCAACTCGGCCTGCGCAAGGCCGAGTTGGGCCTCGGGGTGGGTCGGGTCGTCGGCCAGTACGTTCTGGTAGGCGCGCACCGCGCCGTCCAGGTCGCCGGCGTCCAGCGCCTCGGCGGCCGCGTTCAGGAGGGCGTCGTACGGACCCACCGGGGCCTCGGCACCGGCACCGGCCGCGCCGCCCGGCCGGGCGTCCGGGTCGACGGTCAGACCGGTCAGGCCGAAGCGCTCCTCGGCGACCTGCACCAGCTGGTCGAGGGTCCCCCGGATCTGCTCCTCGGGGGCCGTGCCCTGGAACAGGGGCAGCGCCTGCCCCGCCACGACGGCGAACACCGCCGGGATGCCCTGCACCCCGAACTGCTGCATCAGCATCTGGTTGGCGTCGACGTCGATCTTGGCGAGGAGGAAGCGACCGTCGTACTCGACGGCCAACCGCTCCAGGACCGGGCTCAGCTGTTTGCAGGGCTGACACCACTCGGCCCAGAAGTCGATGACGACGGGCACCTCGGCGGAGCGCTGGAGGACCTCCCGCTCGAAGCCCGCCTCATCGACGTCGATGACGAGATCGGCCGGGGAGACGGCGCCGGTGCCGCCCTGCCGGGCCGCCTCCGCGCGCGCCTGCTCGGCCTTGGCCTTGGCCTCCTGGGCCGCCTTCACCGCGGCGAGGTCGACCACGCCGCTCATGGACATGTTCCGTGGCTGCATGCGTCTATCCTCCCCTGTTCCGGTGCCTGAAGAAAAAAGCGTCGATGTCCGGCGCCGGGTCCCCACCCGCGCCGCGTTGTCACACCCGCGTACGTCCGTCGCGAGCTTTCGCTACGACCCGTAGCGTAATAGCAAGGAGCGGTCACGCGACACCGCATCCCGGTGATCTCCCTCACGACATATCAGAACCGGCCGCTACCGGCCGGTTATGGTCGGGGAATGCAGAGCCGCACCCCCGCCGGCCGTCCCGGGCGCCCGCGCAGCGCCGCCGCGGACGCCGCCATCCTGGCCGCGACCCGGGAAGCGCTGGTGGAACTGGGCTGGTCCAAGCTCACGCTCCAGGACGTGGCGACACGCGCCGGGGTGGCGAAGACCACCCTCTACCGCCGCTGGGCCGGCAAGAACGAGCTGGTCGTCGACGCCGTCGCGGAACTCTTCGACGAGCTGCGACTGCCCGACGCGGGCAGCCTGGCCGCGGACATCGAGGGCGTGGTGCTCCAGTTCGCGGCACTCCTGGACCGCCCCGAGTGCCGTAGCGGCCTCATGGGCGTGGTCGCCGAGTCGACCCGCGACGAACCGCTGCGCGAACGCATCCGCGTCTCGGTCGTGGAACGCCAGAAACGGCTGGTCGTGGAGGGCCGGGCCCGCGCCCAGGCCCGCGGCGAACTCCCGCCCGAGGCCGACCCGGAGGAGACCGCCCGCACCGTCGACCTCACCTTCGACATGGTCGCCGGCGCCGTCGTCCACCGCACCCTGGTCAGCGGCAAGCCGGCGGACGAGACGTGGGTGCGCGGTTTCACCAGGGTGCTGCTGCTGGGGCTCGTGGCGCCCGCCTGAGGCCCCTGGGGCCCGAGTCCCCGGGGGGCCGTCAGAATCCCGCGGGCTCCGTGTACTCCCCCCACTCCTCGCGCAGTACCCCGCAGATCTCGCCGAGGGTCGCCTCCGCGCGGACCGCGGACAGCATCGGCTCGATCATGCCGGAGCCGTCGCGGGCCGCGGCCAGCAGCGCGTCGAGGGCGGTGCGTACGGCCGCCCCGTCCCGCGCCGCCCTGCGCTCCCGGAGGATCCGCACCTGCTCGCGCTCCACCTCGTGGCTCACGCGCAGGATCTCCAGTTCGCCGGTGACGGAACCGGTGTGCGCGTTGACGCCCACCACCTTCTTCTCGCCCTTCTCCAGGGCCCGCTGGTAGCGGAACGCGGACTCGGCGATCTCGCCGGTGAACCAGCCGTCCTCGATCCCGCGCAGGATCCCGGAGGTGATCGGCCCGACGGGATGCCGCCCGTCCGGATGCGCGGCGAGCCCCCGCTCCCTGATCCGCTCGAAGATCTTCTCCGCGTCCGCCTCGATCCGGTCCGTCAGCTGCTCGACGTACCACGAACCCCCCAGCGGGTCCGCCACATGGGCTACGCCGGTCTCCTCCATCAGCACCTGCTGGGTGCGCAGCGCGATCTCCGCGGCCTGCTCGCTGGGCAGCGCCAGCGTCTCGTCCAGGGCGTTGGTGTGCAGCGAGTTGGTCCCGCCGAGCACCGCGGCCAGCGCTTCCACGGCGGTGCGGACCACGTTGTTGTACGGCTGCTGCGCGGTCAGCGAGACCCCGGCGGTCTGCGTGTGGAACCGCAGCCACTGCGCCCTCTCGCTGCGCGCGCCGTACACGTCCCGCATCCAGCGCGCCCAGATGCGCCGGGCGGCGCGGAACTTGGCGATCTCCTCGAAGAAATCGACGTGGGCGTCGAAGAAGAACGACAGGCCGGGCGCGAACACGTCGACGTCCAGGCCCCGGCTCCTGCCCAGTTCGACGTACCCGAAGCCGTCCGCGAGCGTGTACGCCAGCTCCTGCGCGGCCGTCGCCCCGGCCTCGCGGATGTGGTAGCCGGAGACGGACAGCGGCTTGTAGGCGGGGATGCCGGCCGCGCAGTACTCCATGAGGTCGCCGATCAGGCGCAGATGCGGCTCCGGCCCGAAGAGCCACTCCTTCTGCGCGATGTACTCCTTGAAGATGTCGGTCTGGAGCGTGCCGTCGAGGACCGACGTGTCCACGCCCTGCCGCTCCGCGGCGACCAGGTACATGCAGAAGACGGGCACGGCGGGCCCGCTGATCGTCATGGAGGTGGTCACCTCGCCGAGCGGGATGTCCTTGAACAGGACCTCCATGTCGGCGGCCGAGTCGATCGCGACCCCGCAGTGGCCGACCTCGCCGAGCGAGCGGGGATCGTCGGAGTCGCGGCCCATCAGCGTGGGCATGTCGAACGCCACGGAGAGACCGCCGCCGCCCGCGGCGAGGATCATCTTGTACCGCTCGTTGGTCTGCTCGGCGTTCCCGAACCCGGCGAACTGCCGGATCGTCCAGGTGCGCCCGCGGTAGCCGGTCGGGTGGAGCCCGCGCGTGAACGGGTACTCCCCCGGCCAGCCGATCCGCTCGAATCCCTCGTACGTGTCCCCGGGCCGCGGCCCGTAGACGGGCTCCACCGGTTCCCCGGAAAGGGTGGAACGTGTCCAGTCCCGCGGGGGCTCCGCCCCCGGGGTCCCGGCGGCGTCACGCGTCCGCGCGGCGTCGTATCGGGCCTGCCAGCGCCGGCGGCCCTCCTCGATGGCGTGAGCGTCCATACCATCGAATTTACTTGGACGTCCTAGTAAATGTCGATGGCAGAGCCGCCGTACGGGTGCCGTACGGCGGCTGCGGCCGAGGACCGCGTCGCGGCGGGCTACGCCTCGGCGACGGCCGGGGTCCGGCCGGCGATCTTGCCGTCCAGCTCGTGGCTGATCTTCCGCTCCACGAAGAACGCGGCGGTCGGGATGGTGCCCGCGAGCAGCACCCACAGCTGCTTGCCGACCGGCCACTTCGCCTTGGAGCCCAGGTCGAAGGCGAAGACCAGGTAGACGACGTACAGCCAGCCGTGGGCGATGGCGACGACGCGGGTCATGTCGGCCGCGCCGCTGATGTCCAGCCCGTACTTCGCGATCATGCTCAGGCACAGCAGCACCAGCAGGACACCCGTGGTGTAGGCCATGACGCGGTAGCGGGTCAGCACGCTCTTCTTCATGGAGTCGAGCGTAACCACCCGTTCCGGGAGATCTTGGCCGGGGTCACCCCTCGTCGAAGTCGTGCGCCGCGATCCGCAGCGGGCGGAACATCGCGAAGATCTCCCGGCACTCCTCGGCGTCGTACGCCCCGAGGCCGAAGTCCATGGCCATGAGGTCACGGGAGGCCGCGTCGACCACCTCGCGGCCCTTGTCGGTGATCACGGCGAGCGTCCCGCGGCCGTCGTTCGGGTTCGGGCGCTTGGCGACGAGGCCGGACTTCACCAGCCGGTCGACGGTGTTCGTCACGGACGTGGGGTGCACCATCAGCCGCTCGCCGATCTTGGACATCGGAAGCTCACCGGCCTTGGAGAAGGTGAGCAGCACCAGCGCCTCGTAACGGGCGAACGTCAGCCCGTACGGCTTGACCACCGCGTCCACCTCGGCGAGCAGGATCTGCTGGGCCCGCATGATCGAGGTGATCGCGGCCATGGAGGGCACGTTTCCCCAGCGCTGCTGCCACAGCTCGTCGGCGCGGGCGATGGGGTCGAACGGGAGGCTGAGTGGCTTCGGCACGTCATCAGACCCTACCCGCCGGTCATATGCCGGTCAGCTCCGTCTCATTTTTCGCCCGCGGGGTGCGCCTCCCGGTGCGGGCGCCCCGGCTCGCGCCCCGCCCGCCGCAGCCTGTGCCGCACGGCCCGTTGCGCCACGGGACCCAGTTCCTCCAGCGCACCCACCAGCACAGCGAGTTGATCGAGTGCGTCGAGCGCCGCCTCCGCCCCGGCCTCGTCGACCCCCTCGTACAGCTCGATCCCCACGAACGACGCGGCCACCGTCCGCGCGAGTCCCGCCGGGTCCATGAACTCGGCGAACGGCGTCGCCGCGAGCAGCCGCCCGAGCACCTGCTCGATCTCGGCGATCCACAGCCGCAGCCCCGCCGCGGTGGCGGGCCCGAGCGCCACATGGGTCGGGGCTCCGGCGAGCAGCTGGCCGAGGAGGGCGACATGGCCGCCGTCCCGCTCGCGCTCATGGATCTCGCGGCCGACGGCGAGCAGCTCGGACAGGGAGGTCACCGCGGCGAGCCGCGCGCGGTACCGGGCGACCGCCCGCTCCGCGCCGTACCGGCAGGCCGCCGCGAGCAGCTCGTCCACCGTGCCGAAGTGGTAGAAGACCAGCGCCTGGTTGACGCCGGCCGCCGCGGCCACCGTGCGGGCCGAGGTCTTGGCGATGCCCTGCTCGGTGAGCGTGCGCAGGGCGCCCTCCAGCAGCTTGGTCTTGGTCTCCCGGGCCTTCGCCGTCTCGGGGCTCACGCGGGCGCCTCCGCACGTTTCCGGAGGGTGTGCAGCAGCCGCGGCGCCCGGGTCTGGGTGGCGGGGGCGCGCAGGCAGCGGCGGGCGGCGGGGGTGCACCCAAGCGGCGACTTGAACAGGGCGAGGCAGACCACGGCGAGCAGCAGCACCGGGCAGAGGTAGGCCATGGCGGCGGCGAACGGGCCGAACACGCGCAGCAGCGGTTCCTGGCGCAGTCCGCCGAGGCACACGGTGAGCAGCAGGGCGCGGACGGCGATCTCGGCGAGCCAGTTGCGCAGGGCGCGCTCGGGGGTGATGCCGCGCTCCAGCCAGAGCCTGAGCCGGTCGAAGGACCAGGCGGTGGCCCAGTCGAGCAGCGGGCGGACCAGGACGCGGTCGGCCGCGGCGCCGAGGGCTCCGCCGCGGGGGCGGTAGTCGTAGCCGGTGAGGAAGCGGACGCCCTGGTCGTCGGGGACGTAGCGCCAGTAGCCGCCGCCCTCGGCGATCAGGCCGAGGGGGTGGGTGGAGGAGAAGCACAGGGCGGAGGCGCGGGTGCCGTCGGGGCGTTCCTTCTCGCCGGCCGAGACGCCGGTGCCGGCCAGGGTGAGGAACGGGGGCAGGCGCGCGGTGAAGCGGAAGGGACGCGGCTCGCCCGGGGCGCTCGGCAGGTGGCGCAGCTCGGTGACGAGCAGGTACCAGCGGCGGTGCAGGACGGGGTCCTGGGTGTGCGCCCACAGGCGGTCGAGGTCGGCGCGTATGTGTGTCTCCGTATAGAGACCCATGGTGTTCCCCCACGTCAGGCCACTGTTTGAGCGACCGCTCAAAGGATCTTCAAGGAGAAGGTACTTCCCTTTGAGCGGTCGCTCAAAACTACTGGCCCGCGAGGTGGCGTTCGACCGTCTCCACCTTGGAGGTGAGGCCGTCGGTCACGCCGGGCCGGATGTCGGCCTTGAGGACGAGCGAGACGCGCGGGGCGCGTTCCTCCACGGCGGCGACGGCACGCCGGACGACGTCCATGACCTCGGCCCACTCGCCCTCGACGGAGGTGAACATGGCGTCGGTGCGGTTGGGCAGGCCCGACTCGCGGACCACGCGCACGGCCTCGGCGACGTACTCCCCGACGTCCTCGCCGACGCCGAGGGGCGTCACGGAGAAGGCGACGATCATGCGTTCACGACCCCTTCCTTGCGGGCGCGGGCCGCGATCACGGCGTCCTCGGCCTCGCGGCGCAGCTTGCGCTCGGCGAAGAAGCCGCCGGTGGGCAGCACCGAGAGGACGAAGTAGAGGGCGGCGGTGCCGAGGCTCCACTTGGCACGGTTCCAGGCGTCGGCCCAGAAGAGCACGTACAGCACGAACAGGACACCGTGGACCGCGCCCATCACGGGCACCGCGTTGAAGTCCGTGGTCCGCTTCAGTACCGAGCAGACGAGCAGGACGATGAAGGACACGGCCTCGGGGGCGGAGACGAGGCGGAGGCGGCGGATGGCGGTGGCGGTCTTGATGTCCACGGGTCACCTTCGATGGGAGTTGCGAGGAGTGGCGGCGGGCCGGTCCGACGGTCACCGGTCCGGTGGTCGCCGGTCCGGTGGTTACGGAGCGCCGTCGGGGGCTGCCGATTTGTGAACGCACGCACAAGCGTGTCGCCATTGTGGCAAACCGCGCCCCTGGGGGTCCGCTCAGGGTGCGGCTCCACCCGTGGGTGCTGTTCGGCCCACCCGCGCTGACGCTACGTTCCCAGCGTGGCGATGTTCCGATTGCAAGGCAGCAAGGTGCTCGCCGTCGAGATGACCGGGGACGCCGTGAAGGCGAAGAACGGCTCGATGGTCGCGTACGACGGGCAGATGTCCTTCAGGAAGCTGACCGGGGGCGGCGAGGGGCTGCGCGGGATGGTGACCCGCCGGCTCACCGGTGAGCAGATGGCGGTGATGGAGGTGAAGGGGCACGGGACCTGCTGGTTCGCCGACCGGGCGACCGAGATCAACCTGGTGCGCCTCCAGGGCGAGAAGCTGTACGTCGAGTCGAGCAACCTGCTGGTGACGGACGGGGCGCTGCGTACGGGCACGACGTTCACGGGGCTGCGCGGCGCCTCCCAGGGCAACGGCCTGTTCACCACGACGGTGGAGGGGCACGGCCAGGCGGCGATCATGTCCGACGGTCCCGCGGTGGTGCTCCGGGTCGGCCCGCAGTACCCGCTGACGGTCGATCCGGGCGCGTACATCGCCCATCAGGGCCGTCTCCGGCAGTCCTTCCAGTCCGGTGTGACCTTCCGCACCTTTCTCGGAGAGGGCGGCGGCGAGGCCTTCCAGATCCGCTTCGAGGGGGACGGACTGGTGTACGTGCAGCCGAGCGAGCGGAACACGATCGCGGGGGACGTGTGAGATGACCTTCCGAGAGATCAACTCCAAGATGGTCGAGGCGACCGTGCTGCCCGGGCAGCGGCTGTTCAGCCAGCGCGGGGCGATGCTCGCCTACAAGGGGGACGTCTCCTTCACGCCCAACGTCCAGGGCGGCCAGGGCGGGGTGATGTCCATGCTGGGGCGCCGGGTGACCGGCGAGGCGACCCCGCTGATGACCGTCGAGGGCAGCGGCACGGTGTTCTTCGGGCACGGCGGCCACCACGTCCATGTCATCCACCTCACCGGCGACACCCTCTACGTGGAGGCCGACCGCCTGCTCGCCTTCGAGGGCACGCTGCGCCAGGGCACCATGTTCATGGGCTCCCAGGGCGGTGTCATGGGCCTGGTCCGGGGCCAGGTCACCGGCCAGGGGCTGTTCACCACCACCCTCCAGGGCCGGGGCGCGGTCGCCGTGATGGCGCACGGCGGCGTCTTCGAACTGCCGATCGGACCCGACCGCCCGGTGCATGTCGACCCGCAGGCCTACGTCGCCCACCACGGCGACGTCCGCAACAGACTCTCCGCCGCGCTCGGCTGGCGCGAGATGGTGGGCCGCGGCTCCGGCGAGGCGTTCCAGTTGGAGCTCAGCGGCAGCGGCACGGTGTACGTCCAGGCCTCGGAGGAGAAGCTGTGAGCGCGTACGGAGGCACGTACGGCACCGCCGGCCCCGGCGGCCCCGGCGGCCCGGTGGTGTACGACCCGACGACCCTGCCCGCCGACGACAACGTGAACAGTTACACGTTCTGCGTCGAGCTCAAGGACGGGCAGTGGTTCCTCCAGAAGGGGAAGATGATCGCCTACTACGGGGCGATCGAGTTCGACGGCATCGGACACGGCCGGCTGGACCATCTCGTCCGCACCTCGTTCCATTCGCCACTGCACGCGAGCGACTGGGTCGTGGCCCGCGGCTCGGGCAAGATGCTGCTCGCCGACCGGGCCTTCGACGTCAATTCGTACGACCTGGACGACGGGAACCTGACCATTCGCGCGGGCAATCTGCTCGCTTTTCAGCCAAGTCTTGCGCTCAAACAATCGATCGTGCCGGGATTCCTGACCCTCATCGGAACCGGAAGGTTCGTGGCCGCATCTAACGGTCCGGTGGTGTTCATGGAACCTCCCCTTCGGGTGGACCCCCAGGCACTCGTCGGCTGGGCCGACTGCCCCTCCCCGTGCCATCACTACGACCATGGGTACCTGACCGGCGTACTGGGCGGTCTACGTGCGATGACGGGCCTGGGCGGGGTCTCCGGCGAGGAGCACCAGTTCGAGTTCGTGGGCGCCGGGACGGTGTTGTTGCAGTCGTCGGAGGCACTGATGGCGGAGGTCGACACAGGGGTCGTTCCGTCCGATCCGGGCACGCCCGGCGGTGGCGCACCGGGATGGCCCGGACACGGTCCGCAACCGTCCGGCGCACCGCGCCTTCCCGGACAGCTGGGGGACCTCCAGCGTCGCTTCGGGCTGTGAGCGGTAGTCTGCGGAGTGTGACATCGAACGCGTGCGCACAGTCACACCACCCGAATTAGTTCGCCATTCAACTTCTTAGGTAGACTTCATTCATGGAGACCGAGACGGCCACGCGCTGGCTGACCGATGCGGAGCAGTGCGCCTGGCGCACCCACCTGGAGGTCAACAGGCTGTTGACGTACCAGCTGGAGAAGGATCTGCAGCCGTTCGGCCTGACGATGAACGATTACGAGATCCTCGTGAACCTGTCCGAGTCGGAGGACGTACGGATGCGGATGAGCGACCTCGCCTCCGCGACGTTGCAGTCCAAGAGCCGGCTTTCGCACCAGATCACCCGGATGGAGAACGCGGACCTCGTGCGCCGCGAGAACTGTGAGTCGGATCGGCGGGGGCTGTATGCGGTGCTCACGGAGCATGGCATGGAGACGATGAAGAAGGTGGCGCCGCACCATGTGTCGTCCGTGCGGCGGCACTTCATCGATCTGCTCTCGCCGGAGGCGTTGGTGGAACTGGACAAGGCGCTCAAGCCGATCGCCGAGCACCTGAGGGGACAGCGGGGGCGTCCCTAGGCCGGCGGACCGGCCCCGGAGGGTGACGAACGGCCGCCGCCGGGCGTACAGGGCCCGGCGGCGGCCGTTCGTCGGCGGCGCGGTCAGTTGGAGAAGTACAGGTACTTCCACGAGCCGTACGTCGTCGTGTTGACGTTGTCGCCCGAGGAGTTGTCGATGTACGACGAGCGCGTGCGGGCCTTGATGCCGGAGGTGCCGGGGGCGCCCAGGTTCACGGCCGACTTGCCGTTCGAACCGAGCTTGAAGTACTCCGGGCTGCCGTCGACGGTGTACCACTTGCCGCTGTAGTAGACCTGGAGGTCCATGCGCTGCTCGCGGCCCGGGTAGTACGTCATGGTCGTGGTGAGCAGCGGGTCGGTGTTCTTGTGGAACCAGTAGTACGTCGTCGACCCGATCTTGGCCTTCTTGTAGTACCTCGTCACCGCGGTGGAGGTCTTCACCTTGGCGTAGCCCGTGGACCTGACCGTCTTCGGCTTGTAGCGGGCGTCGCCCTTGAAGACCGCGGTGACGTCGGTGTCGCGGGTCATGTCGACGGTCACGGAGATGTTGCCGTGGGAGTCGACCTTCCCCGATTTGAGCAGCTTGTTGGGCTTGTCGCCGCCGTAGGGATTGGCCCAGAGCTCGACCGTGCGGTTCTTGTACGTCGTCCCCAGGTGCGCCGTGAACTTCACGTCGGCGCCGTAGGAGTACACCTTGCCGTTGTTGTTCAGGCTCAGCGAGGTCGAGGCGCGGGAGACGTCGACCTTGTCCTTCGCGGTGACCGCGGAGTGCGCGGCGTCGCCCGCGTACGTCACCTTGTAGGTGACCGTCCCGCCGGCGGGCGGGGTGTCGGAGAAGGAGTACGTGCCGTCCGGCCGCACTGTGACGGCGGGCAGCGCCTTGCCGCTCGGGGAGTCCAGGTCGACCCGGGTGACCTGGAGCGTCACTCCGGCCGGCAGCGGGACCGTCGCGGTCAGCCTGCCGGTGACGGTGAGCTGCTTGGCGCGGGTCGCGCTCGCCGGGGCGTTGACCGTCAGGGTCGGGTTGTTCAGCGCCGGGCCGGTCAGCACCTTGAGGGTGTAGCCGGCGTTCTGGGCGTCCGTGCCGACCAGCGCGAAGATCCGGGAGTCGTCCGGCGCCCAGGCGAGGTCGGCCGCGTGGGAGGTGCCCTCGTCGTAGGTGCGCAGCGGCAGGGTGGCGTCGGGCCGGTACGTCAGGATCTTGCCGCCGGCGGCCTGGGCGACGAGTCCGTTGGAGGCGATGTCGGCGAACTGGCCGCTGGGGTAGGAGCCGGCGGCCTTGAACGTGCCGTCTGCGTAGGCGTCCCGGTCCCGGCCGTTGACCAGGACCTGCTTGCCACCGGGCACCAGGTCGATGTCCCCGATGCCGTCGTTCAGCGAGTAGTCGCCGATGTGCCAGGCGACCAGGGCGGGCTTGCCGCTGGAGACGTCGAGCACGGCGAGCGAGTCCGTGGACAGTCCGGTCTCGGCGACCGCGAGGACGCCCGGCTGGGTCGGGTCGGTGTCCAGCAGGGCCTGGCCCCAGATGCCGATCGAGGTGCCCTCGGTCGGGAACTGCCCCAGCGACACCGGGTCGGTGCCGCTCGCCGGGTCCACCGACGGGTCGACGGAACCGAGGTCGCCGTCCCACTGGTCGCCGTAGGAGAACCAGACCTTGCCGCCGCTGAACGCGACATGGCGCGGGCCTGTGTTGGTGGAGACGGTGTAGCGGGCCTTGACGGCGAGCGTGTTCGCGTCGATGGCCCAGATCTCGTGGATCGCGGGCGCCGCCGCGTACACGGTCGCCCCGTCGTCCGAGACCGCGAGGTCGCTGACGCCGGTGACTCCGTCGACCGATCCGAGGACGGCACCGGAGTAGTCGGCGGCCGTGACGGTGCCGTTCGCGCTGTCGCCGACGAACACCCGCTTCGCGGCGCCGTCCACGGCGAGGCCCGCGGGCGAGGTGACATGGGCGGCCGGAGCGGCCGAGGCGGTGCCGGCGGCACCGAGGCTCAGCGCCGCCGAGCCGAAGAGGACCGCGAGAGCCGTCGCGGTCGAGATGCTGCGCATGCGCACAGTGCTGTTACCCCCACAAGGAAACCCGGTGCACGACCGGGGGGATGAGGCGCCGCGCAGCACCCGGACAGGACCGCTGGGCTGCGGTGACGCGCGGGGCGCGGCTGCTGGAGGAAGCGTATGGCATTCCTGTGACGATTGCGGAGAGGTTTTCGGGGATGCGAAGGTCTCCTGTAGACGGCTTTACGTGGACCCGAACGGGGCGCGGGGAACCGCGCGTTCAGCCGCGACGTGGCCGCGGCAGGCGACCAGCCCCGGCCGCGACGGCGGACACCAGAGCCGTGCCACCGGCCACCAGGAAGCAGACGCCCAGCGGAAGTCGGCCGATCAGCAGGCCAGTTGCGAGGGCGCCGGTCGAACTCCCCGCGTTCACACCCATGTTCACCCACGCGCCGGCCTGCGTACGGGACTCGGCGGACACGGACTCGTCCGCTGCCAGGTACGCCGTCGTCAGGGTCGGCGCGATGAACGCCCCGGCGAGGGCCAGCGCGGCGGTGAGTACCCAGAGGTTGGGCGCCAGACCGGCCACCGCGACCACCAGGCCCAGCGCCACGGCGAGGCGGAGCAGCCTGGTGCGGGCCGGCGCCAGCCACCGCACCGCTCCGTTCGCGAGGCCCCCCAGCGCGCTGCCCGCGGAGAGTGCGCCAAGCACCCACGGGACGAGGTCGGTGTCGTACGCGTGCGCGGCGGCATACGCCATGGTCAGCAGGTCCACCCCGCTGAGGGTCAGCCCGACGCCGAGGGCGACGACGGCGGGGGCGAGCAGACCGGAGACGCCCCCGAGCCGCCTGCCCCGGGCGGCGGGCCTCGGGCCCGGCATCACCGGTGACGCGACGAAGACGCCGGTGCCGCCCACGATCAGCACCGCGCTGAGCACGATCCCGGCGGCCGGCGGGGCGAACCCGGTCAGGATGCCGACCAGGACGGGGCCGGAGACGAAGAGCAGTTCCTCGGCGACGCCGTCGAGGCTGTACGCGCGCTGCAACACGTGCCGGTCGGGGGCGAGTTCGGCCCACAGCGCGCGCATCGTCGGCCCGAGCGGCGGCGTACACGCACCGGCGAGCGCCGCCACCGTGAGGAGCAGGGCCACCGGCGCGCCGGGACGCCAGGTCAGGACGGCGAGCAGGGTCAGCAGGGCGCCGTACACGAGCGCCATGGGCCCGAGGGCCCGGCGGGGCCCGTGCCGGTCGATCAGGGCGCCACGCACCGGCATCAGGAAGACCGACATGGCGCCGAACAGGGACATCAGCGCGCCGGACACGGCGTAGGAGCCGGTGGCGCGCGTGACGGACAGCATCACCGCGATCGACACGGTGCCGTAGGAGAGGCGGGCGGTCAGGGCGGCCGTGAAGGTGCGGCGGGCGTGCGGAAGGCGCAGCACGGCGGCGTACGAGGGCCGCACGGGAGCATGCGTGGACATGCGAGGTTCCTCTGGTGGAGGCGGAAAAGGGCACACCGAGGCACGCGGCGCCGGAAGTGTCACGGCGTCGCGCGCGGGCGTGCTCTATGCCAGGAGGAGGAACATGAACCCAACTTAACCGCCCAGGACGGATGTTGGCCAGACCGCCCCCGGGACCCGCGCCTCCCGACCGGATTCGTCCTCCCGGGCCGGACCCGACCTTCCCGACCAGCCCGGGGGCTCACCCGCCCGAGCGGACTCGCTCTTCCCGACCCGGCTCAGCCCCGCCCCACACCAGACCCGGCCCACCCGGGCAGACCCGGCCCACCCGAGCAGACTCGCCCCCCGAGCAGGGCGGCCCCTCCCCCCTCCGGGGCGGCTCAGTGCTCGGTGAGGCCCGCTACCAGGTCGTCCGCCGCGCGGTAGGGGTCGAGTTCGCCGGCGACGATCCGTTCCGCGAGGGCGCTGAGGCGGCGGTCGCCATGGAGGTCGCCGATGCGTTGACGCAGGGCCGTGACCGCGATGGTCTCCACCTCGCGGGACGCGCGGGCGCGCCGGCGTTCGGTGAGGACGCCGTGCTCCTCCATCCAGGCGCGGTGCTTCTCCAGGGCCTCGACCAGTTCGTCCACGCCCTCGGCGCGCGACGCGACCGTCTTCACGATCGGCGGCCGCCAGTCGCCCGGCCTGCGGGCCTCGCCGAGGCCCAGCATGTGGTTGAGCTCGCGGGCGGTGGCGTCGGCCCCGTCCCGGTCCGCCTTGTTGACGACGTAGACGTCGCCGATCTCCAGGATGCCCGCCTTGGCGGCCTGGATGCCGTCGCCCATGCCCGGGGCCAGGAGCACCACGGAGGTGTCCGCCTGGGCGGCGATCTCCACCTCCGACTGGCCCACGCCGACCGTCTCGACCAGGACCACGTCGCAGCCGGCCGCGTCCAGGACGCGGATCGCCTGCGGGGCGGACCAGGCGAGGCCGCCGAGATGGCCCCGGGTGGCCATGGAGCGGATGTAGACGCCGGGGTCGGAGGCGTGCTCCGACATGCGCACGCGGTCGCCCAGCAGGGCGCCGCCGGAGAAGGGCGAGGACGGGTCGACGGCCAGGACGCCGACCCGCCTGCCCTGCTTGCGGTAGGCCGCGACGAGCGCGGACGTGGAGGTCGACTTGCCGACGCCCGGTGAGCCGGTCAGGCCCACCACATAGGCGTTGCCGGTCAGCGGGGCCAGCGCCGCCATGACCTCCCTGAGCTGCGGGGACGCCCCCTCCACCAGGGAGATCAGCCGGGCCACGGCCCGCGGCCGGCCTTCCCTCGCCTGGGCCACCAGAGAGGAGACGTCCTGCATCACACAGCTCCGTTCACTTCACCGACCTGACGGAAGGACTCAGGCCTTCGGTACCCGCACGATCAGGGCGTCACCCTGGCCGCCGCCACCGCACAGCGCGGCCGCGCCGATGCCGCCGCCCCGGCGCTTGAGCTCCAGCGCCAAGTGGAGCACGAGGCGGGCGCCGGACATGCCGATCGGGTGGCCGAGCGCGATCGCGCCGCCGTTGACGTTCACCTTTTCCGTGGAAACACCGAGGTCCTTCATTGACTGCACGGTGACTGAGGCGAACGCCTCGTTGATCTCGATCAGGTCGAGGTCGGCGACCTCGCGGCCCTCCTTCTTCAGGGCGTTGAGGATGGCGTTGGACGGCTGGGAGTGCAGCGAGTTGTCCGGGCCCGCCACATTGCCGTGCGCGCCGATCTCGGCGAGCCACTCCAGGCCCAGCTCCTCGGCCTTGGCCTTGCTCATCACGACCACGGCGGCGGCGCCGTCGGAGATCTGCGAGGAGGTGCCGGCGGTGATGGTGCCGTCCTTGGTGAAGGACGGGCGCAGCTTGCCCAGGGTCTCCACGGTGGTGTCGGCGCGGATGCCCTCGTCCTTGCTGAACAGGATCGGGTCACCCTTGCGCTGCGGGATCTCCACGGGGGTGATCTCGGCCTCGAACACGCCGTTCTTCTGCGCGGCGGCGGCCCGCTGGTGGGACAGGGCGCCGATCTCGTCCTGCGCGAGGCGGCCGATGCCGAGGCGGGTGTTGTGGTGCTCGGTCGACTCGCCCATGGCGATGTTCTCGAAGGAGTCGGTCAGACCGTCGTGCGCCATCGAGTCGATGACCTCGATCGAGCCGTACTTGTAGCCCTCACGGGACTTGGGCAGCAGGTGCGGCGCGTTGGTCATGGACTCCATGCCGCCCGCCACGACGATGTCGAACTCGCCGGCGCGGATCAGCTGGTCGGCCAGGGCGATGGCGTCGAGCCCGGAGAGGCACACCTTGTTGACGGTGAGGGCCGGGACGCTCATCGGGATGCCACCCTTGACGGCGGCCTGGCGGGCCGGGATCTGGCCGGCGCCGGCCTGCAGCACCTGGCCCATGATCACGTACTGCACCTGGTCACCGCCGATGCCGGCGCGGTCCAGGGCGGCCTTGATGGCGAAACCGCCCAGGTCGGCCGCGGAGAAGGACTTCAGGGAGCCGAGCAGTCGTCCCATGGGCGTACGGGCGCCCGCGACGATCACCGAGCTGTTCGTTCCAGAAGACATGAGGTGCGATCCCCTTCCAGCTACGCAGAGCCGAGGAGTGAACGAGGGTTTACATCGAATGTACTGAGAGTCACTCCGTGCCGTCATCGCTCTGTAGGTGTGATCGCGCGCACGTTGCGTAACCACCGCCGTAGCGCTGCACTGAAACCATGCTGACGCGAATCGACCACATCGGGATCGCCTGCCACAACCTCGACGCCACTGTCGAGTTCTACCGGGCCACGTACGGCTTCGAGGTGTTCCACACCGAAGTCAACGAGGAACAGGGCGTGCGCGAGGCCATGCTCAAGATCAACGAGACGTCCGACGGCGGCGCCTCCTACCTCCAGCTGCTGGAACCGACCCGCGAGGACTCCGCGGTCGGCAAATGGCTGGCCAAGAACGGCGAGGGCGTGCACCACATCGCCTTCGGCACGGCGGACGTCGACGCCGACTCCGAGGACATCCGGGGCAAGGGCGTGCGGGTGCTCTACGACGAGCCGCGGCGGGGCTCCATGGGGTCCCGGATCACCTTCCTGCACCCCAAGGACTGCCATGGAGTCCTCACGGAACTGGTGACTTCGGCCCCGGTTGAGTCCGCAGAGCACTGACCCCCGTACATAAGGGCCGGTAGGGTTGGGGGCGGTCGTCCCTGAACCTCTGGGGCGGCCGCATGCCGGGGTCCGGGTTTCGGGGGACGTGCGTCGGGGCAGCAGCCGGTGCTCCGCCGTTGATCTGACACCATTCCCCCGGGGGCCCCGTTCGGCGGTTGGACGTGGCTCATTAGAAGCTGACCAGGGGACGGATGGGACCGCGCAGTGCGGGGCTACGAGAGCCAGGAGCGAGAGCCGGCGGCTGACGTCGACCACCTCTCTCGGTTCGAGGCCGATATGAAGCGGCTGAGGACCGAGCGGGAAAAGGCGATCCAGCACGCCGAGGACCTCGGCTACCAGGTCGAGGTGCTGCGCGCCAAGCTGCACGAGGCGCGCCGCACCCTGATGACCCGTCCCGCCTTCGACGGCGGCGACATCGGCTACCAGGCCGAACAGTTGCTCCGCAATGCCCAGATGCAGGCGGAGCAGCTGCGGCAGGACGCCGAGCGCGAGCTGAGCCAGGTCCGCGCGCAGACGCAGCGGATCCTCCAGGAGCACGCCGAGCAGGCCGCCCGGCTCCAGGCCGAGCTGCACCAGGAGGCGGTGACCCGGCGCCAGCAGCTGGACCAGGAGCTGGCCGAGCGCAGGGCGACCGTCGAGTCGCACGTCAACGAGAACGTGGCGTGGGCGGAGCAGCTGCGCGCCCGTACCGAGCAGCAGGCCCGCCGGCTGCTCGACGAGTCCCGCGCGGAGGCCGAGCAGGCGATGGCCGCCGCCCGCGCGGAGGCCGAGCGGCTGACCCGGGAGGCCCGGGACCGGCTGCGCGGCGAGGCGGAGGAGGCCCGCGCCGAGGCCGAGCAGATCCTGCGCCGGGCCCGCACCGACGCCGAGCGGCTGCTGAACGCGGCGTCCACGCAGGCCCAGGAGGCCGCCGAGCACGCCGAGCGGCTGCGCACCACCACGGCCACCGAGTCGGACGCCGCCCGCCGGCAGGCGACGGAGCTGAGCCGGGCCGCCGAGAAGCGGATGGCCGAGGCGGAGGAGGCGCTGCGCAAGGCGCAGTCCGAGGCCGAGAAGCTGGTCACCGAGGCCGAGGAGGCCGCGGCCAAGACGCTGGCGGGCGCCGAGGCGGCCAACGAGACGCGCACCCGCACCGCCAAGGAGCAGGTCGCGCGGCTGGTCGCGGAGGCCACCAAGGAGGCCGAGAGCACCCGCTCGGAGGCCGAGCAGCTGGTGGCGGACGCCCGCGCCGAGGCGGAGAAGATCGTCGCCGAGGCCGTGGAGAAGGCACGGACGGTCACCGCCGAGGAGACCGCCTCCCAGCTGTCCAAGGCGGCCAGGACCGCCGAGGAGGTCCTCAACAAGGCGTCGGAGGACGCCCAGAAGACCACGAGGGCCGCCGCGGAGAAGGCCGATCGCATCCGCAAGGAGGCCGAGGCCGAGGCGGACCGGCTGCGTGCCGAGGCGCACGACATCGCCGAGCAGCTCAAGGGCGCGGCGAAGGACGACACCGAGGAGTACCGCGCCAAGACGGTCGAGCTGCAGGAGGAGGCGCGCCGGCTGCGCGGCGAGGCCGAGCAGCTGCGGTCCGACGCGGTGGCCGAGGGCGAGTCGATCCGGGCGGAGGCCCGCCGGGAGTCGGTCACCAAGATCGAGGAGGCGGCCAAGTCCGCCGAGGAGCTGCTGGCCAAGGCCAAGGCGGACGCCGACGAGCTGCGGCAGAAGGCGACCGCCGACAGCGAGAAGGTGCGCACCGAGGCCATCGAGCGCGCCACGGCGCTGCGCCGGCAGGCCGAGGAGACGCTGGAGCGCGCCCGCGCGGAGGCCGAGCGGCTGCGCACCGAGGCCGACGAGCGGGCCGGGTCCGTCCGGGCGGAGGCCGAGAAGGCGGCCCAGGAGCTGCGCGAGGAGACCGACAAGGCGGTCGAGGCGCGGCGCGCGGAGGCCGCCGAGGAACTGACCCGGCTGGGCGACGAGGCGCAGGAGCGGCTGACGTCGGCCGAGCAGGCGCTGACGGACGCCCGCGCGGAGGCCGCGCGGATCCGCAAGGAGGCCGCCGAGGAGGCCGAGCGGCTGCGCGCCGAGGCCGCCGAGCGGATCCGGACGCTCCAGGAGCAGGCCGAGACCGAGGCGGACCGGCTGCGCAACGAGGCCGCGTCGGACGCGTCCGTGTCCCGCGCCGAGGGCGAGGCCGTCGCCGTACGGCTGCGCACGGAGGCCGCGGCCGAGGCGGAGCGGCTGAAGACGGAGGCGCAGGAGAGCGCCGACCGGGTGCGCGCGGAGGCGCAGGGCGCCGCCGAGCGGCTGGCCGCCGAGGCGTCCGAGACGCTGGCCGCCGCGCAGGAGGAGGCCGCCCGGCGCCGGCGCGAGGCCGAGGAGCTGCTCGGCGCGGCCCGCGAGGAGGCCGACGAGGAGCGCCGGCGGGCCCGGGAGCAGAGCGAGGAGCTACTGGCCTCGGCGCGCAAGCGGGTCGAGGACGCGCAGGCCGAGGCGGTCCGTCTGGTCGAGGAGGCCGAGCGGCGGGCCGGTGAGATGGTCTCCGCGGCCGAGCAGCACGCGCAGCAGGTGCGGGACTCCGTGGCCGGGCTGCAGGAGCAGGCGCAGGAGGAGATCGCCGGGCTGCGTTCGGCCGCCGAGCACGCTGCGGAGCGTACGAAGCGGGAGGCCGAGGAGCAGGCCGACCGGCTGCGGGCCGACGCGCACGCCGAGCGGGAGCGGGCGGGCGAGGACGCGGGGCGGCTGCGGCAGGAGGCGCACGAGGAGTCCGAGGCGGCTCGGGCACTGGCCGAGCGCACCCTCGCGGAGGCGGCGGCGGAGGCCGAGCGGCTGCGGGCGGACGCGGGCGAGTACGCGCAGCGGGTGCGCACCGAGGCGTCGGACGCGCTGGCCGAGGCGGACCAGGCGGCGGCGCGGACCCGGGCGGACGCCCGCGAGGACGCCAACCGCATCCGTTCGGACGCGGCGACGCAGGCGGACACCCTCATCACGGAGGCGCGCAAGGAGGCCGAGCTTCTCCAGACGGAGACGGTCGCGGAGGCGGAGCGGCTCCAGACGGAGACAGCGGCCGAGGCCGAGCGCGTGCGCTCCGAGTCCGTGGCCGAGGCCGAGCGCGTGCGCTCGGAGTCCATGGCGGAGGCCGAGCGCGTGCGCTCCGAGTCCGTGGCGGAGGCCGAGCGCGTACGGGCAAAGGCACGGGCCGCCGCCGACAGGCTGGTCGGCGAGGCCACCACGGAGGCGGAGCGGCTGCGGGCCGAGGCCGCCGAGACCGTGGGCTCCGCGCAGGCGCACGCCGAGCAGACGCGGGCCGAGGCCGAGCGGGTCAAGGCGGACGCGGAGGCGGAGGCCGAGCGGCTCGTCGGTACAGCGCGCAAGGAGGCCGAGCGGACCCTGGACGAGGCCCGCAAGGACGCCAACAAGCGGCGTTCGGAGGCGGCGGAACAGGTCGACAAGCTCATCGGCGAGACCACGGCCGAGGCGGACAAGCTGCTCACCGAGGCGCAGCAGCAGGCGCTGAAGACCACGGCGGACGCCGAGGCGCAGGCCGACACCATGGTGGGCGCGGCCCGCAGCGAGGCGGAGCGGATCGTCTCCGAGTCGACCATCGAGGGCAACTCGCTGGTCGAGAAGGCCCGCACGGACGCGGACGAGCTGCTGGTGGGCGCCCGCCGGGACGCGACCGCGATCCGGGAGCGTGCCGAGGAGCTGCGCGAGCGGGTCACCGCGGAGATCGAGGAGCTGCACGCGCGGGCCCGCCGCGAGGCCGCCGAGACGATGAAGTCCACCGGTGACCGCTGCGACGCGCTCATCAAGGCCGCCGAGGAACAGCTGGAGAAGGCCCAGGCGAAGGCGAAGGAGATCCTCTCGGACGCCGACTCCGAGGCGGGGAAGGTGCGCATCGCCGCCGTCAAGAAGGCGGAGGGCCTGCTGAAGGAGGCCGAGCAGAAGAAGGCCCGGGTGGTCAAGGAGGCCGAGGAGCTGAAGGCGGAGGCGATCCAGGAGGCGCGGCGCTCGGTCGAGGAGGGCAAGCGCGAGCTGGAGGTCCTGGTGCGCAGGCGCAAGGACATCAACGCCGAGATCTCCCGCGTCCAGGATGTGCTGGACGCGTTGGAGTCCTTCGAGGCACCGGGTGCCGGCAAGGACGGCTCGGTCAAGGCAAGCGCGACGGTCGGAGCCCCCCGTTCGGGTGGCAAGTCGTCAGACGGCTAGCATCCGAGGGGTGTTTCGGTGTCGACTGAGGGCTTTGCCCTGCTCGTTGGCAAGCCCTCTGGCGGTCAGCCACTCAAAAGAGGTGTCATTCTCCAGATCAAACACGTATCCGCTCGATGACACACCGCTTCGGCGCCTAGGATTCCCCCTATCACCTCACCGGTCTCATTTGACAGGAACCCCATGAGCGACACTTCCCCCTACGGCTTCGAGCTTGTGCGGCGTGGGTACGACCGCGCTCAGGTGGACGAACGTATCTCCAACCTCGTCTCCCAACGTGACCAGGCCAACGCCCGCATCACCGCCCTGGAGAAGCGCATCGAGGAGCTGCACCTCGAAACGCAGAACGCCCAGACCCAGGTGAGCGACGCCGAGCCGTCGTACGCCGGTCTCGGCGCCCGGGTCGAGAAGATCCTGCGCCTGGCCGAGGAAGAGGCCAAGGAGCTGCGTGAGGAGGCCCGCCGCGCGGCCGAACAGCACCGCGAGCTGGCCGAGTCGGCCGCCCAGCAGGTTCGTAACGACGCCGAGTCCTACGCCACCGAGCGCAAGGCCAAGGCGGAGGACGAGGGCGCCCGCATCGTGGAGAAGGCCAAGAGCGAGGCCTCTCAGCTGCGTGCCGACGCGCAGAAGGACGCGCAGTCCAAGCGGGAGGAGGCGGACGCCCTCTTCGAGGAGACCCGCGCCAAGGCCGCGCAGGCCGCCGCCGACTTCGAGACGAACCTGGCCAAGCGCCGCGAGCAGTCCGAGCGCGACCTGGCCTCGCGTCAGCAGAAGGCGGAGAAGCGGCTCGCGGAGATCGAGCACCGGGCCGAGCAGCTGCGCCTGGAGGCGGAGAAGCTGCGCACCGACGCCGAGCGCCGCGCCCGCCAGACGGTGGAGACCGCCCAGCGCCAGGCCGAGGACATCGTGGCCGACGCCAATGCCAAGGCGGACCGTATCCGTTCCGAGTCCGAGCGTGAGCTGGCGGCCCTCACCAACCGCCGCGACAGCATCAACGCCCAGCTGACGAACGTGCGCGAGATGCTGGCGACGCTCACCGGCGCGGCGGTCGCCGCCGCGGGCTCGACGGGTGAGGACGAGCCGGTTTCCCGTGGGGTTCCGGCGCAGCAGTCCCGGTAAGTACCGCGGCTCCGACAGCCCCCTGCCTCAAGTGGCAGGGGGCTTTGTCCCGTTCTAGCGTGGCGGCATGATCGAGCTGGACGGGCTGACCAAGCGGTACGGCGAGAAGGTGGCCGTCGACGGTCTGACCTGTACCGTGCGGCCGGGCATCGTGACCGGGTTCCTGGGGCCCAACGGAGCCGGGAAGTCCACCACGATGCGAATGATCCTCGGGCTGGACCATCCCACCGCCGGTGACGTGCGGATCGACGGCAGGCACTACGAGCAGCTGACCGACCCGCTGACGTACGTCGGCGCGCTGCTGGACGCCAAGGCCATGCACGGCGGGCGCAGCGCCTACAACCATCTGCTGTGCCTCGCGCAGAGCAACGGCATCCCGCGCCGCCGGGTGGGTGAGGTGCTGGAGACGGTGGGGCTGGTGGCCGTCGCGCGGCAGAAGGCCAAGGGGTTCTCGTACGGCATGGCGCAGCGGCTCGGGATCGCGGCCGCGCTGCTCGGGGACCCCCGGATCCTGATGTTCGACGAGCCGGTGAACGGGCTCGACCCCGAGGGCATCCACTGGATCCGGAACCTGATGAGATCGCTGGCCGCGCAGGGGCGGACGGTGTTCGTCTCCTCCCACCTGATGAGCGAGATGGCGCAGACCGCCGACCATCTGGTGGTCATCGGGCAGGGCCGGCTGCTCGCGGACACCTCCATGGCGGAGTTCATCCGGCGGCACGCGCGCAGTTACGTCCGCATCCGCTCGCCCCAGCACGAACGGCTCCTCGACGCGCTGCACGAGGCCGGGATCACCGCGGTCCCGGCGGCGGACGGCGCGCTGGAGGCGGAGGGCGACAAGGCCGAGCGGATCGGGGAGCTGGCCGCGGGGCACGGGATCGTGCTGCACGAGCTGAGTCCCCGGCAGGCCTCGCTGGAGGAGGCGTTCATGCGGCTGACGGCCGGGGCGGTGGAGTACCACGCGCGGGTGGAGGCCGTCCCGGGGAGCTGGGGTTCCGGCCGGCAAGGGGGTACGGCATGACGGGCGTCCGGACCGGTCGGCCCCGGGAGGCCTCCCCCACCGACCGAGTCGCCCAGGTCCTGCGCTCCGAGTGGACGAAGATCCGGTCGGTGTCGTCCACGAGATGGACTCTTTCGATCGCCGTCGTGGTCACCATCGGCATCGGCATGCTCATCTCCGCGCTGACCCGGAACGAGTACGACACGATGCCGATCCGGGAGCGGCTGACCTTCGACCCGACCTACGTCAGCTTCGCCGGCATGACCCTCGGCCAGCTCGCCATGATCGTGTTCGGGGTGCTGGTCGTCACCAACGAGTACAGCACCGGCATGATCCGGGTCTCGCTGGCCGCCGTGCCGCGCCGCGGCACCTTCCTGTTCGGCAAGATCGCGGTCGCGGGCGCGCTCGCCCTGGCCGTCGGGATGATCACGGCCTTCGCCACGTTCTTCCTCGGCCAGGCCATGCTCGGTCCCTACCGCGCCGGGCTCGGCGATCCGGGCGTGCTGCGCGCCGTGGTGGGCGGCGGGCTGTACCTCACCCTGATCGCGGTGTTCTCCATGGGCGTCGCCGCCATGCTGCGCTCGCCGCTGCTGTCGCTCGGCATCCTGATGCCGTTCTTCTTCCTGGTCTCCAACATCCTCGCCGCCGTCGACTCCACCAAGAAGGTCGGCCGGTTCCTGCCGGACCAGGCCGGCAGCCGGATCATGCAGGCGGTGCCGAGCGCCGACGAGGCGCCCTACGGACCCTGGGGCGGACTCGGCATCATGGCGCTGTGGGTGGCCGCCGCGCTCGTCGGCGGGTATGCGCTGCTCAGGCACCGAGACGCGCAGTAAAGGTCTCGTTCACGCAGCGTATTACTCCAGCTTTACTTTTCTTTGGGCGGAACCGTCAGCGCCCCGATATCCTCCTAACCCTTACGGGGGCGGTTCCCCGCTGTCCTGAACCTTCCGATGGGTGCGGAGCATGATCGAGGCTGTAGGCCTGACGAAGCGGTACGGCGACAAGACCGCCGTGTACAACCTTTCCTTCCAGGTGCGACCGGGAGCCGTGACCGGCTTCCTCGGGCCCAACGGCTCGGGCAAGTCCACGACGATGAGGATGATCCTCGGGTTGGACAACCCCACGTCCGGCCAGGTCACCATCGGCGGCCACCCCTACCGCAGGCTGCCCAACGCACCCCGCCAGGTCGGTGCGCTGCTCGACGCCAAGGCCGTGCACGGCGGCCGCTCCGCCCGCAACCACCTGCTGAGCCTCGCCCAGCTGTCGGGCATCCCGGCCCGCCGCGTGGACGAGGTGCTCGGGGTCGTCGGCCTCCAGGACGTCGCCAAGAAGCGTTCCAAGGGCTTCTCGCTCGGCATGGGCCAGCGCCTCGGCATCGCCGCCGCGCTGCTCGGCGACCCCCAGGTGCTGCTCTTCGACGAGCCGGTCAACGGCCTCGACCCCGAGGGCATCCTCTGGGTGCGCAACCTGATGAAGGCGCTGGCGGCCGAGGGCCGTACGGTCTTCGTCTCCTCGCACCTGATGAGCGAGATGGCGCTGACCGCCGACCACCTCATCGTGATCGGGCGCGGCCAGCTGCTCGCCGACATGAGCGTGAAGGACTTCATCTCCGCCAACTCCGCCGACTTCGCGCGGGTGCGCACCCCCGACACCGAGCCGCAGCTGCGCGAGAAGCTCGGCGCCGCGCTCACCGAGGCCGGCGGCCACGTCCTGCCGGAGCAGGACGGCGCGCTGCGCGTGACCGGGCTGCCGCTGCCCCGCATCAGCGACCTCGCCCACGAGGCGGGCGTACGGCTGTGGGAGCTGTCTCCGCACCAGGCCTCGCTGGAGGAGGCGTACATGCGGATGACCCAGGGCGCGGTGGACTACCGCTCCACCACCGACCAGAAGGCGGGCCTGCAGCAGCCGCTGCCGCCCGGCGCCGAGCCGCCCATGCCGGTTCCCGGCCAGGGCCAGCCCGGCTGGTACGCCCCGCCGTCTCCCCAGCAGGGCGGGCAGCCCTTCGTGATGCCGGCGGGCGGCCCCGGCGCCCCGGCGGGCCCCTACGGCGGAGCCCCGGCGGGCGCGTACGGCGCTCCGGGCGCCCCGGCGGGCGCGTACGGCGCTCCGGGCGCCCCGGCGGGCCATGGCGCCCCGGTCGCGAACCCGTACGCCCAGCCGGCGCCCCAGGCCGCCCCGGCCCAGGCCCCGGCTCAGGCCCCGGCTCAGGCCCCCGCGGCCCCGGCCGCTCCCCCGGCCCCCGCCGCCCCCGCCGCCGACACGACCCAGCCCGAGGACGCCCGATGAGCACCCACCAGCCCCCGATGCCGCAGGCCCCGGCCGCCGCGCCCCACTGGCAGGCGGCGCCCGGCGGCTCGTACCCCGGCTACACCTCGCCGATCCCGGTGGTGCGCACCCACCTCGGGCACGCGGTGGCCTCGGAGTGGACGAAGATCAAGTCGGTCCGCTCGACGATCTGGACGCTCAGCGTCTTCGTGTTCCTCGTCGTGGGCATCGGCCTGCTGGTCGGTGCGCTGGTGTCGGCCCACGCGAGCGATGCCTCGATGAGCGGCACGAACCCGCTGTCCTTCGGCTTCTTCGGGGTGCTCGTCGGCAACATGTGCATCATCACGCTCGGCGTGCTGACCACGGCCTCGGAGTACGGCACCGGCATGATCCGTACGACGATGACGGCGTGCCCGAGCCGCGGGCGTGTACTGGCCGCCAAGGCGATCGTGTTCTTCTTGGTCGCCTTCGTGGTGACCTTGGTGTCGGTCGCCTTCGTGGCGATGGTCCAGGCGTCCATGCTGTCCGGCTCCGGCGCGCAGTCGCCCTCCGGCGGGGACTGGTTCAAGGCCACCGTCGGCGTGAGCCTCTACATCGCGCTGCTCGGCCTGCTCGCGCTGCTCGTCGGCTCGATGATCCGGCACTCGGCGGGCGGCATCACCATCATGATCGGCCTGGTGCTCGCCCCGCTGGTGCTCGCGCTGTTCATGGCCACGGAATCGCTGCACTCGGTGCGCGACTTCCTGTTCGAGTACAGCTTCCCGAGCCAGCTCAGCGTCTTCTACGACAACACGCTCGGCGCCTCCGGGCCCACGGGCTGGGACCCGCTGTGGATCATGATGGGCCTGACCGCGGCGGCCGGCGCGGGGGCGTACGTGCTGCTGCGCAACCGGGACGTGTAGGACCGGCCCCGGGCCTCAGAACTTCGGCGCGTTACGAGACCGCCGCACCCGTGAGGTGCGGCGGTCTCGCGCGTTCCAGCAGGCCTTGTGCCAGTGGCGGCGGTCGTCGACGCCCGCGTACTGGGGCCAGGCCACCACGTGCGGGACCGCGGAGGGGATCATCTGGTCGCAGCCGGGGCAGCGGTAGGTCTTGCCCTCGGCGCTCGCGCCCGCGACATGGCGCACGCTCCACTCCTCGCCCTGCCAGTCCTCCGTGGACTGGAAACCGCCGTACCGCCCGGTGCGGTCGTCCTCGGCGCTGCGGCCGGACGAGTCGGCGGCCTTCGGTCGGTTGCGGCGCGGGGACACGGGACACCTCTCGGGTTCGGCGGCAAGCACGGACGGCGTCCAGCCTACGCGCCGCCGGGCGGGGCACGCGAAGGCCGCCAACCGGTGCAAGTCCCCCTCCGGAACGGCCGATTACACAGACAATCGGCAAATTACCCCGCCACCCCGTGTCCTGGGCACGTGTCAGACGGTTATGCCGGTGTGGGGGAGCTCCGGGTCGGAGCCGAGGAAGCGGGAAACGCGATGTACGTAGGAAGCTTTGTGCTGGCCGCCCAGTTCCCGGGACAGGGCCAGGGGGAGGCCCTGCACCGGGCGGTGCGCTCGGCGGAGGTCGCCGAGGAGGCCGGCCTCGACTCGGTGTGGCTGGCCGAGCACCACTTCGTGCCGTACGGCACCTGTCCGTCGGCCGTCACCCTGGCCGCCCTGCTGCTCGGCCGCACCCACCGTGTCCGGGTCGGCACCGCGGTCAGCGTACTGCCCACCGCGCACCCGGTGGCCCTCGGCGAGCAGGCCGCGCTGCTGCACCTGACGAGCGGCGGGCGGTTCACCCTCGGGGTGGGCCGCGGCGGTCCCTGGGTGGACCTGGAGGTCTTCGGCATGGGCCTCGACGCGTACGAGAACGGGTTCCCCGAGTCGCTCGACCTGCTGCTGCGCTGGCTGCGCGAGCCCGCCGTCAGCGCGTCCGGCGAGCGGTTCGCGTTCCGTGAGGTACCGGTCGTACCCCGCCCCTCGGAGGCCCTGACGGACACCCCGGGTCCCGAGGTCGTCGTCGCGTGCACCTCGCCGAAGAGCGTACGGCTGGCCGCGGAGCGCGGGCTGCCGATGCTGCTCGGGATGCACGCGGGCGACGAGGAGAAGGCGGAGATGGTCGCCCTGTGGCGGCGCTGTGCCCGCGCGGCGGGCCGGCCACCCGAGGAGATCGCGGAGGCGGCGCACGTCTCGGCCGGGGTCTGCCAGCTCGCCGACCGCCGGCAGGACGCGGCGGAGACCCTGCTCAAGGCGATGCCGGGCTGGCTGGCACAGGGACTCGACGCGCATGTCACGGTCGACGGCCGCAAGCGCGCGATGCGTGATCCGCACGCGTACACCGAGCTGCTCTGCGGGCTGCATCCGGTGGGCACCCCGCGGCTCGCCGGTGACCGGCTCGCGGCCACCGCTGAGCGCACGGGCATCTCCCGCTTCGCCCTGCTGGTCGAGGGCTCGGGCGATCTCGCGGCCACGGAGGACACCCTGCGGCGCCTGGGCACCGAGGTTCTTCCGCAGCTGCGCTGACGAACGCCGACACACAGGAACAAAGGGCAAGCCACCTGGGGGGCTTGCCGCCCCAGCACCGAATGCACCTCCCGCGGATGGAGCGGCAAGCAGGCGACGCGCCGCCCCGGACGCGCCGGGGCCGCGGGTCAGCAGTCCCGAAGTTCCGGCGACTGGTTCAGCAGTTGGGCCCGCACCGAGGTGAAGCGGGTCAGGGTCTCGTCCACCGAGGCGTCCAGCGGGAACACCGCGACCCGGTGGCAGTTCTGGAAGGCCAGCCGCACGCCGAAGTGCCGTTGCAGCGCGCCGCGGATGGCGTCACTCGCGAGGGCGCGCAGCAACTGGCCGCGTGCCTGCTCGTCCGGCGGGGGCGTCTGGTTGTCGGCGAAGGGACCGCCGTCCACCTTCAGCTGGGCCACCAGGGAGCTGATCATCTCCCACGCGTAGGGCAGGGAGGTCCGGACGCAGTCGACGAAGTCTGCTTCGTCGACCTCGCCTCGCTCGGCCGCTTCGAGTAGGGCCGGTGAGACGTCGAGCGACATGGGTACTCCTCTCGCACCCCCGGAGAACAGGGGTTGCCGGACGGATAAAGGGAGTTCGCGCCGACAAACACGCTGAGTACATGGATCGCGACCTCCCGTTCTCTACGGTAGGCAACGGTCGGTGACCACACCACCAGAATGCGTATATGGAACGGTCGGGTTGCACCCACAATCGGCCAAGGATGAACAAGAGTTTCCAGGGACAAAGCAGTGACAAGTGGGGCGATCCACAGGGAGCGGGTCGGGCGAATCGCGCACGGCGGCGGGTGTCGAGTAGCGTTGCCGACCATGCGTCTCGTCATTGCCCGGTGCTCGGTCGACTACGCCGGCCGGCTCACCGCCCACCTGCCCTCGGCGCCGCGCCTGATCCTGGTCAAGGCGGACGGCAGCGTCTCCATCCACGCCGACGACCGGGCCTACAAGCCCCTCAACTGGATGTCGCCGCCCTGCACGCTGAAGGAGGGCGGCGGCGAGGACGAGGGCGTGTGGACCGTCGTCAACAAGGCGGGCGAGAAACTGATCATCACGATGGAGGAGATCCTCCACGACTCCTCGCACGAACTCGGCGTGGACCCCGGTCTGATCAAGGACGGCGTGGAAGCGCACCTCCAGGAGCTGCTCGCCGACCGTATCGAGACGCTCGGCGACGGGTACACGCTCATCCGGCGCGAGTACATGACGGCCATCGGCCCGGTGGACATCCTGTGCCGGGACGCCGAGGGCCGGACGGTCGCGATCGAGATCAAGCGCCGCGGTGAGATCGACGGCGTCGAGCAGCTGACCCGCTACCTCGACCTCCTCAACCGCGACCCCCACCTCGCCCCGGTCCGCGGCATCTTCGCCGCCCAGGAGATCAAGCCCCAGGCCCGCGTCCTCGCCACGGACCGCGACATCGCGTGCCACATCCTCGACTACGACGCCCTGCGGGGCATCGAGGACGACAAGCTGCGGCTGTTCTGAGGGACCGCGGCGACCGACGGCGGTGCCGGACCGGCCTCGGGCCGGTCCGGCACCGCCGTCGTCACATGGGGCTCGGGACCGCCCAGCCCGGGTCGATCGCGGTCGCCGTCTGCGTCGTCTCCCTGTCCTGCGGTGTCGCCGCCAGGGAAGAGGACTGGGGCGAGCCGGTCGGGGTGCCCGGCCCCGTGGGGCTCGGCGAGCCGGAGCCCGCCCCCGTCGGGGAGGGCGAGGACGAGGACGGGGTCGGGAAAGTCGGCTTGGTCGGCTTCGGGGAGGTCGGCTTCGGCTCGGTCGGCGTCGGGGACGTGCCCCCGGTGCCCGTGCCCGGGTCCGCCGTGCCGCTCGCACCGGCCGACGGGCTCGCCGACGGCATCGGCTCGGCCGTACCGGCGTACGTGCCCGCAGGGGCCGGGGTGGCGGAGTGGGACGTCGGCACCCGGGAGGTCGTGCCCGGGTCCTGGGCCGGACCGGGGTCGGCGGCCGGGTCGCCCGCGTCCTGGCTCGTGGAGGGGTTCACGTCGGCCCGCCCCGCGGGGTTCTTGTCGTCGTCGCCGTGGGAGGTCATGCCGAGCGTCACCACCGTGCCCAGCACCGCCGCGAGCAGCGCGCCGGAGCCCGCCGCCACCAGGTTGCGGTGCGCGAGACGCCGTAGCCCCAGCCCCTTGGCGGCAGGCACGGGAACGATCCGGGGCGTGACCAGGGTGTCCGACACCGGTGGCACCGGCGGCACCGGCACCCCCTCGGGCTCCCCCGGGATCACCGGAATCCCCGGCAGCTCCCCCGCCCGGTCCGCGACCAGCGCCAGCGCCCGGCGTCCGGCGACCGCGCCCCGCTTGTCGGCGAGCGCGCCGCGCAGTCCGATCGACGCCTCCAGCTCCGCACGGGCCCGGTCCAGCCGCCCACCGCACAGCGCGAGAATCCCCAACTCATGGTGGAAATATGCCTGTTCGGGCACGTCACCGGACTGCAAGGAGGCCTCGGCGCCGCACCGCAGGGCCCGTTCCCAGGCACTCCACCGCAGCGCGGCGGCGAACGCGGGCGCGGCCGTCCGCGCGAGCCGAACCGCCTCGCCGTCATCACCCTCGGCCGGTGGCACCACGGCCGCCAGCGCCGCGAGCACCGCGTCGGCCTCCGCGCTCACCCGCTCCGGCGTGACGGAGGGATGCCCGGCCCACCAGGCGTAGTGCCGGGCCGCGGTACGGGCCCGCTCGGCGGCGTCGTCGCCGTACCCCGCCGCCTCCAGCTGCGCCTGCACCCCGGCCGCGAGCCGGTAGCGCGGGCCCGCCGGGGAGACCAGGCCGCACGTCGCCAACTCGCCGAGCGCCGCGTCGGCATGGGTGTCGCCGACCAGCGCGGGCAGATGCGCCTGGTGCGGCACCTCGCCGCCGAGGGCGACCGCGAACCGCAGCGTGGCGCGGGCGGAGGCGCTGAGCCGGGAGGCGAGCAGCGGCGCGGGCGCGGCGGCCTCACCGAGCGAGGGCAGCGGACCGCCCTCGTCCGCGAACTCGGTCACTGTGTTCACCACGGGCCGTACGTCCTCGAAGACGCCGTACTCGTCCACCGCCCCGGTCTCGGCCCGCAGTTGGTCCCGCTGCCGCAGCAGGGCGCCCGCCTGGACGAACCGCAGCGGCAGTCCCTCGGACTCGAACCACAGGTCGCCCGCCCAGTTGGCCTCCTCCTCGGTGAGCACCCGCCCGGCCGTGCGTTCCAGGATCTCCACCCCGCCGGCCCGGTCGAGCCCGCCGAGGAGGACCTCCTCGACGTCGGCGTCGGCGGAGGGCGCGGGCACGTCCGGGGTGGCGGCGACCAGGAAGGCGCACTCGGGCGTCGCGTCGAGCAGCTCGTCCAGCTCGGCGCCGCCGAACTCAAGGTCGTCCAGGACGACGACCGCGCCGATCTCCGCGAGCGGCGCCCGCAGTTCGAGGCGCTCGGGGCGGTGGCCGGGGGCGTCGTAGACGGTGTGGAAGAGCTCGTACAGGAGGTCCTCGGCGGTGCGGTGGATGCCGCTGAGGCGCACCACGCCGTCGGGCGCGAGGTCGTCGCAGTCGTCGGCGACCAGGTCGAGCAGGGCGGTACGACCGGACCCGCCGGGCCCGGTGAGCCGTACGGTGCGGCCGCGCGCGAGCAGCCGTACCAGTTGCTCCCGTACGTCCTGACGCTCCAGCAGGGGCAGCGGGTGCTGGGCGGGGCCCGGCGGCACCGGGGGGCGGGAGACGTGTTCGGCCTCTGCCCGCTCGGCGGCGCCGCGCTTGCGGGGGCGGCCCGGTCGCTCGGCCGGCGGGCAGGGCTCGATCTCGCTGCCGTCCACGGGGTTGACGGTCAGCAGCAGATCGCCGGAGACGAGGTGCGCCGTGCGCGCGGGCGCCGGCGTGTTCGGGCCGAAGTCGGCGGCGAGGGGGTCCCGGTGCGGGCGTCGGCCGCCCGCGTGTCCGTACTCCTCGGGTCCCGGGCTGATCGGGTCCATGGGTTCAAGCCCCCCATAAGCGTCGCGTGCTGGCATTCCGGCCCCTCCCGGCCTGCCGCACACCGCACTGTCGCTCCGGTCCGGACCCGCTCGGTCGAGGGATACGAGTCGGCGGGCGACCGAACCCTAAACCGTCGCCCAGTATCCACGACAGGGCGGGGTACCCCGTGGTCCGAGACGTCACGGTCCGACGCGGATTGCCCCGGGCCCCCGCGGATCGTCCTTCGGGTCGTCGCGCGGGTGTTCACACCCGGGGCAGCGACTCCACCCCGATGCCGCCCTCGATGGCGAGGATGCGGTGCAGCCGGGTGGCCACCAACAGGCGCTGCATCTGCGGCGGTACACCGCGCAGCACCAGACGGCGACCGCAGCGGCCGGCCCGCCGGTGGGCACCCATGATCACCCCGAGCCCGGTGGCGTCCCAGGAGTCCAGTTCGGACAGGTCGAGCACCAGGTCGCCGGCGCCGCGGTCGACGGCCGAGTGCAGGGCCGTACGGGCGTCCGCCGCGCTGCGGACGTCGAGGCGCCCCCCGACGACCAGCTCGGCGTGGTCGCCCCTGATGTGCATATACGCTCCCCGTTGAGTGCGGTTGTGGCGTTCTCCGTGTCGATGCTGTGCACCATCTGACTGAATGCGTGGCGGTGCGGTTGCTGCTTGTAAGCGAACCGATACCGAATTCACCCCTGCGAGTGACGCTTTCGGGGTGAATTCGGTGACGGGACGCCTCCGTACGCCGATCAGTACGTGTAGAAGCCCTGCCCGCTCTTGCGGCCGATGTCACCGGCATCCACCATCCGGCGCATCAGCTCCGGCGGGGCGAACTTCTCGTCCTGGGACTCGGTGTAGATGTTCCCGGTGGCGTGCAGCAGGATGTCCACGCCGGTCAGGTCGGTGGTGGCGAGCGGGCCCATGGCGTGCCCGAAGCCCAGCTTGCAGGCGAGGTCGATGTCCTCGGCGGTCGCCACGCCCGACTCGTAGAGCTTGACGGCCTCCACGACGAGCGCGGAGATGAGGCGGGTGGTGACGAACCCGGCGACATCGCGGTTGACGACGATGCAGGTCTTGCCGACGGACTCGGCGAACTGCCGGGCGGTGGCGAGGGCTTCGTCGCTCGTCTTGTAGCCGCGGACCAGCTCGACCAGCTTCATCATCGGCACCGGCGAGAAGAAGTGGACGCCGACGACCCGCTCGGGGTGCTCGGTGGCCGCCGCGATCTTGGTGATCGGGATGGCGGAGGTGTTGGAGGCGAGCACGGCCTCGGGGCGCACGATCTTGTCGAGCGCGCGGAAGATCTCGTGCTTGACCTCCAGCTTCTCGAACACGGCCTCCACGACGATGTCCGCGTCGGCGGCGGCGTCCAGGTCGGTGGTCGCGGCGATGCGGCCCAGCGCGGCCTCGGCGTCGGCCGCGTCCAGTTTGCCCTTGCTCACGAACTTGTCGTACGACGCCTTGATTCCGTCGGTACCGCGCTTGAGCGCCTCGTCGGTGACATCGCGAAGGACGACCTCCCAGCCCGCCTGCGCGGCGACCTGAGCGATACCGGACCCCATGAGACCGGCCCCGATGACGGCGAGCTTCCCTGCCACGTCCGACTCCCTCTTCCCGCTGTTACCCGCTATGGACATGTGTGTCTTCGGCGGACGATAGCGCTCCGAAGCGGCCGTGTGACCATGAAGTAACGCGCGTCACGTCTCATTTGACGGACGTCACATCGGGGCGAGTTCCGCCGGAAACCGAGCGACGCGCGAACCTTGGCCGATACGCTGCGTGTTCACAGCGCTACATATCAGCCAAGGGGGCGTGCCATGCCGCCGCGCAGGGTGATCACCGGGCGCAGCCAGGAGCCCAGACGCCGCTACGCGGAGGGACTCCGCCGCCTGCGCCACGCGCGAGGACTGAGCCTTCGCCAACTGGCCGACGCGGTCGGCTGGGACGCGTCCTCTTCGGCGAACTGGAGACAGGGAGCACGCTGGGGAGCCCGGACGTGGCGGAGGCGCTGGACCAGTTCTACGGGACGCGGGGGTTGTTGCTGGCGATGTGGGAGATGGCGCTCGGGGATCCGACGCAGTTCAAGGAGAAGTACCGGCGGTATATCGCGCTGGGGGCGGAGGCGGCTTGCCTGTGGCACTTCGGGGTGAGCGTCCTGCCCGGCTTGTTGCAGACGGACGCCTACGCATCGGAGGTGCTCGCGCTCGGCGGCTACAAGGGCAAGGAACTGGAGGAGCAGGTCGCACTTCAGGTTCTGCCGTCCAGTGCGGGCATGCACGGCTTGGTGGGTACCGACGTGATGTTCATGCGCCTGGCAAACGGTGTCACGGTGGCCTACGCAGAGAACGGCGGATGAGAGGTCGTCGGAGGCTTCGAGGCATGGCCGCCGTCGGGGTTGCTGTAGCTGCTCTTGCGCCACGCCGTCCCCGTCCGTGACAGCAAGAACCCCACCGGCCCCGCCCTCCTCTTCGCGGACAGCGCGTGGGCGGCGTTCGTCGGGGCTGTCGGCCGTGAGGTGCTGGACTGATGGAAAAGCCCCCGACACCGCCTCGTAGGGGCGGCGCCGGGGGTTCGGCCCGGACGGGTCTCAGCGGCCGGCGCGCCGCTTCGTGCAGCCGTCGTCACAGCCGTACGCGCAGGGCTTCCCGGGCGTCTCGTTGACGGTGATGCCGGCCCTGGCCGGCTCACTGACGATCCGGTGGCCCTCCGGGTCCCTGCCGTGCGCACGGGCCACGTTGGTGATGACGCATTCCGTGCCGCCGTCACCGCCGCCCTTGGTGCGCTTGCGGCACCGGTCGAGGTCGGCCCGGGTGATGGCAGGGGTGCTCCCGCGCCGACGACGAGGGCCAGCGCCGCCGCCGCGAGTCGCGCAGCCCGCCCACACGGCGCGGACCGGCCGGGCAAGGAAGGGGGTCATCTTCTCCTCATGGGCGCATCAGTAGCAGCCGCCCAGCACAGGCGAAGGTTGACATACCGTCACATAATTCCAATGGTTGCCGCATCCGACCCGCCTGTCGCACTCACCCCCGCGGAGAGGGGCCCGGCCCCTGCCCGCGCACCGCGTACCCGAGCACCCGCTCGCTGAGCAGCCCCTCCATCTCGTCCAGCAGGGAGAGGGCCTCCCGCGAGACCTCCGCCGGCTCCCGGCGCTTGAGCATCTCCCGGCCGATGACACCGATGACCGTGCCATGGAGCCAGCCGATCTGACCGGCCATCAGATGGGGCACCTCGTCGTCGGCGGCGGCGCCGGTCTCCTCGCGCAGGACCTGTTCCAGGTTGGCCTGCACCTCCTGGGCGAGGGCCCACAGGCGGGAGCGCAGGGCCGGGGCGTCCTGGACGACGCGCATGAAGTCGGCGTAGCCCGGGAACAGGCCGACGCGCGGGGACACCGCCTCGATCTCCTCGCGCAGCTCGCGCAACACCGCCGCCGCGGCCGACTCGCCTTCACGGCGGCCCCGGACCCAGCGCGCCATCCGGTCGACCATGCCCGCGGAACGGTCGAAGAAGAGATCCTCCTTGGCCGGGAAGTAGTTGTAGACGGTGTTGACGGAGACGTTCGCCGCGTCGGCGATCTCCGCGACCGTCACCGCGTCGAAGCCGCGCTCGACGAACAGTCCCGTGGCGACATCCGAGATGTACTGCCGGGTCTGCCGCTTCTTCCGCTCCCTGAGCCCCTCAGCCATGCCCGCATCCTAACTTTGCTGCACCCCCTTAAAATTTGGTGTCATTGCAATTTTCCAGGGACTCTGTTTTTCTGTGCGGCATGGCAGCAGTCATCAGCGCGGCGCGCCTCGCCCGCACCTTCCAGACGAAAGCCGGCCCCGTCGAGGCCGTACGCGGCATCGATCTCACCGTCCACGAGGGTGAGATCCTCGGCTTCCTGGGCCCGAACGGCGCCGGCAAGACCACCACCCTGCGCATGCTCACCACCCTCCTGAAGCCGACCGGCGGCACCGCCACCGTCGCCGGGCACGACCTGGCCACCGATCCCGCCGGGGTGCGCCGGGTCACCGGATACGTCGCCCAGTCCGGCGGCGTCGACCCGCAGATCACGGTGCGGGAGGAACTGGTCACCCAGGCGCGGTTCTACCGGCTGTCCAAGGCCGACGCCGTCGCCCGCGCGGACGAACTCGCCCGCGATCTCGACCTCACGGCCTTCCTCGACCGCAGGACGGCCGCCCTCTCCGGCGGTCAGCGGCGCCGCCTCGACATCGCCATGGCACTGACCCACCGCCCCAGGGTGCTGTTCCTGGACGAGCCGACCACCGGACTCGACCCCGGCAGCCGCGCCGACCTGTGGGACCTCGTCCGCCGGCTGCGCGCCGAGCACGGCACGACCGTCTTCCTGACCACCCACTATCTGGACGAGGCCGACGCCCTCGCCGACCGCCTGGTGATCGTGGACGGCGGCGCGGTCGCGGCCGAGGGCACGACCGGCGCGCTCAAGCTGCGGTACGGCGGCTCCCTGGACGCCACGCTCCAGGACACCTTCCTGGCCGTCACCGGCCGCGTCCCCGCCCCGACCGACGACACGCCCGTCGCCGTATAGCCCCAGGAGCCTTCCGGCATGCTGCTGCACGACACGGCCCTCGTCTACGGCCGCTACCTCCGCCAGTCCCTCCGCTCCCGCTTCGCCCTCCTCTTCGGCGTCCTCACCCCCCTGCTCTATCTGCTCTTCTTCGGGCCCCTGCTCACCGGCCTCCCGCTGGGCGTGACGGGCAGCTCCTGGCAGGTCCTGGTGCCGGGGCTGCTGCTCCAACTCGGCCTGTTCGGCGCCCTGTTCGCCGGATTCACGATCATCATGGAGAACGCCCAGGGGGTGGTGGAGCGGATGCGGGTCACCCCGGTCAGCCGGCTCGCCCTGCTCCTCGGCCGCGTGCTGCGCGACGCCACGGTGTGCGTGTTCCAGGCCGTCCTCCTGGTCCTGGCCGCCCTGGCGATGGGCCTGCGCGCACCCCTGGCGGGCATCCTCATCGGCTTCGGGTTCGTCGCGCTGCTCACCCTCTCGCTGGCCTCGCTGTCGTACGCGACGGCGATGAAGGTCCGCACCCCGCAGGAGTTCGGCCCGCTGATCAACGCGGTGTCGATGCCCTCCATGCTGCTGTCCGGCCTGATGCTCCCGATGACCCTGGCTCCCGCGTGGCTGAACGTGCTGTCCCACTTCGTGCCGTTCCGCTACCTGGTGGACGCGATGCGCGACGCCTACGTGGGCCACTACGCCACCGCGCACATGCTCGACGGCGTCCTGGTGGCCGTCGGCTTCGCCGCGCTGGCCGTGACGACGGGCACACAGGTGTTCCGGACGGCCGGGGCGTAACTACGCTGGGCACATGGTCAATCTGACGCGCATCTACACCCGGACCGGCGACACGGGCACCACGAGCCTCGGCGACATGAGCCGGGTGCCCAAGACGGACCTCCGGATCTCCGCCTACGCGGACTCCAACGAGGCCAACGCGGTGATCGGCACCGCGATCGCCCTGGGCGGCCTGGAGGAGGAGGTCGTCCAGGTCCTCACCCGCGTCCAGAACGACCTGTTCGACGTGGGCGCGGACCTGTCGACCCCGGTGGCGGAGAACCCCGAGTACCCCCCGCTGCGGGTCGAGCAGTTCTACATCGACCGCCTGGAGGCGGACTGCGACCGCTTCAACGACCGGCTGGAGAAGCTGCGCTCCTTCATCCTCCCGGGCGGCACCCCGGGCGCGGCCCTGCTCCACCAGGCCTGCACGGTCGTCCGCCGCGCCGAGCGCTCCACCTGGGCGGCGCTGGAGGTCCACGGCGATCTCATGAACCCCCTCACCGCCACCTACCTCAACCGCCTCTCCGACCTCCTCTTCATCCTGGCCCGCATCGCCAACAAGGCCACCGGCGACGTGCTGTGGGTGCCGGGCGGCGAGCGCTGAGCCCGGCCCCGGCCTGAAGCCGAAGCGGCCCGCTAGCCCGCCGACTCCACCGTCAGGTCGCCGTTCGTCGTCGACAGGTCGAGGAGGTAGCGGCCCGACGGGTCGTCCTTGAAGGCCAGCTTCTTGTCTCCGTTGGTGTTGTCCGCCGATATGCGGTACTTGGCGGGCGGCACCGCGACCGTGAGGCTGCCGCTGCTGGTGCGGGCCTTGATGTCCTGCGGGGTGGCGGTCCGGATGGTCACCGCGCCGTTCGAGGTGCGGGTGTCGATGCCGCCGCCCTTGACGTCCCGGACGTGCACGTCGCCGTTGGACGTGCGCAGCTTCACCGGGCCCGTCGCGCCGTTCACCGCGATCTCGCCGTTGCTGGTGTGCACGTCGACCCTGCCGACGCCGTTCAGCCTGAGGTCGCCGTTGGAGGTGCCTCCGGTGACCGGGAGGCCGGCGGGGACCTTGACGTCGTAGTCGACGCCGCATTCGTGGCCGCAGCCGGCGAGCCTCAGGACGCCGTTCTCCACGTGGAACGACGTGCCGGTCGGCTTGTCGCCGTGGTAGTTCACCTTGCGGTGCACGGAGATCGTGGACGCGTCAGCCGAGGTCTCCACCTTCACTCCGCCGTTCCCGCTGTCGAGATGGATCGACGTCACCTTCTGGGACACCTTGGCGTCGTCCTCGAAGGTCTTCTGGTCGAGGACCGAGCATGCGGACAGCCCGCCGACGGTGAGTGCGGCCAGAGCCACAGCAGGAAGAAAACGCGCGCGTCGCATGAGAAGTCCCCCGTACACGGTGAATCGGATCGTCGATCAGTCACAGCGATCGTACGCAGCGCCAAGACGCTCTCTCGATGGGGAAAACCCCCCAATTGCACGGGGGTAAAACGGAGTTGGATTGGTCCAGACCTATTGACCCGTGGTCCAGACCTTTCTACCCTCGCAGCACCGTGGGCATGAAGGCTCAGTCATGCCCCCCGTCACCCCCACTACCGAGGGAGGCGCTCGATGCGCTTCAGACACAAGGTCGCGGCAGGGCTCGCGACCCTGGTACTCCCCCTGGCCGGGCTGGTCGGGCTCGCGAGTCCGGCGCCGGCCGCGGACAGCACCCAGGCCGCCGGTGTCACCGCCGGCTTCACCAAGTCCAGCGACTGGGGCACCGGGTTCGGTGGCCAGTGGACCATCAAGAACTCCGGCACGACCGCCATCAGTTCATGGACCGTCGAGTGGGACTTCCCCTCCGGCACGTCCGTCACCTCCGCCTGGGACGCCGACGTCACCAACTCCGGCAACCACTGGACCGCCAAGAACAAGTCCTACAACGGCACCGTCGCCCCGGGCGCCTCCGTCAGCTTCGGGTTCAACGGCGCCGGATCGGGCAACCCGAGCAACTGCACGCTCAACGGCGGCAGCTGCGACGGCACGACGGTCCCCGGCGACGCCGCCCCGAGCGCCCCCGGCACCCCGACCGCCTCCGGCGTCACCGACACCTCGGTCACGATCTCCTGGAGCGCGGCCACCGACGACAAGGGCGTCAAGAACTACGACGTGCTGCGCGACGGCAAGGTCGTGGCCACCGTGACCGGGACGTCGTACACCGACACCGGGCTCACGGCCGGCAGCGACTACTCCTACTCCGTGCAGGCCCGCGACACCGCCGACCAGACCGGTCCGGCCAGCACCGCCGTCGCCGTGCACACCACCGGCGGCTCCACCACTCCCCCGCCGGCCGGCGACAAGGTCAAGCTCGGCTACTTCACCGACTGGGGCATCTACGCCCGCAACTACAACGTGAAGAACCTGGTGACCTCCGGCTCCGCCGCCAAGATCACCCACATCAACTACGCCTTCGGCAACATCACCGGCGGCAAGTGCGCCATCGGCGACTCCTACGCCGACTACGACAAGGCGTTCACCGCCGACCAGGCCGTGAACGGCGTCGCGGACACCTGGGACCAGCCGCTGCGCGGCAACTTCAACCAGCTGCGCGAGCTGAAGGCCAAGTACCCGAACCTCAAGGTCATCTGGTCCTTCGGCGGCTGGACCTGGTCCGGCGGCTTCGCCGACGCGGCCAAGGACCCGGCCGGCTTCGCCCGGTCCTGCTACGACCTCGTCAACGATCCGCGCTGGGCCGACGTCTTCGACGGCATCGACATCGACTGGGAGTACCCCAACAACTGCGGTCTGACCTGTGACACCAGCGGCCCCGAGGCCTTCAAGAACGTGATGGCCGCGCTGCGCGCCACGTTCGGCTCCGGCAAGCTCGTCACCGCCGCGGTCTCCGCCGACGGCTCGGACGGCGGCAAGATCGACTCCGCCGACTACTCCGGCGCCGCCCAGTACGTCGACTGGTACAACGTGATGACGTACGACTTCTTCGGCGCCTGGGACGCGCAGGGTCCCACCGCCCCGCACTCCCCGCTCACCTCGTACAGCGGCATCCCGAAGGCCGGCTTCACCACCGCCGACGCGATCGCCAAGTACAAGGCGGCCGGGGTTCCCGCGTCCAAGCTGCTCATCGGCATCGGCTTCTACGGCCGCGGCTGGACCGGCGTCACCCAGGACGCCCCCGGCGGCACCGCCACCGGCCCGGCGGCCGGCACGTACGAGCAGGGCATCGAGGACTACAAGGTGCTCAAGTCGTCCTGCCCGGTCACCGGCACCGTCGCGGGCACCGCGTACGCCCACTGCGGCAGCAACTGGTGGTCCTACGACACCCCGTCGACCATCGCCGGCAAGATGAGCTGGGCCAAGTCCCAGGGCCTGGGGGGCGCGTTCTTCTGGGAGTTCAGCGGCGACACCGGCGACGGCGAGCTGGTGAACGCCATCAGCAGCAACCTGTAAGAGCGAACAGCGCCGACGCCCGTTCGCCCTCCCCCGGTCTTCGTCCGAGGGAGGGCGAACGCGGCTACGCCACGTTCACCCGCTGTCCGGGCGGGGCTGCCTCAAGCCACGCGAGAAAACCGGTCAGCGCGTCTTCGCTCATCGCGAGTTCGAGGCGCGTGCCCCGGTGGACACAGGCGAGGACCATCGCGTCGGACAGCAGCGCCAGTTCCTCCTCGCCCTCGGGCAGCCGGCGTCCGGCCACCTCGATCTGGGCACGTTCCAGGACGCGGCGGGGGCGGAAGGCGTAGGAGAAGACCCGGTACCACTCGATGCGGTCGCCGTTGTACCGCGCGACGCCGTAGCTCCAGCCCTTGCCGCCCGCGTCCGGTTTCTCGGCCACGTCCCAGCGCAGGGAGCAGTCGAAGGTCCCGCCCGAGCGCTGGATCAGCCGACGGCGCAGCCCGAACAGAAACAGCCCGACCACCACGAGCGCGACCACGATCCCGCACACAGTCAGAGCGAGGACCATCGGCACCGACCTCCTCGTCTCCTAGGTAGGGGAACTGCTTCTACTACTGAGTAATGAAACGGAAAAAACACCTACATCTGCCTCAGCCGCGACCGGCACCGGATTGCTCCGGGCCGGCCGCGGCTGAGTGATGTCAACGTACCGCGCGGCTGGTTCAGCGCGCGGCCGCCGCACGAAGTCGGACGTCCGCGCGGCGCTCGGCGGCGGCGTCGCCCTCCGCCTTCGCGCGCTCCAGTTCCCGCTCCGTGCGCTGGACATCGATCTCGTCCGACAGCTCGGCGATCTCGGCCAGCAGGGACAGCTTGTTGTCCGCGAACGAGACGAAACCGCCGTGCACCGCGGCGACAACCGTTCCGCCATCACTCGTACGGATGGTCACCGGGCCCGACTCCAGCACACCGAGCAGCGGCTGGTGACCGGGCATGACGCCGATGTCGCCGGAGGTGGTGCGCGCGACGACCAGGGTGGCCTCGCCGGACCAGACCTGGCGGTCCGCGGCGACCAGCTCGACGTGCAGCTCAGCAGCCAAGGGTGGCTCCTCGGGTCACCACCCGGCAGGGGTGCCGGGTGTTGGGGTCAATTCTAGTGGGCGTTGCCGAGGGGGCGGGACGCGCCCGCCCCCTCAGACGAGCACGAGGCTCAGGAGACGCCCAGCTCCTTGGCGTTGGCCTTGAGGTCCTCAAGGCCACCGCACATGAAGAACGCCTGCTCCGGGAAGTGGTCGAACTCGCCGTCGCAGATCGCGTTGAACGCGGTGATCGACTCGTCCAGCGGCACGTCCGAACCGTCCACGCCGGTGAACTGCTTGGCGACGTGGGTGTTCTGGGACAGGAAGCGCTCCACGCGACGGGCACGGTGGACGACGAGCTTGTCCTCCTCGCCGAGCTCGTCGATACCGAGGATCGCGATGATGTCCTGCAGGTCCTTGTACTTCTGCAGGATGTTCTTCACGCGCATGGCCGCGTTGTAGTGGTCCGCGGCGATGTAGCGCGGGTCCAGGATCCGGGACGTCGAGTCCAGCGGGTCCACGGCCGGGTAGATGCCCTTCTCGGAGATCGGACGGGAGAGAACCGTCGTCGCGTCGAGGTGGGCGAAGGTGGTGGCCGGGGCCGGGTCGGTCAGGTCGTCCGCGGGGACGTAGATCGCCTGCATCGAGGTGATCGAGTGACCGCGGGTCGACGTGATGCGCTCCTGGAGGAGGCCCATCTCGTCGGCCAGGTTCGGCTGGTAACCCACCGCGGACGGCATACGGCCGAGCAGCGTGGAGACCTCGGAACCGGCCTGCGTGAAGCGGAAGATGTTGTCGATGAAGAACAGCACGTCCTGCTTCTGGACGTCACGGAAGTACTCGGCCATGGTGAGGCCGGCCAGCGCGACGCGCAGACGGGTGCCCGGGGGCTCGTCCATCTGACCGAAGACGAGGGCGGTCTTGTCGATGACGCCCGAGTCGGTCATCTCCTCGATGAGGTCGTTGCCCTCACGGGTGCGCTCACCGACACCGGCGAACACGGAGACACCGTCGTGGTTGTTGGCGACACGGTAGATCATCTCCTGGATGAGCACCGTCTTGCCGACGCCGGCGCCGCCGAACAGGCCGATCTTGCCGCCCTTGACGTACGGGGTGAGCAGGTCGATGACCTTGACGCCCGTCTCGAACATCTCGGTCTTGGACTCAAGCTCGTCGAAGTTCGGCGCCTTGCGGTGGATCGGCCAGCGCTCGCCCTCGTACTGCTCGTCGACGTTCAGCACCTCACCGAGGGTGTTGAACACCTTGCCCTTGGTGAAGTCGCCGACGGGCACCGAGATCGGGGCACCGGTGTCGGTGACCGGGGCCTGGCGGACCAGGCCGTCGGTCGGCTGCATGGAGATGGTGCGGACCAGGCCGTCACCCAGGTGCTGGGCGACCTCCAGGGTCAGCGTCTTCTTCTCGCCGGCGTTGGCCGGGTCGGCCACCTCGACGTGCAGCGCCTGGTAGATGTCCGGCATCGCGTCGACGGGGAACTCCACGTCGACGACCGGGCCGATGACCCGGGCGACGCGGCCCGTAGCCGTCGCGGTCTCAACAGTGGTGGTCATTATCGGTCACTCCCCGCGGTCGCGTCGGCCAGGGCGCTCGCGCCACCGACGATCTCGCTGATTTCCTGGGTGATTTCGGCCTGGCGGGCCGCGTTGGCAAGGCGGGAAAGCGTGTTGATCAGCTCGCCCGCGTTGTCGGTGGCCGACTTCATCGCGCGCCGCGTGGCGGCGTGCTTGGAGGCGGCCGACTGGAGCAGCGCGTTGTAGATCCGGCTTTCGACATAGCGCGGCAGCAGGGCGTCGAGGACGTCCTCCGCCGAGGGCTCGAAGTCGTAGAGCGGGAGGATCTCGCCCTCGGACCTCGTCTCCTCGGCGACCTCGTCGAGGCGCAGCGGAAGCAGCCGTGCGTCGAGCGCGGTCTGCGTCATCATCGAGACGAACTCGGTGTAGACGATGTGGAGCTCATCCACACCGCCGACGGCCGTGTCCTTCTCGATGGCCTCGATCAGGGGCGCCGCCACCTTCTTGGCGTCGGCGTACGTCGGCTCGTCGGTGAAGCCCGTCCACGACTCCGCGACCTTGCGCTCGCGGAAGTTGTAGTGGGCGACACCGCGCCGGCCGACGATGTACGAGTCGACCTGCTTGCCCTCGCGCTCCAGGCGCGCGGTCAGCTGCTCCGCCGCCTTGATGGCGTTGGAGTTGAAGGCGCCGGCCAGACCGCGGTCGCTCGTGAGGAGCAGGACCGCGGCACGGCTCGGGGCCTCCGCCTCCGTGGTGAGCGGGTGCTTGGTGTTCGAACCCGTACCGACCGCCGTGACCGCGCGCGTCAGCTCGGTCGCGTACGGCGTGGAGGCCGCCACCTTGCGCTGCGCCTTGACGACGCGCGAGGCGGCGATCATCTCCATCGCCTTGGTGATCTTCTTGGTCGCGCTGACGGATCGGATGCGACGCTTGTAGACCCGGAGCTGGGCTCCCATGAGTCAGGTCCCTTCCTTACGTCACTTGGCGGCAGCGGCAGGAGTGTCCTCGCCGAGCAGCTTGCCGTCCGAGGTCTCGAACTGCTTCTTGAACTCGGCCACCGCGTCGTCGATCGCCTGGATCGTGTCGTTCGACATCTTGGCGCCCTCCTTGATGGAGGTCATCAGGCCCTGGTGCTTGCGGTGCAGGAAGTCCAGCAGCTCCCGCTCGAAGCGGCGGATGTCGACGACCGGGACGTCATCCATACGACCGTTGGTACCGGCCCACACGGAGACGACCTGGTCCTCGGTGGCCATCGGCTGGTACTGGTCCTGCTTCAGCAGCTCGACCATGCGCTGACCGCGCTCCAGCTGCGACTTCGAGGCCGCGTCCAGGTCGGAACCGAAGGCGGCGAACGCCTCCAGCTCACGGAACTGGGCGAGGTCCACGCGCAGACGGCCGGAGACCTGGCGCATCGCCTTGTGCTGGGCGGAGCCACCGACTCGGGAGACCGAGATACCGACGTTCAGCGCGGGACGCTGACCGGCGTTGAACAGGTCCGACTCCAGGAAGCACTGGCCGTCGGTGATGGAGATGACGTTGGTCGGGATGAACGCCGAGACGTCGTTGGCCTTGGTCTCGACGATCGGCAGACCGGTCATCGAACCGGCACCCATCTCGTCGGAGAGCTTGGCGCAGCGCTCCAGCAGACGCGAGTGCAGGTAGAAGACGTCACCCGGGTAGGCCTCACGGCCCGGCGGGCGGCGCAGCAGCAGGGACACGGCGCGGTAGGCGTCGGCCTGCTTCGAGAGGTCGTCGAAGATGATGAGGACGTGCTTGCCCTCGTACATCCACTGCTGGCCGATGGCCGAACCGGTGTACGGCGCGAGGTACTTGAAGCCGGCCGGGTCGGACGCCGGGGCGGCGACGATGGTCGTGTACTCCAGGGCGCCGTTCTCCTCCAGCGAGCGGCGCACGCCCGCGATGGTGGAGCCCTTCTGGCCGATGGCGACGTAGATGCAGCGGACCTGCTTCTTCGGGTCGCCGGTGCGCCAGTTGTCGCGCTGGTTGATGATGGTGTCGACGGCCAGGGCGGTCTTGCCGGTCTGGCGGTCACCGATGATCAGCTGACGCTGACCGCGGCCGATCGGCGTCATCGCGTCGACGGCCTTGTAGCCGGTCTCCATCGGCTCGTGCACCGACTTGCGCTGCATGACCGTGGGGGCCTGCAGTTCGAGGGCGCGGCGGCCGGACGTCTCGATCTCGCCGAGGCCGTCGATCGGGTTGCCGAGCGGGTCGACGACACGGCCGAGGTAGCCCTCGCCGACCGCGACGGAGAGCACCTCGCCGGTACGCGTGACCGGCTGGCCCTCCTCGACACCGCTGAACTCGCCGAGGACGACGGCACCGATCTCGCGCTCCTCAAGGTTGAGGGCGAGGCCGAGGGTGCCGTCCTCGAACTTCAGCAGTTCGTTGGCCATGGCCGAGGGAAGACCCTCGATCTTCGCGATGCCGTCGCCGGCGACGGTGACCGTACCGACCTCCTCGCGCGAGGCCGCGTCCGGCTTGTACGACTGGACGAAGTTCTCCAGCGCGTCCCGGATCTCCTCCGGCCGGATCGTGAGCTCCGCCATCTGGGTTCCCTGCTCTCCTTGTTGGGCCCGAAGTTTCACTTTGGGGGGATGGGGACTCCCCCCAACAGGAGGTGAATCCTCTGCACGGCCCAACCAGGGCCGTAAGTACGTACTGCTATTTCTCGTTACGTCGAGGTGCTGCGGCGCTTTCGCGTCGCGGCTAGCTCGCCAGGCGGCGGGCGGCCTCGTCCAGACGGTCCGCGAGCGAACCGTTGATGACCTCGTCACCGACCTGCACGCGCATGCCACCGACGACGTCGGGGTCCACGTCCAGGTTGAGGTGCATCCGGCGGCCGTAGAGCTTGCCGAGGGCGGCGCCGAGGCGCTGCTTCTGGGCGTCGCTCAGCGGCACCGCCGAGGTGACGACGGCGACCAGACGGTCCCGGCGCTCCGCGGCCAGCTTGGACAGGGACTCCAGTCCCGCTTCCAGGCTACGACCACGCGGCGCGGTCACGAGGCGCGCGACCAGACGCTCGGTGGCGGGCCTGGCCCGTCCGCCGAGCAGCCGGTGCAGCAGCTCGGTCTTGGCCCCGGCGTCCGCGGCGCGGTCGGTCAGGGCGGCGCGCAGCTCGGTGCTGGAAGAGACGATCCGGCCGAACCGGAACAGCTCGTCCTCGACCTCGTCGAGGTTGCCACGCTTCTCCGCGGCGGTGAGGTCGGCGACGTCCGCCAGCTCCTCCAGCGCGTCCACCAGGTCGCGGGGCTGCGACCAGCGGGCGCGGGCCATGCCGGCCACCAGGTCGGCGGCCGCGCCGCTGACCTGGGCGCCGAGCAGGCGCTGGACCAGCTCCGCCTTGGCCTCTCCGGACTGCGCCGGGTCGGTGAGAACCCGGCGCAGGCCGGCCTCGCGGTCGAGCAGCGCGGTGACGGCCGCCAGCTCGTCGGCGAGCGTGGCCGCGTCCACGGACGTGGAGTCCGTCAGCGCGTCGAGACGCTCCCGTGCGGCCGCCAGGGCCTCGCGGCTCGCTCCGTTCATCGCGCGGCCTCGGCCTTCTCCTCAAGCTCGTCGAGGAAGCGGTCGATCACACGGCTCTGCCGGGCGTGGTCCTCAAGGGACTCGCCGACGAGCTTGCCGGCCAGGTCGGTGGCGAGCTTGCCGACGTCCTGACGCAGCGCGGACGCGGCGGCCTTGCGGTCGGCCTCGATCTGCGCGTGACCGGCGGCGACGATCTCCTCGCGCTGCCGCTGGCCCTCGGCCCGCATCTCGGCGATGAGGGCGGCACCCTGCTCCTGCGCCTCCTGGCGCAGTCGCGCGGCCTCGTGCCGTGCCTCGGCGAGCTGGGCCTTGTACTGCTCAAGGACGCTCTGGGCCTCGGTCTGCGCGGCCTCGGCCTTTTCGATACCGCCCTCGATGGCCTCGCGACGCTCTTCCAGAACCTTGTTGATGTTCGGGAGGAGCTTCTTGGCGAGGAAGCCGAAGACGATGACGAAGGCGATCAGGCCGATGACGAGCTCCGGCCACGGCGGGATGAGAGGGTTCTCCTTCTCCGCCGCAAACTGAACCCATGAGTGGGTCATCTCAGTGCCTTTCGTCGAATGGGCTGTCGCTGTCGCTCGTCTTAGTAGACGAACGGCATGACGAGGCCGATGAGGGCCAGCGCCTCACAGAACGCGAAGCCGAGGATCTGGTTGGCGCGGATCAGGCCCGCAGCCTCGGGCTGACGCGCGAGGGCCTGCGTGCCGTTACCGAAGATGATGCCGACGCCGACGCCGGGGCCGATGGCCGCAAGGCCGTAACCGACGGAGCTGAGCGAACCAGTGACAGCGGCAAGGGTCTGGGACATGCCAGTTCTTCCTTTTCTTTACGGACCGGTGGGGGTTGGCCACCGGACGACCAGGGGGTTCGGGGCTGAGTGGCTCAGTGGTGCTCGGCGAGCGCGCCCTGAATGTAGGAGCAGGTCAGCAGGACGAAGACGTACGCCTGGACGGCCTGGATGAAGAGCTCGAAGGCGGTCATGACGATCGTCATCAGGAACGACACACCGGAGTAGGCGATACCGATGCCGTTCAGCATGTACCAGCTGGCGACCGTGAAGAGCACGAGCAGCGTGTGACCGGCGAACATGTTCGCGAACAGTCGTACGGCGTGCGTGAAGGGGCGAACCAGCAGGTTCGAGAAGAACTCGATGGTCATGGCCAGCGGCAGCACCGGGCCGAGCGACTTGTCGTAGCCCGTGAAGTTCTTGAAGGCGCCGACGAAACCGTGCCGCTTGAAGGTGAGGGAGACCCAGAGGATGTACACGATCAGGGCCAGGACCAGCGGGTAGGCGATGATCGACGTGACCGGGAACTGGGCGACCGGGATGACCGACCAGAGGTTCATCATCCAGACGAAGAAGAAGAGCGAGACGACCAGGGGGACGTACTTCTCGCCTTCCTTCTTGCCGATGGTCTCGTAGACGACACCGCGGCGCACGAAGTCGTAGCCGGCCTCGGCGACCATCTGGAGCTTGCCCGGGACGACCTTGGGCTTGCCGAACGCGGCCCAGAAGAAGCCAACGACGATGATGGAGCCGAGCAGGGCCAGCAGCATCGGCTTGTTGAAGTAGAGGCCGTTCGTGTTCCCCCAGATCGGCTCGAAGAGGAACGAGTGCAGGCCGGGAGCGACGGTGTCGAAGCCGCACCCGCTGAACAGGTGGCAGCTCGTGTCGAAAGCGAGCGTCTGCGTCGGATCAGCACTCACCGCGGGCTCCTTCATCGTGGCGCATAGGTACGGCAACCTCGTTGTGTCGGCGCGGCGTGCGGCCGCGGGTCGGCACGGGACTGGTGTTACGGATGTGGGGGCGGCTGGGGGGCATCTCGCCTCGCGATCGATCAGGCGTCAGCTCGGATGCCCGCGCCCGCGATGCCGCAGTTGGCACCGGACGATAGCAGCAAGCGTTCTGCGCCTTTATCCCGGCCCTACCTCTCACGACGAACGCCCTGTCTTTTCGGGCTTGTCGCCCGAGGACGAGGCGTCCGGATCGACGTAGAGGGTCTTGGCCTTCATGTGCGACCGCGTCTGTGCGCCGATCCACACCAGGGTGGCGACCACAAGCGTGATGGCGAAGGCACGCGGGTTGAAGAGCGTGGTGTTCTTGAACAACGCGACGAAGATGACCATCAGCAGCAGCTGAGCCGCGTAGAGCATCAGGCCCATCATCTGGAACAGCTGCGGAAATGACTTGGCGGTGCGCTGGAGCACGTAGAAACCGAGCCCCATGAACAGAACCACGACCACCGTCGCGACGACAGCCCCGATCGCTCCCTTGCCGCCCGCGACCACACCGCTGACGACGGCGGCAAGCGCGCCGACGACAGCCGTGGGTACGGCGGCCTGGGCCAGGATCCGGGCGTCAGAAGACGGCATGGCGGCAACTCCGCTTTCACAGGGGGGCAGGTGTCGTCATGGACGAGCGTAGTCCCGGGCTGAGTGATCGAAACCTCACACCAATGGACCGTCGCACTACGGTCCTTCGGTTCTATCCGGGGTTCTCGTGAACCGTATCACAAACTATTTGATGAGGTCTTTACCTGGTAGGTGTGCTTGCTGTCACACATGAGAGTGGCCCTGCACGTCTGATCAAAAACCGAGCCGCTTTGTCTGGTATTGGGGAACTTTACTCCCCCACGAGTTGGCAATGCTCTAGTCAGATTCTTACCTTGACCGTCTCAGGAACGATCGAGAAAACGCCCACGAGTGCCGATTGCGGTCGCCCCGTTGACGCCGGACACACCGGCCGGGACGGGGGCGCGCTCATCGGTGCCGGGCTCGTCACAGCCGCCTTCTCCGGCGGCCTCCGCGGCCTCCGCGGCCTCCACGGCCGCCAGGCCGGCTTCCGCTTCCGCCGCCGCACGCCGGCGCCGGTACCGCGGCGGCACGAAGCGCTGGGCCCACACGGGCACCCGCGGCGTGAAGCGCGGGAGCAGCAGCAGGACGAGGCCCACGGCGCTGAGGAAGACGACGCCGAGCACGATCCACATGGACGCCGAGTTGACCGAGTAGGCCAGCGCGCCGAAGGCGATCAGCGCCGACCAGAAGTACATGATCAGCACCGCGCGGCTGTGCGAGTGGCCGATCTCCAGCAGCCGGTGGTGCAGGTGCCCGCGGTCCGCGGCGAACGGCGACTGGCCCCGCCAGGTGCGGCGCACGATCGCCAGCACCAGGTCGGCGGCGGGAATGGCGATGATCGTCAGCGGCATCAGCAGCGGGATGTAGACCGGCACCATCTGGTGGACGGTGGCGCGCTCGGACCCGGAGAACAGGTTCATCACGTCCGGGTCGACCTGACCCGTGATCGAGATGGCGCCCGCGGCCAGCACCAGGCCGATCAGCATGGAGCCGGAGTCGCCCATGAAGATGCGCGCCGGGTGCATGTTGTGCGGCAGGAAGCCGAGGCACATGCCCATCAGGATCGACGCGAACAGCGTGGCGGGGGCGGCGGCCTCGATGCCGTAGGAGACCCAGACGCGGTAGGCGTACAGGAAGAACGCGACCGTGGCGATGCAGACCATGCCGGCCGCGAGGCCGTCCAGGCCGTCCACGAAGTTCACCGCGTTGATCGTGATGACGACGAGCGCCACGGTCAGCAGCGTGCCCTGCCACTGGGTCAGCGCGACGTTGCCGACGCCGGGGATGGGCAGCCACAGGATCGTCAGACCCTGCATGACCATGACGCCGGCGGCGATCATCTGGCCGCCGAGCTTGATCAGCGCGTCGATCTCGAACTTGTCGTCCAGGACGCCGATCAGCCAGATCAGGGCGGCGCCGGAGAGCAGGGCCCGTGGCTCGTTGGACTTCTCGAAGACCCAGTTGAGGCTGGTCAGGTGGTCGGCGACCAGCAGGCCCGCGCACAGTCCGAAGAACATCGCGATCCCGCCGAGGCGCGGAGTGGGTTCCCGGTGCACGTCCCGGGCCCGGATCTCCGGCATCGCCCCCGCCACGATCGCGAACTTCCGCACCGGCCCTGTCAGCAGGTACGTCACCGCGGCCGTGATGCAGAGCGTCAGCAGGTATTCACGCACGGGCTTCCCCACAGGTCTCGCTGGCCATCACAGCCTCACAGCCTAGCGGCGGGCGTATATGGATGGGGACTTACGGGTAGCCAGGATGGTTGCACACCATGCTGTGAGGGGCGCCACGCACCCCGCTCCGGTCACTGCGGGTACGGCGGGAACGCTGCGGTCAGCTCCCGTACCTCCGCCCGCGCCCCGGCCGGTTCCGTCTGCCCGCGGGCCACCGCGGCGAGCAGCTTCGCGATCCGCGCCATCTCCTGTTCGCCCATGCCCTGGGTGGTCACCGCGGCGGTTCCCAGGCGCAGTCCCCGGCCGTCGCCGTGCGGCAGCGCGCAGCAGTCCAGGACGATCCCGGCGGCGGCGAGCCGGCCGCGGGCGGTACGGCCGTCCACGCCGAGCGGCGCCACATCGGCGGTGATCAGGTGGGTGTCCGTGCCGCCGGTGGTGACGGCGAGCCCCTGTTCGGCGAGGTGGCCGGCCAGGGCGCGGGCGTTGGCGACCACCTGGTGGGCGTAGTCCGCGAACGCCGGGGTGGCGGCCTCGCCGAACGCGACGGCCTTGGCGGCGATGGTGTGCATCTGCGCGCCGCCCTGGGTGAACGGGAACACGGCCCGGTCCACGCGTTCGGCCAGCTCGCTCCCGCACAGGAGCATGCCGCCGCGGGGGCCGCGCAGCACCTTGTGCGTGGTCGCGCACACGATGTCGGCGTACGGCACCGGGTTCGGGGCGGCGCCGCCGGCGACGAGGCCGATGGGGTGGGCGGCGTCCGCGATCAGGTAGGCGCCGACCTCGTCGGCGACCTCGCGGAAGAAGGCGTAGTCGATGTGCCGGGGATAGGCGATCGACCCGCAGACGATCGCCTTCGGGCGGTGGTTCCGTGCCAGGTGGCGCACCTGGTCGTGGTCGATCAGCCCGGTCTCCGCGTCGACGCCGTAGCCGACGAAGTCGAACCAGCGGCCGGAGAAGTTGGCCGGGGAGCCATGGGTGAGATGGCCGCCGTAGGGCAGGCCGAGGGCGAGGACGGTGTCTCCGGGGCGCAGCAGCGCCGCGTACGCCGCGAGGACGGCGGAGGAGCCCGAATGCGCCTGTACGTTCGCGTGCTGGGCCCCGAACAGCGTGCTCGCGCGCTCCACGGCCAGCCGCTCGGCCATGTCCACCATCTCGCAGCCGCCGTGGTGGCGGGCGCCGGGATAGCCCTCGGCGTACTTGTTCGCCAGCGATGAGCCGAGGGCGGCGAGGACGGCGCGGGAGGTGAAGTTCTCCGCCGCGATCAGTTGCAGCGACGTCGACTGCCGGCGCAGCTCTCCCCACAGGATCTCGTCCAGCTCAGGGTCCTGCTCCCGCAGAACATCGGCCTCGTAGGGGGTGATGACCGACATGACGGACTCCGGGCGGTCGACGGTGACGTATCCCCAATGTAGGCCCGGCACGGCCGGGCGGCGCGGCATCGCGAGGCCCCGCCACCGCCGCTACATGCGTGCGGGCACACCCGTCAGCGCCGTCACCACCGGGTCCAGCGCGTCCCTTATCTCGTCGCCGATGGAGCGGAAGAAGGTCAGGGGCGCGCCGTAGGGGTCGTAGACCTCGTCCGCCTCCGCCGTGGGGGCCAGCAGCCAGCCCCGCAGGGCGGCGGCCGCCCGGACCAGGGCGCGGGCGCGCATGACGAGGCCGTCCTCCAGCGGCGGCAGCGTCGCGGGGTCGATCGCCCGGACCAGGCGCGTGAACTCCTTGAGGGTGAACGTGCGCAGTCCCGCCGAATGGCCCATGGAGATGACCTGGGCGCGGTGGTCGCGGGTCGCGGTCAGGACCAGGTCGGCCCGGATGACGTGCTCGTCCAGCAGCTCCCGGCCCATGAAGCCGGAGGCGTCCGCGCCGAACTCGGCCAGCACGGTCTCCGCGTTGGCCTCCATCGGCGCGCCCTCGTGACCCCAGGTGCCCGCGCTCTCCACGATCAGCCCGCCACCGAGCACACCGAGCCGCTCGGCGACGAAATGGCGGGTCAGCCGCTCGGTGATGGGCGAGCGGCACACGTTGCCGGTACTGACGTGGAGGATGCGGAAGGTGTCGCGCGGAAACCCGAAGGTCGTCGTCTCCTCCGCGAGGCGCTCCCCGATGCCTATGCCACGCCCCGCTTCAGGGGCCGTCAATTCGCCACCTCAAGGTCGGGTACGACCTTGCGCAGCTCGTCCGCGGAGATCGCGCCCGCGCGCAGCAGTACCGGCACGTCGCGGGAGACGTCCACGATGGACGAGGGCACGTTGCCCGGGGTCGGGCCGCCGTCGAGGTAGACCGAGACGGAGTCGCCGAGCATGTCCTGCGCGGCGTCGCAGTTCTCCGGCGCCGGGTGCCCGGTGAGGTTGGCGGAGGAGACCGCCATCGGACCGACCTCGGTGAGCAGCTCGATGGCGACCGGGTGCAGGGGCATGCGCACGGCGACCGTGCCGCGGGTGTCGCCCAGGTCCCACTGGAGGGACGGCTGGTGCTTGGCGACCAGCGTCAGGGCACCCGGCCAGAACGCGTCGACCAGTTCCCAGGCCAGCTCGGAGAAGTTCGTGACCAGGCCGTGCAGGGTGTTCGGGGAGCCGATGAGCACAGGGGTGGGCATGTTGCGGCCCCGGCCCTTGGCGGCGAGCAGATCGGCGACGGCCTCGGAGGAGAACGCGTCGGCGCCGATGCCGTAGACCGTGTCGGTCGGCAGCACCACCAGTTCGCCCCGGCGGACGGCGGACGCGGCTTCACGCAGACCCGTCGCGCGGTCGGTCGCGTCGTTGGTGTCGTATCGCCGTGCCATTTAACGGGCCTCCTCGTACACAAACTGCGGGGTTGAAGTCTCGGCGCTGCTCACGGCAGCGCCTTGCGCGCGGTGGCGAACCGCGGCCGGTTGTTGAGGTCGGGGTGATCGGCCGCGTCGGCCCAGCCCCGCTCCTCGGTGAAGATCCACGGCACCTGTCCGCCCTGGGTGTCGGCGTGTTCGATGACGACGACCCCGCCGGGCCGCAGCAGCCGGTGCGCGGTGCGCTCGATGCCGCGGATCAGGTCGAGGCCGTCCTCCCCCGAGAACAACGCGAGTTCCGGGTCGTAGTCGCGGGCCTCGGGTGCCACGTACTCCCATTCGGTGAGCGGGATGTACGGCGGGTTGGAGATGACCAGGTCGACCTGGCCGTCCAGGTCGGGGAACGCGGTCAGGGCATCGCCCTGGCGCAGGTCGACCCTGGACCCCTCCACGTTCTTGCGGGTCCAGCGCAGCGCGTCCTCCGACAGCTCCACGGCGTGCACCCGGGAGCGCGGCACCTCCTGGGCGAGGGCGAGCGCGATGGCCCCGGAGCCGGTGCACAGGTCGACGATGCACGGCTCGACCACGTCCATGGCGCGCACCGCGTCTATGGCCCAGCCGACCACCGACTCGGTCTCCGGCCGGGGCACGAAGACTCCGGGCCCGACCTGGAGCTCCAGGTAGCGGAAGTAGGCCCGCCCGGTGATGTGCTGGAGCGGCTCGCGCTGCTCACGCCGGGCGATGACCTCCCAGTACCGGGCGTCGAAGTCCGCGTCCTTCACGGAGTGCAGTTCGCCGCGCTTGACGCCGTGCACGAACGCGGCGAGTTCCTCCGCGTCGGTGCGCGGCGAGGGCACGCCGGCGTCGGCCAGCCGCTGGGTGGCCTGGGCCACCTCCGCGAGCAGCAGGTTCACGCAAGTCCTCCGGAAGTCTGCAAACACTCGTATGTGCTGTGAGGCGGCGTCGCCTTACGCCGCCGCGAGCTTCGCCGCGGAGTCCGCGTCGACGCATGCCTGGATGACCGCGTCGAGGTCGCCGTCCAGGACCTGGTCCAGGTTGTACGCCTTGAAGCCGACACGGTGGTCGGAGATGCGGTTCTCCGGGAAGTTGTACGTACGGATCTTCTCGGAGCGGTCGACGGTGCGCACCTGGCTGCGGCGGGCGTCCGCGGCCTCCCGCTCCGCCTCCTCCTGGGCCGCGGCGAGCAGCCTGGAGCGCAGGATACGCAGGGCCTGCTCCTTGTTCTGGAGCTGGCTCTTCTCGTTCTGGCAGGAGGCGACGACGCCGGTGGGCAGGTGGGTGATGCGCACCGCGGAGTCCGTGGTGTTGACGGACTGGCCGCCGGGGCCGGAGGACCGGTAGACGTCGATGCGGAGGTCGTTCGGGTTGATCTCCACGTCCACCTCCTCGGCCTCGGGGGTGACGAGGACACCGGCGGCGGAGGTGTGGATACGGCCCTGGGACTCGGTGGCCGGCACGCGCTGCACGCGGTGCACGCCGCCCTCGTACTTCAGGCGCGCCCACACGCCCTGGCCGGGCTCGGTCTGACCGCGGGTCTTCACCGCGACCTGGACGTCCTTGTAGCCGCCCAGCTCGGACTCGGTGGCGTCGATGATCTCGGTCTTCCAGCCGACGCGCTCCGCGTAGCGCAGGTACATGCGCAGCAGGTCGCCGGCGAACAGCGCCGACTCGTCGCCGCCCGCGCCCGCCTTGATCTCCAGAATGACGTCCTTGTCGTCACTCGGGTCACGCGGGACCAGCAGGAGGCGCAGCTTCTCGGTCAGCTCCTCGCGCTGCTGCTCCAGCTCCTTGACCTCGGCGGCGAAGTCGGGGTCGTCGGCGGCGAGTTCGCGCGCGGTCTCGATGTCGTCGCCTGCCTGCTTCCAGGAGCGGAACGTGCCGACGATCGGGGTCAGCTCGGCATAGCGCTTGTTCAGCTTGCGCGCGTTCGCCTGGTCGGCGTGGACCGACGGGTCGGCGAGCTTCTTCTCGAGGTCGGCGTGCTCGGTGACGAGTTCCTCGACTGCCTCGAACATCTTTCGGCTCCTGTACTGCGGTGAAGGGAAGGGGCGGGCGACCAAAAACGCCGGTCCCGGACGCACGCCCTCGCGGACGTACGGCCGTGGACCGGCGAATGGGGGCTCGCTACTTCTTGGAGCCGGCGGCAGCCTTGCCGAAGCGGGCCTCGAAGCGGGCCACACGGCCACCGGTGTCGAGGATCTTCTGCTTGCCCGTGTAGAACGGGTGGCACTCGGAGCAGACCTCGGCCCGGATGGTGCCGGACTCGATGGTGCTCCGCGTGGTGAACGACGCGCCACAGGTGCAGCTGACCTGCGTCTCGACGTACTCGGGGTGGATGTCGCGCTTCAAGGTTTCTCCTAGTGTTCGGGAGGGCGCCGGGTCGCCGCCGCGGGATGCGGGAGCGTGAACCGGGGCCGACGTACCAGTCTGCCAGGACTGGGGCCATCCCCCAAAACCGGGGGTGCGGTTGTTCTATTCCCCGGGCGCCCCCGGGCGCGAGGTGGCCTCCCGGCCGCCCCTCAGCCGCTCACCACGCCGTCGGCCTCGCCCGTGGCCGTCCCCTTCGTGGCCGACCCCGGGATCGGGCGGTCGTGCTTCAGCGCGTCCCACACCAGCTGGGCCTTCGGCTTCTCCAGCAGGACCCGGTTGGGGTTCGCCGGGTCGTACCGGACGGGCATGGTGACCATCGTCATGTGCCGGGTGCTGATGCCCTTGAGGCCGTCGGCGAAGTCCATGAGGGAGTTGACCGAGCCGAGGTCGGAGTCGGTGGTGACGGCCTTGGTGGCGGTGTCGGCGAGGTCGTACAGCTTCTTGGGGTCGCTGAAGACGCCGACGCTCTCGACCTGCCCGAGCAGCGCCTTGACGAAGGCCTGCTGGAGCTGGATGCGGCCCAGGTCGGAGCCGTCGCCGACGCCGTGCCGGGTGCGGACGAGGCCGAGGGCCTGCTGCCCGTCGAGGGTGTGCGTGCCGGCCTGGAGCCTCAGGTGGGACTGCGGGTCGTCGATGGCCCTGGTCGTGGTCACCGGGACGCCGCCGAGGTCGTCGACGAGCCGCTGGAAGCCAGCGAAGTCGACCTCCAGGTAGTGGTCCATGCGGATGCCGGTGAGGGACTCGACGGACTTCACCGCGCAGGCCGCGCCGCCGGTGGAGTACGCCTCGTTGAACATCACGCCGGTCGCGGCCGGGTGCGTGGTGCCCTTGGTGTCGGTGCACGTGGGCCGGTCCACGAGCGTGTCGCGGGGTATGGAGACCACGGCGGCCTTCTTGTGGCCCTGGTAGACGTGCACGATCATCGCGGTGTCGGAGCGGGCGCTGCCGTCGTCCGTGCCGCCACCGAGCCTCTTGTTGGAGCCGGCGCGCGTGTCGGAGCCGAGGACCAGGATGTTCTCGGAGCCGTTGTCGGTCTTCCCGGGGCGGTCCTTGCCGAGGACCTGGTTGATGTCGACGCTGTGCAGGTTGCCGTTGAGCTTGAGGTACAGGTAGCCCGCTCCCGCGCCGCCCAGCACCAGCACACCGGCGGCCGTCCAGGCCGTCGCCAGCAGGGCCTTGCGGCCGGCGCCACGGGGCCTGCGGCGCCGTCCACGGCCCTCTCGGCCGGGCTCCTGGGCACCGGGCTGGGGTATCGCGGGTTCCGGCATGCTCTCGGCGGACACGGCACTCCTAGGTCTCGTCGATCGGTTACCCCCTGCGGTCAGGGTCGGGCGCGGTCGTCACCGCTCCATCGTCCCTCCGTGCGGTAGGACGGAGAAACTCGGGACAGCGTTGCACGACGCAGAGTGCCCACCGCGTGCGGCGATGGGCACCGTGGGTAGTCGACCGCGTCCGGGGCACGGCGCTCACCTGGGGTTTCGCGCCCGGTTGTCGTATGTCTCCGAACCGGCACGGTGCGTAGTCCCTGTGGCAAAGGTCTCGCTTCACACGCGGAAGAGGCCGCCCCCGAGGGGACGGCCTCTGTCAGCGATTACCCGGAGGTCAGTCGCCGTTGCCGGGGGTCGGCGTCGTCTTCTGGATCTGCATCAGGAACTCGACGTTCGACTTGGTCTGCTTCATCTTGTCCAGCAGCAGCTCGATCGCCTGCTGCTGGTCCAGGGCGTGCAGCACCCGGCGCAGCTTCCAGACGATGCCCAGCTCCTCGGCGCCCAGCAGGATCTCCTCCTTGCGGGTGCCGGACGCGTCCACGTCCACCGCCGGGAAGATGCGCTTGTCGGCGAGCTTCCGGTCGAGCTTGAGCTCCATGTTGCCGGTGCCCTTGAACTCCTCGAAGATCACCTCGTCCATGCGGGACCCGGTGTCCACGAGCGCCGTCGCGAGGATGGTCAGCGAGCCGCCGTCCTCGATGTTGCGCGCGGCACCGAAGAAGCGCTTCGGCGGGTACAGCGCGGTCGAGTCGACACCGCCGGACAGGATGCGGCCGGAGGCCGGCGCCGCGAGGTTGTAGGCGCGGCCCAGACGCGTGATGGAGTCCAGCAGCACGACCACGTCGTGGCCCAGCTCCACGAGGCGCTTGGCGCGCTCGATGGCCAGCTCGGCGACCGTGGTGTGGTCCTCGGCCGGGCGGTCGAAGGTCGAGGAGATGACCTCGCCCTTGACCGACCGCTGCATGTCGGTGACCTCTTCCGGACGCTCGTCGACGAGGACGACCATCAGGTGGCACTCGGGGTTGTTGTGCGTGATCGCGTTGGCGATGGCCTGCATGATCATGGTCTTGCCGGTCTTCGGCGGGGCCACGATCAGACCGCGCTGGCCCTTGCCGATGGGCGAGACGAGGTCGATGATGCGGGTCGTCAGCACGCCCGGGTCCGTCTCCAGACGGAGGCGGTCCTGCGGGTAGAGCGGCGTCAGCTTGTTGAACTCCGGGCGGCCACGGCCGTGTTCGGGCGCCATGCCGTTGACGGAGTCGAGGCGGACCAGCGCGTTGAACTTCTCGCGGCGCTCGCCCTCCTTCGGCTGGCGGACCGCGCCGGTGAGGTGGTCGCCCTTGCGCAGACCGTTCTTGCGGACCTGGGCGAGGGAGACGTACACGTCGTTCGGGCCCGGCAGGTAGCCGGAGGTCCGGATGAAGGCGTAGTTGTCGAGGATGTCCAGGATGCCCGCGACGGGGATCAGGACGTCGTCCTCGGCGACCTGCGGCTCGGCGATCTCGTCGCGGCCACGGCGGCCACGGCGGTCGCGGTAGCGGCCGCGACGGCCACGGCGGCCGCCCTCGAAGTCGTCGTCGTCCTGCTGCCGGTCCTGGCGGCCGCCCTGCTGGCCCTGCTGCTGACGCTGCTGGCCGCCCTGCTGGTCGTCGCCCTTGCCGCGGCGGTCACCACGGTCACCGCGGTCACTGCGGTCACGGTCACCGCGGTCACGGTCACGGCCGCGCTCACGGCGGTCGCGGCGGCCGCGACCCTCGCCGTCACCGGCGTCGCTCTTCGCGGACTCGCCCTGCTGCTGCGGCTGCTGGGCGTCGGCCTTGGCCTCGCCCTTCGCGTCGCCGCGGGCCTCGGTCCTCGCCTCGGCGGCGGCCTGCTCGGCACCGTTCACGGCCGGGCTGCCGGCCTCCGCGGTGGCACGACGACGACGGCGCTCGGTCGGCGCCTCGTCTCCCCCGCGCTCGGCCTCGCCCGCGCGGGTGCCCCCGGCCGGCTGCCCCGGGATCTCGATCTGCTGCTGGGCCTTCTCGGCCGACGCCTCGGCCTTGGCCGCCTTCTGCTCGCCGTCCGCGCTCTCGCCGGTGCGGGCCTTGGAGGTGGCCCGGCGCTTCGGCTTGGTCTCGGTTGCGGCCTCGGCCTTGGGGGCGCCGCCCTGGGCCTGCGCCTCCTTGATGACCTCGATCAGCTGGCTCTTGCGCATCCGCGCGGTGCCCCTGATGCCGAGGCCCGAGGCGACCTGTTGCAGCTCGGCCAGCACCATGCCCTCAAGGCCGGTACCCCGGCGCCGCCGGGAGCCGGCACCGGTGGCAGGCGCGGAGGCGTCCGTGGCGGGCGCGGCAGCGGTCTCCTCGACACGTGCGCCCATCAGATCGGTGGTGTCGCTCACGAAGGGTCCTTCCCTGGAGCGGACGTCGGCCTGTCTGGCTCGGCGACCGGTTGTGCTGTCCGGCTACGGTTCTGTCTTCGGTGAACCGTGCCGGGGCGGTGGTCCGCCAACGCGGCGGAAGAGAGATGTGCGGTGATGGCGCTTCCGCGAGCCGTGGCACCCGGTGTCACGTGGCGTGGTAGCACCTGTTCCGGAGCATGCCCTGCGGCCGGCTCAGTGCTCGCATACGACGTACTGCCCAGGTACGACGTGAGGAACACGGAGTGGCGTGGGGGGCTCCCGGAAGAATGTCTGTCCCGGACGGGGACACGTGGCACCTCGCCATGGTGGGGTCGGGTGCAGACTTGAGATTAACACTACCGGATCCAACAAACATTCCCCCTCTCCAAATCCGGCAACCGTGTGTCAGGGCGCAAGCGGAAGCACGCTCGCTCCCTGCATATCCAGGTCCAGCCGGTTGGCGGCCCATCCCTCACCCGCGAGGTGGGAGACCTTGTCGGCGGTGCCGGCGTCGGTCAGGGCCATGACGGTGGGTCCGGCGCCGGAGATGACGGCCGGGATCCCGTCCGCCCGCAGCCGCTCCACCAGCGCGGCGCTCTCCGGCATGGCCGGGGCGCGGTACTCCTGGTGCAGACGGTCCTCGGTGGCGGGCAACAGCAGTTCGGGACGCCGGGTGAGGGCCTCGACGAGCAGCGCGGCACGGCCCGCGTTGGCGGCGGCGTCGACGTGCGGCACGGTGCGCGGCAGCAGTCCGCGGGCGGTTTCCGTCAGTACCGGCTTTCCGGGCACGAAAACCACCGGAACGATGGAATCGTCGGGGTCCATTCTGATCGCGCGGGCCGCGCCGGATTCCATCCAGGAAAGGGTGAATCCGCCGAGCAGACAGGCGGCCACATTGTCGGGGTGGCCCTCGATCTCGGTGGCCAGCGCCAGCAGGGCCGCGTCGTCCAGCCGGGCCTCGCCGCCTATGGTCACGGCGCGGGCGGCCACGATGCCGGCGCAGATGGCGGCGGAGGAGGAGCCGAGGCCCCGGCCGTGCGGGATGCGGTTGGCGCAGACGATCTCCAGGCCGCGGGGCTGGCCGCCCAGCAGATCGAAGGCGGTGCGCAGGGAACGGACGAGGAGGTGACGCTCGTCACGCGGCAGGGTCTCACTACCCTCACCCGCGATGTCGATGTGCAGCCCGGAGTCGGCCACCCGGACGACGACGTCGTCGTAGAGCCCCAGCGCGAGGCCCAGGGCGTCGAAGCCCGGACCGAGATTGGCGCTGGTGGCGGGGGTGCGCACCCGGACGGCGGCGGCACGGAAGGCTGGACCGGCCATCGCTCGAAGACTCTCCTTGAGCTGCGTGACTGTCAAAGACATCCGATACGTACGTGGAGACCCTCGGCCGCGCAGACGGCGCGGCGTTGCCCCTATGCGCAGTGCATATGCAACAGGCGGGTTCGGTACAGCGTATCGAAGGAAGGTTCAGTAGCGACATAGGGCGCACAGGAGGCGCACGATGCGTGTCGTAAGCCTCCTGTGCATCCTGTCAGGGAAAACCCGGTGTCGCCGGGGAGAACCCCGGTGCGCCGGGTACCTCAGGCGAGGCCGAGGCGCTCGGCCGCGGTGGCCGGGTCGACCGGGATGGTGACCGGCTGGGGGGCGCCGGCGACGGCCCAGTCGGGGTCCTTCAGACCGTTGCCGGTGACGGTGCACACGATGCGCTGGCCCGGGTCGACCTTGCCCTGCTCGGCGGCCTTGAGCAGACCGGCGACGGAGGCGGCGGAGGCGGGCTCCACGAAGACGCCCTCCTGTGCGGCCAACAGCCGGTAGGCGCGCAGGATTTCACGGTCCGTCACCTCGTCGATGGCGCCGCCGGACTCGTCCCGGGCCGCGAGCGCGTACTGCCAGGAGGCCGGGTTGCCGATCCGGATGGCGGTGGCGATGGTCGACGGGTCCTTCACGACCTCGCCGCGCACGATCGGGGCACTGCCGGCGGCCTGGAACCCCCACATCCGGGGCGTCCGGACGGCGATCTTGTCCGCGGCGTACTCCTTGTAGCCCTTCCAGTACGCGGTGATGTTGCCCGCGTTGCCGACCGGCAGGACATGGATGTCCGGCGCGTCGCCGAGCATGTCCACGATCTCGAAGGCGGCCGTCTTCTGGCCCTCGATGCGCACCGGGTTGACCGAATTGACCAGCGCCACCGGGTAGTTGTCGCTCAGCGCGCGAGCGAGGGTGAGGCAGTCGTCGAAGTTGCCGTCGACCTGGAGGATCTTCGCGCCGTGCACCAGGGCCTGGCCCATCTTGCCGAGCGCGATCTTGCCCTGCGGCACCAGCACGGCCGAGACCATGCCGGCCCGTACGGCGTACGCCGCGGCGGAGGCGGAGGTGTTGCCGGTGGACGCGCAGATGACGGCCTTGGCCCCCTCCTCCTTCGCCCTGGAGATGGCCATCGTCATGCCACGGTCCTTGAAGGACCCGGTCGGGTTCGCGCCCTCCACCTTGAGGTGGACCTCGCAGCCGGTGCGCTCGGAGAGCACCTGCGCGGGCACGAGGGGCGTACCGCCCTCGCGGAGCGTCACGACCGGCGTGGTGTCGGAAACCGGCAGCCGGTCCCGGTACTCCTCGATGATTCCGCGCCACTGGTGGGTCATTGCTGGTTACTCTCCTTCAACCCGCATGATGCTGGCGACACCCCGCACGGTGTCGAGCTTGCGCAGCGCCTCGACGGTGCCGGAAAGGGCGGCGTCGAGGGCCCGATGGGTGACGACGACGAGTGATGCCTCGCCGTCCTTGCCCTGCTGCCGAACGGTGTCGATGGACACCCCGTGCTCGGCGAAGACGGTGGCGACCTGGGCGAGGACACCCGGTTTGTCGGCCACGTCCAGGCTGATGTGGTACCGCGTGACGACGTCGCCCATCGGGGAGACGGGCAGCGCGGCGTACGCCGACTCGCCGGGCCCGGTGGTGCCGTTGAGCTTGTTGCGGCAGACGGCGACGAGGTCGCCGAGAACGGCGGAGGCGGTCGGGGAACCGCCCGCGCCGGGGCCGTAGAACATCAGCTGCCCGGCGGCGTCGCTCTCCACGAAGACGGCGTTGTACGCACCGCGCACGGAGGCGAGGGGGTGGCTCAGCGGAATCATGGCGGGGTGCACACGCGCGGTGACGGACGCCCCGTCCTGCGCCCGCTCGCAGATGGCGAGCAGCTTGATGGTGCAGCCCATCTCCTTGGCCGAGCGGAAGTCGGCGGCGGTGACCTCGCTCATGCCCTCGCGGTGGACGTCGTCCAGGCGCACCCGCGTGTGGAAGGCGATCCCGGCGAGGATGGCGGCCTTGGCGGCGGCGTCGAAGCCCTCGACGTCGGCGGTCGGGTCGGCCTCGGCGTACCCGAGCGCGGTGGCCTCGTCCAGGGCCTCCTGGTAGCCGGCACCCGTGGAGTCCATCTTGTCGAGGATGAAGTTGGTGGTGCCGTTGACGATACCGAGCACCCGGTTGACCTTGTCGCCGGCCAGGGACTCGCGCAGCGGGCGGATCAGCGGGATGGCACCGGCGACGGCGGCCTCGTAGTAGAGGTCCCGGCCGTGCTCCTCGGCGGCGGCGTGCAGGGCGGCCCCGTCCTGGGCGAGCAGGGCCTTGTTCGCGGAGACGACGGAGGCGCCGTGCTCGAACGCGGTGGTGATGAGCGAGCGGGCGGGCTCGATCCCGCCGATCACCTCGACGACGACGTCGATGTCGCCGCGTTTGACGAGTGCGGTGGCGTCGGTGGTGACGAGGGCCGGGTCGATGCCCTCGCGCACCTTGGCGGGCCGCCGGACGGCGACGCCCGCGAGTTCGACGGGCGCTCCGATCCTGGCGGCGAGGTCGTCGGCGTGCGTCGTCATGATGCGCGCCACCTCTGAGCCAACAACCCCACAGCCCAGCAGCGCCACCTTCAGCGGACGCGTACGCATCATCCGACCTCGTTTCCTCTTACCGTCTACGGTTGGACCAGTCTCACTCACCGGACGGGAGTTTCTACCCTTCGTCCGGATCCTGAGACGTTTATTTCATTTTCGTCGGGGCAGAAGACCGCAGATCTTCCGCCCCGCGGGTCGTTCACCTCATCCGACGTCGAGACGCAGGAGATCCTCCTCCGTCTCGCGCCGGACGATCACCCGGGCCTCGCCGTCCCTCACCGCGACGACGGGCGGCCGGAGCACATGGTTGTAGTTGCTGGCCATCGACCGGCAGTACGCCCCGGTGGCCGGTACGGCGATCAGGTCGCCCGGCGCGAGATCGGCGGGCAGGAACGCGTCCTTGACCACGATGTCCCCGCTCTCGCAGTGCTTGCCGACGACCCGGACGAGCATCGGCTCGGCGTCGCTGGCCCGCGAGACGAGGGCGACGCTGTACTCGGCGTCGTAGAGCGCGGTCCGGATGTTGTCGGACATGCCGCCGTCGACGGACACGTACGTGCGCAGCGCCTCCAGCGGCTTGACGGTGCCGACCTCGTAGAGCGTGAAGGCGGTCGGGCCCACGATCGCGCGGCCCGGCTCGACCGAGATGCGGGGCGTGCGCAGCCGGGCGGCCTCGCACTCCCGGGTGACGATCTCGGTCAGCGCCTTGGCGATCTCGTGCGGCTCGCGCGGGTCGTCGTCGCTGGTGTACGCGATGCCGAGGCCGCCGCCGAGGTCGATCTCGGGCAGTTCGACGCCGTGCTCGTCCCTGACGTCCCTGAGCAGCCCGACGACGCGGTGGGCGGCGACCTCGAAGCCGGACATGTCGAAGATCTGCGACCCGATGTGGGAGTGGATCCCGATCAGTTCGAGCCCGTCCAGCTGGAGCGCACGCCGCACGGCCTCGGCGGCCTGCCCGCCGGCGAGCGGGATGCCGAACTTCTGGTCCTCGTGGGCGGTGGCGATGAACTCGTGCGTGTGAGCCTCGACCCCCACGGTGATCCGGATCTGCGCCTTCTGCCGCTTGCCCAGGGACTGCGCGATGTGGGCGACCCGCACGATCTCCTGGAAGGAGTCGAGCACGATCCGCCCGACGCCGGCCTCCACGGCGCGGGTGATCTCCGCGACGGACTTGTTGTTCCCGTGGAAGGCGATGCGCGCGGGGTCCATCCCGGCGGAAAGCGCGGTGGCCAGCTCGCCGCCGGAGCAGACGTCGAGATTCAGCCCCTCATCCTCCAGCCACCGCACGACGGCACGCGAGAGGAAGGCCTTCCCGGCGTAGAACACATCGGCGTTCGAACCGAAGGCGGTGCGCCAGGCGCGTGCCCGCGCCCGGAAGTCGGCCTCGTCCATGATGTACGCGGGTGTGCCGAACTCCTCGGCGAGCCGGGTCACGGGGACCCCGCCGACGGTGACGACCCCGTCCTCACCGCGGCCGACGGTCTGCGCCCAGACCTTGTGGTCGAGCACGTTGAGGTCGGTGGGCGGCGCGGAGTAGTGCCCCTCGGGCAGGACGTCGGCGTGACGGGGCCCGGCGGGATGGGCGGAACGGCTCATGACGGTGGCTCTCAGACTCTCTGTCTCTCTCCGGGGGACATCTGCTCTCGGGTCCCTCAGAGATGTTCGGGTGCGTCGATGCCGAGCAGGGACAGGCCGCCGGCCAGCACCGTCCCGGCCGCTTCGGCAAGCGCGAGCCGGGCTCGGTGGGCGGCCGAGGGTTTCTCCTCGCCGATCGGAAGCACACAGGTCAGAAAGGGCAGCACGGCATCCGCGACGGTGACGAGATGCCGGGCAAGCCGGTCCGGGGCGCGATGGGTGGCGGCCACGGTGAGGATGCGGGGGTAGTCGGCCAGGGGGGTTTGGAGGGGGTGGGGGTGGGCTTGGGGGATGTGGGGGGCCGGGGGGCGTCGAGGGGAGTCGCCGGGGAGGGGTACGGCGGTGGCGGTGCGGGCGCGGGTGGGCGCGAGGGGGGTGTCGGCGGGGGCTGGTGCCGGGGGGCCGGCGTGGGCGGGGGCCGGCGCGAGGGGGCCGATATCGGCACCGGCCGACGGGAGGAGGCGGGTATCGGCACCGGCCGGCGCGAGGGGGCCGGTGTCGTCGCCGAGGGGGCCCGGCTCGGCGGTGAAGCCCAGGCGGGCGGCGTTGCGGCTGAGGGACCGGACGCGCGCGTGGGCGTACCGCACCCGGAACAGCGGATTGCTCTCCCGCTGGAGGAGATGGTCGGCGGTGATGCGGGGCCGGTCGTGCGGGGCCGGGTGGAGCAGGGCCCACCGGGCGGCGTCGGGCCCGAGCGGCGCGGGGTCCTCTGGAGCGGGCACGGGCCGCAGACCGGCCGGTTCACCATGCTCTACGGTGGCCCGCCCACCCTGAGTGGCGACGATCCGCACGAGGGCGTCGGCGACGACCTCGGCCCGCACCTCGTACGGCACCCGCAACGCGACGACCTGTCCGGCGAGGGCATCCCCGTGCCCGTACCGCTCACCACGCTCCCGGATCTCCCGGACGAGCGCCTGGAGCGGATCGACCCGCCGATCGAGCAGGAAGTTGAGGAACCCGGGCCCGGTGACGACGACGTCCTCGACACCGTCCGCCGCGACGAGCCGGGGCCGCAGAATCCCGGCGACCTCAAGCGGCGGCTTCCCGGCCGCGCGGGCGAGCTGGAGCGCGACGTTGGTGGCGTACTCCCCGCACCCTCCAGCCCCGGGCTCCGTGACGACGACCCGCTGAGGAACCACCACGCTCAGTTCCCCCTCGTCCACAGCACGACGCACCGCCTGCAGGACGGTGCGGGACAGCTCGACGGGGGTCACGGGACAAGGGTAGGGGAGGAGGGGGGTGGGGAGGCGAGCAGGTTTCCCTGGTGAGACGGCTGCGTGTGGCGGGCGGACGCTACGTGCCGCCTCCCGCCCCTGCCCGAAGCCCTGACGGCAGGCGCGGGCCACGGAGCATGTGGGCTTGCCCACCCGACGCGAACACGCCTCTCGGAGCCCTACCCACGGGCACGGGCCGCGGAGCGCGCAGACCGCTCACCCGACGGAAACCCGTGGTCCTCGGAGCCCTGCCGGCCGGGGCGCGGCGCGAAGCAGCGAGACCGCTCAGCCGATGGAGACCCCACCGGTGACCCCGTCCGCGAGCCCGTCGTCATCGTCCCCGTCCCCACCCCCCCGCCCCCCTCCTTCTCCTTCTCCCCCTTCTCCTCCCCCTTCTCCTCCTCCTGCTCCGCCCTCTCCCCCACGCCCGGCTCGGCCCTGGATCAACTGCTTGACGAGGCGTACGAGTTCGGCGGGTTCGAAGGGCTTGGAGAGGAAGGCGTCGACGCCGACGTCGAGGCCGGTCTCGACCTCGTACTGGGTGCAGGCGCTGATGATGGCGAGGGGCAGATGGTTCGTACGGGGATCGGCACGGAGCCGGGCGGCGGTGCGCAGCCCGTCCAGCCGCGGCATGACGACGTCGAGCGTCACGAGATCGGGCCGCACTTGGTGCACCACGTCCAGACACTCGGCACCATCGGCCGCGGTCACGACCTCAAGCCCTTCCAGCTCAAGATTGACCCTGATCAGCTGCCGGATGACCTTGTTGTCGTCGACAACAAGCACCCGACCCGACGCGCCCGACACAACTTGAGAGTAGGTCCGCCCGGGCCACCGCGTCCGGGTTTTCCCCACTTCCACCCCCTACAGGGCACACCTCCCCGGAAACGGGTTCCTGATCACCCCACGGGACCTGCTAGTGTTCTACCCGTCGCCGCGAGCACAACGCTCCAACCGACACGCCCCCGTAGCTCAGGGGATAGAGCAACGGCCTCCGGAGCCGTGTGCGCAGGTTCGAATCCTGCCGGGGGCACTCAAAAGATGGGAACGGTTCTGCCGGTTTTTACCGGTTCGTTCTCCGCGAGTGCCACAGTCGGGCATCAGCACTTCGGTGCTGGTGTCCGATTTTTTGTTCCACCGGTCCACCTCGCGGGTGATTGCCACCAGTGCGTCAACCATGTGCCCCGGGATCGTCACCCGTAGCGTCACTTCTTCCCGCGGTCGGCTGTAGCGGACTTCCAGCCCGAACACCCTGTAGAGCCGTCGCTGCAGTTCTTCCGGCAGACGGGACAGGTCCACGTCCAGCAGCGGCAGGGCGTCCAGCAGAGCCGCGTTGTCGGCGACGGCCACCGACGCCGGGCTGGGTTCGGTCAGCCGGGCCAACTGATCGGCAAGCGCCTTCCGCCGCGCGCTCAGCGTCCCGTGCTCCTTCCGGATCGCGTCACGGAACACCCGCTCATGCTCAGGGTCACCGCCCACCGGATCCTCCCCGTCGCCGCCTACGCCTTCGGCCAGCGCCCGGATCAACCGGGTCTGTCGCGTGTCGATCGCACGGATCGCTTGCTCCAGCGCCTCGCGCTCCCCTGTCCGGCGGGTGCCGGCCTCATCCGTAGCGGGCTCGTCGGCCTTCAGGAGTGCCCCAAGGTGCTGGCGACGGTCGGGGCCGAAGACCCGCGTGGCGAAGAACTTCGAGATCACCCCGAGGAGGACCTCTTCCCTCACCCACAAGCTCTTCGGATGCTCCGAGAACCAGGAGCGCTCCTGGTGCTCGTTCGGATCCAGCTGGCACGCGTAGTAGGGGATGCCGTGCCGCGTCTTCCCGAACATCCGCCGGTCACAGACGTCACAGCGGGCGAACGACCGCAGCACGTAGGACCGTCGGGTCGCCGGATGCCGGCTGGGCCCGTCCGAGCTCCTCGACCCTCGACCGCGGCCGCCCATCATGGCCACGGTGTCGAAGAGCTCCTTGGTGACCAACGGCTCGTGGGTCGGCATCGAGGACCACACCCACTCCTTGGGGTCGTTGTTCCGGCCCCCCTTCTTCGTCTGCCGACGGTTCCAGACCTGATAACCGGTGTACTTCGGGTTCCGCAGAATCTCCCGCACGGCGGACCCGCTCCACCGGCCGAGCGCCATCTCCGGCCGAGTGGGCTCGGGAGGCGGGTAGGCGACAAGGTCGAGGTTCAGGCGGTCGGCAATGCCGTCGTACCCCATCTTCTCCAGGCCGCGAAGCTGAAAGATCACCGTGACCGCTGGAGCGCGAACCAGGTCCGGGATCAGCCGGTGCTTGGTCCGGCCCTCCGCCCGGCGCGCAGGAACCGGGTGGGGGACCCGCTCAGCCAGGTAGCCGTACGGCGGCTTCCCCACGTTCCATCCCTGCGAGACGTGCTCGACGAAGCCGTCCCAGGACAACTCCAGCATCTGCAGCACGTACCACTCGGAGACCGCCTGCTTCACCCGCCGGGTGAGCGTAGGCGTGGCCCGCTTCGCCCTGGGCCCCGTGACAATCGGCTCGTCCGCCGCACAGAGAGCGACGCCGGCCTGCTCCAACTCGTACTCGATCTTCGTCCCGAAGTACGTACGCCGAGCCACCCGCTCGATCGACTCACAGATCACGGCCGCGAACCGACGGTCCGGCCGCTGCGCCTCCGCCAGGAGGTCGGCGACGCTCCCGTCCCGCGGAATCGGGATGTCGAACTGCTGGTGCGCCAGGGACATGCCGCGCTGCGCGAGGTCCTTCCGCCCCGACTCCACGTCGTAGAAGTGGGCGACAATCACCCAGCCCGGCGGCAGGGCGGCCCTGGCATTCCGCAGCTGCCGCGGCAGGGACAGCGTCGGGTCCTGGGCGTCCTCCGTGGACGTCCTGCCGAGCCACGCCACTGGAACCGTCACCGGCAGGCCAGCCGCTTCCGGAAGCCGGTCAGGCGACCATGGCCGCGCGAGGGCCGGTCGGCCCCACGCCTGAGCGTCGGGCGGGGAACTGGACATGACTGACCCTCCAGAAAGCTCGGGCGAGTCACTCACACTGGGCCGCCTCCCGGAAGTCCTTCTGATGGTCACGCAGCCACCCCAGCACCTCGCGGATCACGGCCCCCTGACGCTGGGCCAGCGCATGAGCGTCCTCACCATCCATGACGAGGTACTCCACGACCGCCCGCAATCCGTCGGCTGGGCAAGGCAGCCCCTGATCGATGCACGCGGCCAACGACCATGGACGCTCCATCTCGATATCCGCATCAAGTCCAGCGTCTGAAATGTCAGCCGAATCGGTGACCGGTCTCTGTGAAATCGGGTCTTTGCGAGTTGACAGGCGCCGAGAGGATCGATCACTCTCGAACTGGTTAACGTCTCTTTCCACGACCTGCCATAGAGACGCTGCGGCACGGAAGTGACATCCGGCTCGATTTCGGCCGGAACCCCCGACGAGTGTTCGCCACGCCTCTGCGCACGGTCCCGCCTCGCCTTGCATGCCCAACTCGGCAACAGCACCGCGAATCCGGAGCCGGATGGCAATCAGCGCCCTCTCGGTCTCCATCCCCTTCGGAACGCCGGCATCCACGTGTGCGTTCGCAAAAATAAGGAGGCAGACCCCTGCGGGACTGAGTTCCAGCGGAACGAAGAGGTACTAAACATCCTTCGGGGAATTTAACCCCAGTTTCTATGCCCTGCGGGCCTGAACTCCAGCGGAACGGGAGGTGAATTATGGGTAAGCCGAGCCCGGAGGTTTCTATGCCCTGCGGGCTTGAGTTCCAGCGGAACCCTTAACATTTTTCTGCCGCTGTGACCTGCATCAATGATGCCCGATGCGCGACACCCGGCGCCGCCGAAGCGAGCCCGGCATGTCTCACGTCACATTTTCGCGGATCATGGCGCTGACCTGCTGGGACGAGTCGCGCGGCAAGTGGTGCTCGAAGCCGATCCCCGCCAAGCGCGGTTACGAGGGCGGTAGACGCGCGATCGGATGCCGCACGCCGCTGGCGCTCGTCCGTCCTGTCCGGCTTCATGCGATCCAGAAGTCGGCGCGTTCCTCGAGCCGGCGGTTGCTCAGGATGGACTCGCGCGCCGTGGGCGGCCAGAACGTTGGAGACACGCGGCCGCAACAATGGCCGGAGCTGCTGCTGTCAGGGCCGCGGGATCGACGCGGGCGTAGGCGTCGCGCAGGGTGCGGTTCCCCCGGAGGGCGGTAGCAGCCGGTGAACGGGTCGTAGGGGCAGCCGAGCCGGGCCAGGACCTCCTACTCGCACCGCCTCACCCATTCGGCCGGCGAGACAAGGGAGTTGTGTCCCGTGCAGGTCATCGCCCAGACACTGACGGCCGGCAGCGTGGCCAGTTCCAAGCGTCGTCCGCGTCGGTCACGAGGGCACCTGGGCCAGGACGTCCAGGAGTCCGGGCGGCACGACATCCGTCGGACCGGAATAAGAGGGTGCCGCAGCTGGCGTCGGAGCGGTGAGGGAAGACGGAACAGCGGGCACGGTGATCTTGCAGATCTGGGAGCATCGAGACTCCATGATCCGCAAGGCCCGTGCCCGCACTGCATTCCGTGCCCACTACATGATCAAACGGGCGAACGGGATTCTCCCCGGGGCCTTTGCTCGTCCACCCATACTCATCAGCCTGGATGTCGGTCGGCTGCTTCTGCTTGTTCGCATCCCACTCCAGCTCGCTGCCACAGTTCAGCTGCACGGGGGCCACGGAGTTGGAAGGAGACCGTCGACTGCCCTGCACCGCGCACGCCCACGACCCATTCACGGGCTGAGGCAGTCACCTCCACCGGACCCCTGATATCTGGCAGACGGTTTCCTTTAGAGCCGCAGTCGTCCACAAGCCTGTCGCGAGTTACGGCACCCTGGGCACCAATGAGCAGCGATACCTCGCTTGCCTCCGCACTACCCCGAGGTTGGGGGAATAGCGGTTGCACAGCGTCTGGGTAGCTCTCCGGCTCTTCCCTCGCTGGCCCGGCCAGGTTTAGGGCCGCATCCTCGACCCAGTTCTCGGCAACCCGCCGCCAGCGGCTCGCAGCGAGTTCCGTGTGGTTGTCGGAGCTGTCCTGCCACCACCCAGAAGCCAGAAGGGCCAAGGTACTCACGCCGTGCGCGTCATCGACGATCACCGCAGGGCTGATCGATTCATCCTGCGCCGGCTCCAACAGCAACCCGGCACCCAGCACGGCGACAGGCCCGGCATTGGTGTCGGCCAGAACGAATTCGGCCTTGGCATCCGCTGGTGTTCTGTTGAAGAAGACCTTTCCCGGGCCGGATTGCCCGCGCACTGACTCCAGCGCCCCGACCAATCCTCTACGTGTCTCTTCCGACACGTCGGCGCAGGACCACAGCACATCGACACTTACACCGCGGCGGCACAGGCCAGTGACCACCTCACTCAGCCTCCCAACCTGGGAGTCGTCCAGGTGCGAGGTTACGATCAGCGCGCGACCACTGGCACGTTCCAGGGCGCGTTCAGCAAGCCGGCGGCTCTCAATTGAGCGCAGGGTCGCTTCGGCGCAGGGTACGGTGGTCGGCTCCGGCAGCACATCCCCTCTAGCGAAGTATCGCCCCCTGCTGCGGTGGCCTCCTCTCTCCTTTAGAAGACTTCCGAACCTTCTCTGGGCTTCGTCGCCGACCGCGAGGTCCGAGAACTGCTCCTCCGTTTGCTCCAGCACCAGCGGGACAAGCTGACTCCAGTTGCTGGGCAGGCCCTGCACCGTTCGCTCCTGCAAATCCACCCGGAGGGGAAGGAAGTACTTCCCCCGCTGCACCCTCGCGTCACTACCGATCCGTCGGATCCACTGCTGCTCGCCCGAACTCCGCGGCAGCAGCCACTCGACCTCGCCACCGTTGAGTGTCGCGCGATGCTGACGCCTCCTTAGGGCAAAACGGATCGCCATTCGACCGGTCTTCCGATGGATCTCTTCGGCGGTGAACACTTCAAGGTTGTTGATGTGCTCCACCTGGCTGTTGAGCGCTTCTCGCACGATCTTCGCGTGCCTGCTCTGAACCCGCAGGCTGGCTGGCCGACGACCCTTGTCAATGGTGACAAGTCCCTCATCCGTTACAACGTAGCGGATGCCATGGTCGCTCTGGACCATGGCCACCCATCCTTCACGCAGCAGTGTCACCAGGCCTTCGACGAGAAGTCGCTCGTGGACCTGAAAGGCTTCGCGCAAGTCCTCAAAAACACGCCCCTCTTCGCCTTGGTCCTCAGCGATCAACCGAAGCAGCAACTCCTCCAACTTGCTATACGGCCGACCAACCGCTACTTCGTACGACACGCGGAAGACGTCCAGGGGCAGCAGAACGTGGGTCACAACTGTTCCCCTTCTAGCTGTGTTGACAAACTCGTTCGGATGCTGCGACCGTCGCGCTGCGCACCAATCCGACGCATCCGCTTCTCCAGGCCAGTCAAGTCGGCCGGCACGCGGATCGCTCGGCCGTCAGCAAACATGTTCTCCAGACGCTCCACGAGAACGGCCACGTGACGCAGTTCGTGATACAGCCGGTCGTCGCGTGGCACCTCTGACACTTGATGTCGGAAGAAGTCCCAGGAACCGACAAGGATCAGCAGCCGTTCGGCTCGCGAAATAAGGACATTCATCCGCGAGGACGCCTTGAGGAAGCCGAGGCCCTGCCCAGGCGGCATGATGTTGTTACGCACCAAGCTGACTGCGACAATCTCGGCCTGGTTACCCTGGAACGAGTCGACGGTGAATACGCCTCCCCGGTCCGACTCACCGAGCCTAGCCCTCTGTTCCCCACCGATGCCGCGCGGGTCGGGAGCGAGAATGATCCCGTTACGCCTCAGTTCTGCACGAGTCTCACCGCTCTGCAGACGTCTGCCCAGCGCAACCACCTGCTGAGCATAGGGAGACAGAACGGCGAGCTCGGCCGGGCGCTCAGAGTTTCCACGCAGAGAACGCAAAAAGAGCTCTAGGGCGTGCGCTTCTGCCTCGTTGCGGTACTTCGGCTGAGCCGTCTCCGCCGTAAGTGGGTCGATAGAAGCTGCTGGCAGGTCAAGCCATACGACCGCCTTACCTGCCAGCGTCGCGGGAAGAATCAAGCCGTGCGGATCCCGGCCGCGGGTGTGATGCTCCAGCCTTCCCTCATAATACGTCTCCGAGACGAGGGCGCCGATATCTGGATGCATACGGTACTGCCCGGTGAGCATGCCCCCGCCATCTTCGTGGTCCACAGACAGGTCGTGTAGCTGGCCGAAGAAGGTGAGCCATCGGTTGCAATATGCGGTGAAGTACTTCTTCTCTTCGTCAGGCTTGTCACGCCACCGGTTGAGCACCTCCCAGTCGACCAGCCCGTCGGCGCCGCCGAGGTCGCGCAAGGCGCGCACAGCCTGCTCCGGGTTGGAGAGGGCGTCCTTGTACTCCTCCATCCGATAGGGAGGCAACTGCTGAGGATCCCCAATCAGGAGCCACCGATGGCCGAGGTAGAGGGGCAGGGCGAGTTCGAAGCCATGGGCCTTTCCGGCCTCTTCAACGATCGACCAGTCGTAGCTCACCTCTCCTGCCAGTCCTGCGAGTCCGCCATCGCTTGCACTGCTGTAGGTGATGCTGGCGCTCCGCCGCACAAGTTCCTGAAACTCGCCGGCCTCGGTGGCCTGCTGGGTGACAATCTCCTGGCGCATGGTCCGGCACGCTTCCAGCCAGTTAGCGGTCACCTCGGACAGGGACTTCTGTGCCTGAAGCGCCTCCAGCTTTCCGACAGTGGCGTCCAGGAGTTTGCGGGCAACGGACCGGACCGACAAAGGCTCATCCTGGGAGTCCCTCGTCTGCAGGGGCCCCTTTGTTGGGAGCAATCTGATCGACAGCGGTCTGATCTCGTCAGGGATGTCGGCGAACGCCTCACCTTCAACCTTCGTCTTTAGTACATCCACCGCCGAGTGGGCCTGCGCGGTGATGAGGATCTGAGCCATCGGATCCTCTGCGAGGATCTCGCGCAGCAACCAAGCCGCCATGTGTGTCTTACCGGTGCCAGGTGGCCCTTGTACCGTGTAGATCGGGCGCGAGCCGAGGATGGCACCGATCTGCGCGCGCTTGCTGGCGTCGAGATGGCGACGGTCGAGTGCGTCGGGGCGGGCACCGCTGTCCATGAACACCTGGCCGGGGCTCGACAGGCTGGCCAGCAGGTAAGTGTGATCCGCAAGTCTCTCGATGGCCTTCTTCCTCCTGCCGATCAGGAAGAGCTGTCGGACCAGACCCGTGGTGCGTAGAAGATATTCCTGCCCCTCGCAGATATCCTGGGTCTCACCACCTTTTCGGCTGTCAAGGCCGTCTGTACCCGCCAAGGAGCCGATAGGCCGCAAGCGTACCGTCTTCTCATCCGTGACGTCGGCGTCTTTGTCTTTCAGCTCCCAGGGTCCAATCCCTGGGACACGGATGTGCAGTTCCTCGGAGTCCGGAGAGCACAACAGGATCTCGTTGCTGCCCGGCTTACCACTGTACTTATCCCGAAGCAGGAAGGCCGCCATGCCACCGTCAGGCCGGAACATCTTCAGAGGCAGCCGGTGTCTCGGCACCTCCTGAACCTCAATCCACTCGATACTGCCGTCCTCCCGCCGACGGACATCGGCGACCTGGCACCGAAAGACCTCGGCATCCCTGATCAGGAGATCGATCTGGTTGGTCAGCCGGATGAATTCCGCAAGATCTTCCTGCTTCTTCTGTCGATCACTCACCTCATCCTGGGCGGGGATCACCAGCTCCCAGTTTCGGGCCGACAGCTGACTGCCCTGATTCTTTGCCCTGGTGATGAAGGCAAGCTGACCGGCAGGGATCGAGATCTCCCAGCTCCGCCGAGTATCCGGCTCGAAGAAGTCACTCACCCCATGACAGAAGGCCTTTTCCCAGCTCTGCCCGTCGCCGTTGTCGTATTTGCCCAGCTCAAGACGTAGGCACTTACCAGACAGCACAACCCTTCCGCCAGATTTGCCTGGGGACAGCAGGCCGCCTTCGGAGAAATCGTCGTAGAGGAAGCCGAGCAGCTTGGTCACGTGCTCGTTATTGAGGGAGCTGAACGCGTCACCGGGCTGGAGTCCCAGTGCAGTACGTAGCCCTTGAGCTTCCATCGCCTCCATCAGCCCTGCGTTGCGCGTATTGATCACGACGAAGTACCGGTCGCTGGCGTCTCCGCTGCCGGAAGGCTCCTCAAGGGAGTCGACGACTTCCCTGATCAGTGCCAAAACCTCGTCGCCGCGTCGCAGCCGGTCTGCCGGGTCTTCAGCGATCAGCCTGCCGATCGCATCCTGCTCAAGTTGTGTCAGGCGGGTACTCGGGCCGGCCGCGGCTCGTCTACGCCTGTCTCCCACCCGGCCTTTACCAAGCCGTTCCTGGACGAGACGGTAACGCTCGGCCGGGTCCTCCTGGGCACCCAGGTGCTCGATGTCAAGCATGCAGCGGGCTGCCAGCATGCCGAAGGCGAACCAGTCAGCATCGGGGCCGAACGCCTGCCGCCCGAAAGCCCACTCGGGCGGTGTCTCCCACCCACGCCGGGTCCGCGCAACCGCAGGAGGGCGGCCAAGCCGAACGCTCCACTCGAACCCACCTAGTTGCGCGGACTCCGGGCCCGTCTCGGGATCCAGGAATACGGTCTCCGCAGATACACAGCGATGGACGACCTGTTGTCGATGTAGAAGGTCAAGGCCCGAGGCCAGACGGCCGAGCATCCGCCACAACGACTGGCGGTCTGACTGACGCCCCGACAGCCAGGGCCACTCGCGCCGTTCAGCCAGCATGGCCGCAAGAGTCCGGTGCCCATTTGTCTCGAACACCATCACGAAGCAGCGGTGCTCGTGATCGATGCCGACGTTGTGAAGTTGAAGAAGCGAGCGCTCCGAGCCCGGGCTGCTTCTCACCTGGTAGAGAGAGCGCAACTCAGCGTCCCACAACGCCCTCTGCACTTGGTCGGGCCCGTCATCGGGGAATCGCCAGGTCTTGAGGAGGTGCGGCTTCACCCACTCTTCCGTGTCGTTGGCCGTCCACAGTTGCCCCTCACCGGATGGCGAGTCGAGTAGACGCACGAGTTCATAGCGCCCTCCCAAGAGGGCAGCTCCCAAAGTGGGCTTCACACATACCTCCCGTCGGCGCGGACACCCCAGGTTCCGCAAGGCTGCTACGCCAGAAGGAACTAGCGTCAGCGGCAGGGTGCCAGTCCAGCCGCCCGGTGAGGCGACCACACTGTGTGAGTTTTTACCCCTCTGACACCCGCAGCTACAGGAGTTTCGGAAAACCTGCAGGTGAAACAGCACGCCGCTGACGAGTTGCTCGCAGCCGCCGAGCGGTCGGGCAGGGTGAACCGTTGTCGACAACGTCTCACAACGGGTTCTGACTCACCTTCCGTCCCAGCACCACGGACGGTCACCGAAACCACGATCACGGGGCGGCCGGCCGCCGCTTCGAGAGGACTCGGCGGTGTCATAGCCTCGTAGCAACAGCGCAGGTGGGAGGGGTTGCTCGTGGCAGTGCGGAGACCGTTGACGCTCGAGGAGCGGGAAGAGATCGCGGTGTGCCGTGCACGGGGCGAGGGGCCGCGTGACATCGGGCGGCGGGTCGGGCGGATTCTACAGCTGAACTGACCGGGTCTCCTGGAAGCGACGGACACGTCGGGACCCTCCGGTGCAGGAACGGGTGATCCTCCCGCGTACTCTCCGCGCCTTCGACGGCTACCGAGCTCGCGGAACCGGGCTCTGTCCGGGCATCGTCCACCGTTGCCTGGAGGAACTTCTCCCAGCCGGCCCGCGCGCGGGCTTGCAGTGCGAGACTCGGTCCGAACGGCGAGTCCGGAGCCATGTGCAGGAACCCGCTGGGACCATCCCCGGGACGACGAGGCTCACTTCGGTCCGGGTAGGCGTGCTGATCAGTAATCGTCACGGGAGCCCCCAGTTCTGGTCTTGGTCCGGGCTGAGCAGGAAGGCGCATCACCGGAACACGTCCGATCCGGCCTCCGTGGTCGTGGAGTATTGCCACTGGATCTCCCGCCGTGTAACGCTCACGACGAAAGTGTCCGCATGGGCGATTCAGGCATATGCCGGGAGAGACGCGTGGGCCGACCGACCCTGTAACTTCCTGACTGCCAGGGCGGATCCCGGCGGACCACCGCGGCACAGGCCCGAGGGAGGGGTGAGATGACGAACGGGACGGTCGCAGAGACCAGCACGGCCAGCCTCTCCTGCGAAGGCGGTCCCACCACCCGCCGTCGCCAACTCGGCCTCCGCCTCCTGGCGTTGCGCGAGGCCGCGGGCCTGTCGGCCGAGGAGGCGGGCGAACGGGCCGGGATGTCCAAGGCGACCGTCAGCCGCTACGAGCGCGCCAAGGGCAACGTCCGCTGGAACCAGGTGGACCAGCTCTGCCGCGCGTACGGCGTCGGCGACGCAGAGCGCCGGGAACTCATCGAGCTGGCCAAGAACAGCAAGGCCACCGAGGCCTGGTGGCTCCCGCTCGCCGGCAAGCTGCCGGGTCATCTGCGGATGCTGCTCGCCCTGGAGAACGAGGCGTCCAGCATCAGGCAGCACACCATCGGCGTGGTCCCCGGCCTCCTCCAGACGCGCGACTACGCGCAGGCCATCAAGGTCACGCCCGAGGCTGTGCTGCCGCCGGCCGAGCTCGACACATACCTGTCGACGCGCATGCAGCGCCAGCAGATCCTCGACCGGCCCGCCCCGCCCAGCTACCACGTCATCCTCGACGAGTCCGTGATTCGCCGCCCCGTCGGGAGTCCGGCCATCATGGCGACCCAGCTCCAGCACCTGCTGAAACGGGCCGAGCAGCCGCACGTGACGGTGCAGGTGCTGCCGTTCTCCTCCGGCGCCCACAGCGTCGGCCTGAGCAGCTTCATCGTCTTCGGCGGCTTCGGAGGCCCGGACCCCGCTCTCGACGTGGTCTTTCTCGAGCACCCGGTGGGCTCCCTCTTCCTCGAAGAGGCGCCGGTGCTCGCGGAGTACTCCCAGGGCTTCGCCCACCTGTGCCGGCAGGCCCTGGCCCCCGACGCCTCGACAGAACTGCTTGCCGAGGCACGACAGTCCTACCTGAACAACTGAAAGTAGCGAGGAACATCCCGTGCCCCAGCAGCCCCTGGGCGCCGGTCTGCGTGGCGGCCTGCCAGGCGGCGTCGACGTCCTTGTCGTCGAGCAGGGCGTCGACCAGGACAGAGCCGCCGTACCAGCCCTGCTGCCGCCGTTCCGCGTCAGCACGCAGCAGGGCAAGGGCTCCTGCTCGCTCGGCCGGCCAGCAGTCCCCGGTCCGCGCAGCAGCGCGCAACTGCTGGTAGGCGGCCAGAGTGCGGCGGGCGCGGAAGTGGTCGCGGCGCACGGCAACGGCATCCGACGGACGATCCGCCTGGGTGTAGCGGTCGCAGAGGTAGTCGACGAGGGCGGTGTCGACGTCGGAGAGGTCCCGGGTTTCCCGGATGCCGCGTTCTGCCCAGTCCAGGGCCTCGTCAGCGCGCCGCGCGGTATCCAGCTCGCGGGCGATGACCAGGTGCGTGTGGCCGTTCGGTGAGAGGTCGGCCGCATGCACGGCGATCACCGTATCGACATCGCCTCCCGCCTTGGCCAGACGCTCCATCAGGTACTTCTCGGCCCAGCCGCGGCGGTTGCCCTGCCATGCCTCGACCGCCGACTTCCGCAGGACTGCCATTCCCTCTTCGCCGAGGACATCCTCGTAATCGAGCGGATCGATGTCGGTCAGACCGTCGTCGATGTCACCGAGCACATGGCCGACCAGCCAGCGCGCGAGCTCCTCGGGGTCGGGGCGTGCCGCACGGCACGCGTCGAGGTGGGCATCGGCGAGGTCTGCACCGATCCGCCCGAGCCAGCCGTCCGAGTCGTCGACGCTCTCGACTGCCTCGGCCAGCAGTCGCATGGTCTCGCGCGCCAGGGTGATCGCGTCGGCGGCCCGGCCCGAGCCGGTCAGTGCGCCGATCGCGGACACCGCCTGTCCGGCCTGGTCGGCGTAGGCGCGGGCATCGGCGTACTCGACGTACCCATACTGCGTGAAGGGCCCGATGTCGAGCAGACCGCGGATACGGGACCGGACCGCGGCAAGGTCCCCGCTGGCGCTCGCGGCCCGCAGCTCCAGGCGGAGCCGCAACTGCCGGTCTCCGTCAATCTGTTCCCGTAGCAGAGCGAGCAACTCCTCCTTGGACAGAACGGACAGCCATCCGTCGAGGTCCTGCGCGCGCTCCCGGGCCGCCTTCCGCTGCCGCGGCAGGCGCTCCCGCCGGGCGAGCACCGTCAGGCCGAGGGCGACCAGGTGCTTGCAGAAGTTGCCCTCCAACCCGTACGGGCAGTCGCACTCGCCGGCAAGCCCGCCTGGCCCGTCCAAGGTCAGTCCCACCTCGTACCGTTCCGTGCCGTGAACGGTCGCGGTGACCCAGCTGTCACCGATCTCGACCCCGGACACCGCGTCCAGGTACCCGAGGCCACGTTCGAAGGAACGGGCACCGGCCAGCTTCTTGAGGTTCGCCTCGGTAAGGCCGCGCATGGTCCTTTTCCGCCCTGCTGTGGTGATGCAGTTGATGCTTCCGCCAGCCTAGGGGGGTCCGGAAGTGCGAGCGGCGGCTTCGGCGACTTTGACCTCCGACTCGACCCGGTGCCGGGGGTCGGCCGATCACGCTTCCTCTCCCGGTCCTCGTGGAGTTCACGGTTCTCGGCGGCCACCCCGAGGACGATGACTCCCAAGGCTCTGGCTCTCGCAGCCCACCAAGTCCGTCAGGCCCCCGGCCTGCGACCACTGCCCCAGGCCGGATCTCCTTCGAGCAGACCGGAGAGTTCCTCCAGATCAACCGGCACCGGCTGGCGCCGCCCCGGCCTCATCCACCGCTTCGGCCACCACGGCCTCCGGTTAACAACGCCATTCCCTTGTCTGCAGGCTTCCGTCCCGAGACCACCGCGCGGCTGAGCTCCCGAGCGGCCCCACACCACCCGTGATCGCCCCCCATGTGCAGGTCAGCGCCGTGCGCACGACCAGCCATGTGCCCCATGCCTCACGTCTCTCCGCTACTGCCAGGCACGGACCAGATCTTCAGGCCCCCAGTGGGCCGCAAGCGGCAGACTGCCGACGACACCGCTGCGGGACACCGCGACCAGCGGGGTGTCAGGCCCGGCGCCGGGCACCGCGAGTACGTCCCGAGCCAGAGCGTCGTATTCGCGCCGGCCGAACGGCTGGGACTCCAGCCACTTGATGGAGCCCACGAAGTGCACGGCGCCCGCTACGGGTTCACGGTCGGTGCCGACCAGGTCGATCTCGGGGTTGTTCTGCCGGTTCCACCAGCCGCCGACCGCCTCCGTCTCCGGCCACCGCTCGTCAGGCAGCAGCCGCAGCAGCGACTCGCGGATGAGGGGCTCGACCGCGCGCCCCCGCCAAGTGGTCCAGGACCGCTCGATGCGCTCCAGGGCCAGATCGCCCCGGCCGCGCTCGATGAGCGGGATGCCCCGCTGCAGGAACGCCAGCCAGAAACGGAGATACGGATCGGCGATGCGGTACCGCTTGTTCTTGGTGTCGGCCTTCGCGGACAGCGGCAGGTCGGCCGCCAGAACCCGCTTGGCCTGCAGGGTGTTCAGCAGCGGGGACAGCGTGCCCGATGGCAGGGCACCTGTTCCCCCGGCCTGTGCGGCGATGGTGGAGAAGGTCCGCTCGCCGCTGCCCACCGCCTCCAGCACCGCCCGCGAGTGCGACGCCTCGGGGAACTCCCCCAGCAGTGACAGCTCGCCCGCCACCAGGAGCGGAGACAGCGGATTCGCCACCGCCTCGCGCAGGAAGTCCGCCCGGCCCATCCCGGGCCGCCACGACTGGACGATCTCCGGAAAGCCTCCCGTGATCAGCAGCGCGTCCACCGCGTCCGCGGCTTCCAGCCCGGTCATGGCCTGCACATCGCCCAGGTGCAGCGGCCGGACGGTCATCTTCGCCGCCCGCCCGAAGAACGGCCGGCCGTACGACTGCAGCGCCTCCATCACCGACATGTCGCTGCCGACCAGGATGAGCAGGACCGGCTTGGCGGACAGGTGACGGTCCCAGACGGTCTGCAGAGCCCCCTCGAACTCCGCGTCCTGCTCAACCAGCCACGGCACCTCGTCGATCACCGCGATGCTCGGGACGTCGTCCGGAACCGCGACGGCCAGTGAGCGCAGCGCCTGATTCCAGTCCGCGGCCTGCAGCCCGGCCACCAGCTCCGCCCCCGGCAGGGCGGACTGGGCGAGCGTCCCGGTGAAGTCCGCCCGCTCGGCCGCGGCGTTGCGGCCCCGGGTCGCCTGGAAGACCACGTACGGAACCCGGGACCGGTCGCAGAACTCCTGAACCAGACGAGACTTCCCCACCCGGCGCCGCCCGGTCATGATCACGGCCCGCCCACGGGTAGCACCCGCGCCCTCGGTCACCAGGCCCAGCTGTCGAGCCAGCAGGTCCAGGTCAGCCGCCCTCCCCTTGAATTCCACAGGCGGCACCCTCTCGACGAAAACACAGTTTCGACATGACGTAGATTGAATCTTACTTAGATGTTAGCTCGCTTTCTATGTCAGTGAACCCGTCGAAAGCACGGACGGGCGCGCCGCACCGTTTCGGGCTGGGGTGGATGGACCACATCGGGCCAACCAGAGAATCCCGCAGGTCACAGCGGGTCCGGAACGACCGTCCGTTGCTTGCGGCTCCTGCCGGGACCCGAAACCCGCAGTCAATCGCCGCCGATCTGCCGCTCCAACCGGACAACCGTCTCGACCACCAGCTGCCCGCCGCCGACCAGCGGTCCTCCCTGTGCACATGCTCCGAGCGCCCCGCCGGGGGCACCCAGTATGAGGTGCCCAAAGACCCCGTCACCAGCGAAAACGCTGAGGCCGGGGTCTTCGCGTTTGTGGGGCGTGGACGCCGTTCAACGGGGCGGCCTGCCGCTCCGCTCGGCGTGGGTTCTCGCCGGGGAGCGCCGGCGTGCCATGCTGGCGTGCCGGAGCGGCGGGAGGTTCGGATGGTGGGGGGCACCAGCGGTGTGGCCGGGCTCGGTGGGCGGCCCTGGTACGGCGCCAACGAGGTTCTGGCGTTCCTGCTTGAGCTCGCGGCGCTGGGCTTCCTGGGCTGGTGGGGATTCGGTGCGGGGCATCGGGGTGCTCTCCGAATCCTGCTCGGCGTGGGCACGCCCCTGTCGGCCATCGTGGTCTGGGCGTTGTTCGCCGCGCCCCGGGCTCGGCTGCGGCCGCGGCTTCCCCTGGTCCTGATGGTGAAGGCACTGGTGCTCGGCGGCGGCGCCGCCGCTCTGTACGGCGTGGGGCATCCTGTCGCGGCGAGTGCCGTCGCCGTGGTGACGGTCGTCAACACGGCGGTGGCCGAGATCTTCCGTGCCACCCCGCCGCGCGTGGTGCCGGTCGGGCCGGCGCGCGACCGATGAACGGCGTAGCCCCCGGCTCGTCGACGCCGAGGGGTCGTTGTAGGTGACAGCGGCAGCGGCAGCGGCAGCGGCAGTTCCCGGTCTCGTCGGGTCTCGGGGGCTGGCGCAAGGCGCCGTTGACCGGAGCCGACCCGGTCCGAAGGGCAGACCCTAGTCCGCCGTCACCCCCCAGTAGCCGATCTCCGTCGGCCGGTCGTCGGTGTAGAGGACCGTGCAGTTGCCGCGGCCGCGGGCCGGGAAGGGGAGGCGGTCGGAGTTCAGGGCGGTGTTCCATTCGGCCGGGGTGGGGCGGCCGCCGGGGCACCAGGGGCGGATCTCGGCGTCGGTGAGGGGGCGCATGCAGGGGCCGTCGTCGCGGGCCGTGGCGTCGATCATGAGGGGGAAGTCCAGGACCGAGGCCGTACCGCCGGTGAAGACGTACTCGTGCCAGTCCGGGTCCCGCCACAGCTCGGCTACGGTCCGACCGCCGAAACCGTGGTCGTCCCGGGCCAGTTCACGCTCCTGGGCCGCGCGGAACGCGGCCACCGGATCCGGCTGGTACGGGCCCGTCCGCCGCCATGCGTTGCCACCCACTGGTATCTCTCCCTTGCGGCCGGGTGCGGTTGGCAGGGAAGCGTAGGGGGTGGCACCGACAACGCCCCGCGTCGGTCAGGCCGAGCGTTTCCGTGAGGCCGTCTTCTTCGCCGCCGTCTTCTTCGCCGTGGACGACTTGGACGCGGACGCCTTCGCCGTGCTCTTCTTGGCCGGTTCCGCCGACTTGGAGGTCGACTTCCGCGCCGAGGTCTTCTTCGCGGCGGTCTTCCTCGCCGTGGAGGCGGACTTCCTGGTGCCCGTCTCCTTGGGGGTGGAGCGGCTGCGCGACAGGGGTCTGACCTCGGCCTCGCCGGCGGACTCGGACTCACGGGACTCGCGGGCGGCGCGGACGCTGCTCTCCAGGGCGGCCATGAGGTCGAGGACCTTGCCGCCGGCCGCCGGCGCGGGAGCCTCCGGGGGTGCCTCGCCGGCCGCCTTCGCGGCGATGACCTCCTCCAGCGCCTCCCGGTACTCGTCGTGCAGTTCCTCCATCTCGACCTCCCCGAGGGTGTCCATCAGCGCGTCCGCGAGGTCGAGTTCCTTGTCGCGGATGGTGACGGCCACGTCCGGGGCGACGCCCTCGGGGGCCCGGACCTCGTCCGGCCACAGCAGCGCGTGCATGGCGATCGCGTCGTCGACCACCCGGAGCATCCCGAGGCGCTCCCGCCCGCGCAGCGCGAACTTGGCGATGGCCACCTTGTTGCTGCGCTTCAGGGCCTCGCGCAGGAGCGTGTACGGCTTGGCGGCCGGGGCTCCGCTGGCGGCGAGGTAGTACGCCGCGCCCATCTGGAGCGGATCGATCTTCTCGGCCGGCACGAAGGCCACGATCTCGATGGTGCGGGCCGTCGGGATCGGCAGATGGGACAGGTCCTCGTCGGTGATCGGGACGATGGTGCCGTCCGCGTCCTCGTACCCCTTGCCGATCTCGGACTGGCTGACCTCGCGGTCCTCCACCTCACACACCTTGCGGTAGCGGATGCGGCCGTTGTCCTCGGTGTGGATCTGGCGGAAGGAGATCGTGTGGCTCTCGGTCGCGTTGACCAGCTTGATCGGGATGCTGACCAGCCCGAAGGAGATGGCGCCGTTCCATATCGATCGCACGTGCCGCACCCTTCCTTTCCCATTTGCCCCGGTTCATCTGGGATTGTCATCCTATGACGCCTATCACAGAGGTGGAGGGGCGGCGGGTCCCGCTGACCAACCTGGAGAAGGTGCTGTATCCGGAGACCGGCTTCACCAAGGCGGAGCTGGTGCACTACTACGCGACCACCGCCGACGCGCTGCTCCCGCACCTGCGGGACCGCGCGGTGTCCTTCCTGCGCTATCCGGACGGGCCCGGGGGCCAGCTGTTCTTCACCAAGAACGTGCCGCCGGGTACACCCGAGTGGGTCACGACCGCCGAGGTGCCGAGGTCGTCGGCGGACAGTCCGGCCCGGATGGTCGTCGTACAGGATCTGCCGAGCCTCGTCTGGGCGGCGAACCTCGTCACCGAGTTCCATACGCACCAGTGGCTGGTGCGGTCGCCGGACGAGGCCGACCGGCTGGTGTTCGACCTCGACCCCGGGGCGCCGGCGACGATCGTGCAGTGCTGCGAGGTCGCCCTGTGGCTGCGCGAGCGGCTCGCGGCGGACGGGATCGAGGCGTACCCGAAGACGGCGGGGTCCAAGGGGCTGCATCTGCTGGCGGCGGTGTCCGGCGCCTCGCCGGAGCGGACCAGCGAGTACGCCAGGACACTCGCGGTGGAGGCGGAGCGGGCGCTGCCCCGCCTGGTGGTGCACCGGATGACCAAGAGCCTGCGGCCCGGCAAGGTGTTCGTGGACTGGAGCCAGAACGCGGCCCGCAAGACCACCGCCGCCCCCTACACCCTGCGCGCCCGCCGCACCCCGCTGGTCTCCGCGCCCGTGACCTGGGACGAGGTCGCCGGGTGCCGCTCACCTGGGCATCTGGAGTTCCAGGCCGAGGACATCGCGCCACGGCTGCGGGAGCACGGCGATCTGCTGGCACCCCTGCTGGACGGGGAACGAGCCGCGCCCCTGCCCTGAGGACCCGGGGCAGGGCGTGCCCCTAGACCTGCTCCCACGTCCGCCGATCCCGCGCCATCGCGTGCAGCGCCTCCACGTCCCCCGGTTTCAGCACCCCGCCCAGCCGGGCCAGACCCGTCAGCTCCGCGGCGGACAGAATCCGTACGCCCCGCGCCGCGGCGGTCAGGGTCACCCCTGCCGGGTCGGTCAGGGCGAGGACCGGGCGCACCTCGGCGGTCAGGGCGTAGGCGGCCCGGTCGGCGCGGGCGCGCAGCAGGCGCAGCAGGGGCTCGGGCGCGCGCCGGCCCACGGTGACCATCGGGTCGGCGACCCGCACCCGCGCCTTGCGGGCGTAGAGGGCGTGGACGGCGAACAGCCCGCCGGGGCCGATCAGCAGATGGTGGACGCGGTCGCCGCCGGGCAGCGGCAGCGAGTGCAGGGTGTGCCAGCCGGCGCCCTCCAGGCCGTCGAGCGTGTCGCCGACGGTCTGCTCGGCCAGCAGGGCGCGCCGGCGCGGGTCGGCGCGCAGCCGGTGCCCGGCGCCGGGGTCGCGGTCGAGGGCGATCAGCAGCGCCTCGCCGGGGCGGTTGGGCGCGAGGTCGTCGTCCGGGTGCAGGGACAGCCGGGCGAGTTCGGCGGGCGTGGGGACCGGGGGCGGGCCCACGGTCACCGGGCCGGTGAGAAAGGGCTTCAGGGCTTCGAGCACCCGTTCCCGCTCGTCCTCGGCGAGCAGGTTGACCCGGCCGGCGTCCCGGTCGTACCAGGCGATGCTGCCGCCGTCCGGGCGGCAGACGTACAGCCGGTCACGGCCGTGCCGGTGGGCCGGCACCACGCGCAGTCCGCTCATGCGCATCACCCCTCGACCATGGGAACAGGCCGGGTGCTTCCGGGGCAAGACCGGTTACCGTGGAGAGCGGCCCAGCGCAGGGGAGTTGGGGAGGCGCCGTTGCGGACCCGCGGGATGCAGCCCGACGTGCCTGCTCCACGGAACCCGTGGAGCGAGATCGTGCCCGGTCTGTGGATGGGCGGACACGAGTACCGGGGGCGTACGGGGCGACTGGAGCTCGCCGTCGTACGGGACGAGTTCGACGTGGTGCAGTCGCTGCTGCGACTGCCGGGGCACGGCCCGGACGCGGGCGTCGAGCACCATGTGTGGCCGATACCGGACGGGCCGCTGGACGGCACGCAGCTCGCCGGGGTGATCCGGCTGGCGCGGGCGGCGAACGAGGCGCTGGAGGCGGGCCACCGGGTGCTGGTGCGCTGCTACCACGGGTACAACCGCTCGGGTCTGGTGGTCGCGCACGCGCTGGTCCAGCAGGGCGGGTCGGCGGACGAGGCCATCCGGCTGATCCGGGCCCGCCGCTCGGCGTGGGCGCTGCACAACGAGCTGTTCGTGGCGTATCTGCGGGCCGGGTTGCATACTGTACGGCTGCTTGAGGAGCTGGCCGAGTAGCCTCTGTCCAGGCACCCGGAGCCCGGAGCCCGTAGGTGCAGAACGGACGAAAAGGGGCCTCCTTGGAATCTATGTGCATACTGGCCTACTGACCTGCAAAACCATCGTCCCAGGAGCACCGTGCCCTTCCGTCGCCCTGTGCGCGCCGTCCTTGCCGCGGCCGCCGTCGCCCTGCTGTCGGCGACGGCGGCGGCCTGTGGGGACGCCGGCCAGCTCCAGAGCGCCGGGCCGACCCAGGCCGCGGACAGCCCCGCCAAGCTCTGGCCCGACCTGCGCCCGGCGTCCAGCCCGGCCTACCCGTACGACGTGGCGACCCGTGAGACCGTCAAGGGGCTGACCGTCCACGGCGGCGACATCCGCGCGGTCGATCCGGTGGACGTCGTCGAGGCGGAGCTGAAGGCGCACCCGGACGACTACGGGTCCAAGGGGGCGTACCACGCGACCGTGGACCGGGTGAAGGAGTGCCGTCCGGGCGGCGACCGGGCGCTGTGCCCGCTGCTCAAGCCCTACTACCAGGATCTGACCGGGGACGGCCGGCCCGATCTGACGCTCGGCTTCCGGCTGTACCCGACCAACCAGACGGCCGTCCGGGTCTACACCGTCGAGGGCAGCCACCTGGTGCAGGTGCTGGCCGACAACGACGCGATCCTCGGCGTGGAGCTGGCGGGGCGCGCGCTGATCGAGCGCAACCCGGCCGACATCTCCGGCTACGAGTACCGCACCACCTGGGAGTGGGACCCCGGCCAGCGCGCGATGGTGTTCTCCCGGGACGAGTACCTGCACACCGGCGCGGGCCGCGGTCCCCGCAAGCCCACCGCGTCGCCGTCCGCCTCCCCGAGCGCGTCATGAGGCTCCCGCCGGCCCGCTGGGCCGGGCCCCTCGCCGTGAAGGCGGCCGTGTTCATCACCGTGATGTGCTGCGCGCTGGCCGCGCTGCTCGGCGTGCTCGTGCACGTCTCGGTGACCAACCAGACCGTCGGACAGGCCCGCGGCCTCGCCCTGTCCCGGCTCGCGGACGCCACCCGCGCCTACGAGGCCGGGGACGCGCTGATGCCGAACGCCGGGGTGGACCCCGCGGGGCTGCCCGGCTCGCTGCGGCGGCTCGCGGCCTCCGGGCAGCGCGGCACCATGGTGTCCAGGCACCGGGGGCGGCCGACGATGTGGGCGGCGGGCCCGGTCCAGGGGCGCCGGGCGCTCGCCGTGGAGATCGACTACTCGCAGCAGTCGCGCACCATCGCCGGGCTCGACACCTCGATCCTGTGGTCGTCCGTCCTCGCGATCGGCGCGACCGTGCTGGTCGGCGTGTTCGCCGTGTCCCGGGTGACGCGGCGGCTGCACGGCACGGCGCGGGTGGCCCGCCGGATCAGCGCGGGCGACCTGGACGCGCGCGTGGAGGACCCCCGTACGAAGGACCCGTCCCGGCCCCCGGACGAGGTGGCCGCGGTGGCCGCGGCGCTGGACTCGATGGCGTCCTCGCTCCAGGGCAAGCTGCTCAGCGAGCAGCGGTTCACCGCGGACGTGGCGCACGAACTGCGGACGCCGCTCACCGGGCTGCACGCGGCGGCGGAACTGCTGCCGCCGGGGCGGCCGACGGAGCTGGTGCGGGACCGGGTGGCGGCGCTGCGCACGCTCACCGAGGACCTGCTGGAGATCTCCCGCCTGGACACCGGGCGGGAGCGGCTGGACGTCGACGCCGAGGAGCTGGGGGCGCTCGCGAAGCGGGTGGTGCGGGCGTCGGGGACGGACACCGAGGTACGGGTCGTACGGGACGCGCTCGTGGAGACGGACCGGCGGCGGCTCGAACGGGTGCTGGGGAACCTGGTGGCCAACGCGCACAAGCACGGGGCGTCGCCGGTGCTGCTGACGGTGAACGGGCCCGTGGTGACGGTGCGGGACCACGGGGGCGGGTATCCCGAGTACCTGGTCGCGCACGGGCCGCAGAGGTTCCGGACCGAGGGCGGCGCGAAGGGGCACGGGCTCGGGCTGACGATCGCGGTGGGACAGGCGGAGGTCCTGGGGGCACGGCTGTCGTTCCGGAACGCGGTGGACGGGGGCGCGGTGGCGACGTTGGTCCTGCCGGTGGCTTCGCCGCGCTGACGGCCCGCAGCGCAAGAACAAATAGTGTGTTTTGGGTAGGTTCCGGGCATGACCAACGCCGGAACCGCCGCGGCGGCGGCCCCGACGGCCGTGGCCGACGCACGGCTGCCCCGGCGCCGTGGCATCGAGCTGGCCCTGATCGTGCTGGCCGTGACGCTGTCCGTGTACGGGTACTGCGCGGTGGGCATGGGCCGGGCCGGGCGGGTGCCGCCGGGGGCGCTGGCGTACGGGGCCGGGCTCGGGGTCCTCGCGCTCGTCGCCCACCTCGCCGTACGGCTGCGGGCGCCGTACGCCGATCCGCTGCCGCTGCCGATCGGGGTGCTGCTCAACGGGCTCGGCCTGGTGCTGATCTACCGGCTGGACCTGGAGACGCCGGGCGACCACGCGGCCCCCGCGCAACTGGTGTGGTCCACGCTCGGGGTGGCCCTGTTCATCGTCGTCGTCCTGCTGCTGCGCGACCACCGGGTGCTCCAGCGGTACTCCTACGTCTGCGTGGTCGCCGCGCTCGCCCTGTTGCTGGCGCCGAGCCTCTTCCCGGCGGTCAACGGCGCCCGGATCTGGATCCGTGTCGCCGGTTTCTCCATCCAGCCGGGCGAGTTCGCGAAGGTGCTGCTGGCGGTGTTCTTCGCCGCGTACCTCGCCGCCAACCGCAACGCGCTCGCGTACACCGGCCGCCGGATCTGGCGGATGCAGTTCCCGACCGGGCGGGTGCTCGGCCCGCTCGTGACGATCTGGCTGCTCAGCGTCGGCGTGCTGGTCCTGGAGCGCGACCTCGGCACCTCGCTGCTGTTCTTCGGGCTGTTCGTCATGCTGCTGTACGTCGCCACCGGGCGCACCGGCTGGATCGCGGTGGGGCTGGTGCTCGCGGTGCTCGGCGCGGTGGCCGTCGGCCGGGTGGAGCCGCACGTGGGCGCGCGGATCGCGGACTGGCTGCACCCGTTCGCCACCATCGAGGCCGGCCGTGGCCCCAACCAGCTGTCCCAGTCGCTGTTCGCCTTCGCCGCGGGCGGGCTGCTCGGCACCGGCCTCGGGCTCGGGCACTCGGTGCTCATCGGCTTCGCCACCAAGTCGGACTTCATCCTGGCCACCGCGGGCGAGGAGCTGGGCCTCGCGGGCCTCGCGGCGATCATCCTGCTGTACGCGCTGCTGGTGGAGCGCGGCTACCGGGCGGGCCTCGCGCTGCGCGAGCCGTTCGGGCGGCTGCTCGCGGTGGGGCTCGCCTCGATCCTGGCGCTCCAGGTGTTCGTGATCGCGGGCGGGGTCACCGGGCTGATCCCGCTGACCGGCATGGCCATGCCGTTCCTGGCCCAGGGCGGCTCCTCGGTGGTCACCAACTGGGCGATCGTGGCCCTGCTGATCCGGGTGAGCGACTCGGCACGCAGCCAGTACGACGGCAGGGAGGCGCCATGAGCGAGTACGCGGGGATGGGCGGCGGCGAGGGCGGGCGGCCGATGGCCCGGTACATCCGGCACGCCTGCGCGTTCTGCGCCCTGCTGCTGGCGGCCCTGCTGGTCAACGCGGCCCGGGTGCAGCTCGTCCAGGCCGGCGACTACACCGGCAACCCCGCCAACCGCCGCGCGGCCATCGCCCGTTACCAGCAGCCGCGCGGCGACATCCTGGTGGGCGGCAGGCCGGTCACCGGCTCCGTGGACACCCATGAGCAGCTGCGCTACGAACGCGCCTACAAGGAGGGCCCGTTGTACGCCCCGGTGACCGGCTTCGCGTCGCAGTCGTACGGCACCACGTTCCTGGAGCACACCGAGGACGGGGTGCTCTCCGGCAGCGACCCGATGCTCGCGCCGCTGCCGCTGTGGAACGACGTGACCCGGAGCCTGAATCCGGGCGGCGACGTCGTGACGACCCTGAACCGGGCGGCCCAGGAGGCGGCGTACCGGGGGCTCGGCGGCCGCAAGGGCGCGGTGGCCGCGATCGAACCGGCGACCGGGCGCGTCCTGGCGCTGGTGACCAGCCCGTCGTACGACCCGGCGCGACTGTCCGGCAACGGCGCGGCGGCGGCCTCCGCGTGGGCCCGGCTCAACGGCGACCCGGACAAGCCGATGCTCAACCGGGCGGTGCGGCAGACCTATCCGCCGGGATCGACGTTCAAGGTGGTCACCGCGGCGGCGGCGCTGGACGCGGGCGTGATCACCGACCTGGACGCGCGCACCGACTCCCCCGACCCCTATCGGCTGCCCGGCACCCGCACCCACCTGACCAACGAGACGGACGGCTGTGCGGACACCTCGCTGCGGGACGCCTTCGAGTGGTCCTGCAACACCGTCTTCGCCAAGCTGGGCGTGGATGTCGGGGTGTCGAACATGAAGGCGACGGCGGAGGCGTTCGGGTTCAACGACAGCGGGGTGCGCGTCCCGTTCCCGGTCGCGCCCAGCACCTTCGACTCCCACGTGGACAGGGCCCAGTTGGCGCTGTCCTCGATCGGCCAGTACAACACCCGCGCGACCCCGTTGCAGATGGCGATGGTCGCGGCGGCCGTCGCCGACGACGGGCGGCTGCACACGCCGTACCTGGTGGAGCGGACGACCCGGCACGGCGGCGAGACGGTCTCCGGGAGCGGAACGCATCCGGTGCGCCAGGTGATGCACCCCTACACGGCCGAGCAGTTGAAGGAGCTGATGACCGGGGTGGTCCGGGAGGGCACCGGCACCCGGGCGGCCATCCCCGGCGCCGTCGTCGGCGGCAAGACCGGCACCGCCCAGCACGGGGTGGGCAACACCGGCCTGCCGTACGCCTGGTTCGTCTCCTGGGCGCAGGCCCAGGACGCGGTGGAGCCGGCGGTCGCGGTCGCGGTGGTGGTGGAGGACGCCTCGGCGGACCGGGGCGAGATCAGCGGCGGGGGTGACGCGGCGCCGATCGCCCGGGACGTGATGCGGGCGGTGCTCGGCCGGTGAGACGGGGCTCCCTCGGGAGCCGGGGGGTCCTTATGGTTCGACCATGACGGATACCGCACCCGCGTACGAACTGGCCCAGGTCAACATCGCCCGCCTCAAACACCCCTTGGATTCGGCGGAATTGAAGGACTTCGTCGACGGGCTCGCCCCGGTGAACGCGGTCGCCGACGCCTCGGACGGCTTCGTGTGGCGGCTTGAGGGCGACTCCGGCAACGCGACCGACGTGCCGGTCCTCGGGGACGCGTGGATGATCGTCAACATGTCGGTGTGGCGGGACCAGGACGCGCTCACCGCGTTCATGTACCGGGGGCAGCACCGGGAGTTGCTGGCCCGGCGCAGGGAGTTCTTCGAACGTCTCGACGAGGCGGTGACCGCGCTGTGGTGGGTGCCGGCCGGCCACCGCCCGGCGGTCGCCGAGGCGGAGGACCGGCTGCTGCACCTGAGGGCGCACGGCCCGACGCCGTACGCCTTCACGCTGCGGACGCCGTTCGCGCCCGGGGACGAGTCGGCGGTCAGCCGATCGGCTTGACCGCCTCGGAACGGACCTGCAGGGTCTGCTTGGCGAGCCCGGCCAGGTCGACCTGCGAGGGGTCCTGGGACAGGTGCGGGGTGTCGACGACGGCGATGGTGGCGCCGGTGTTGTCGTCGGCCCAGGCGCACATGGGCAGGGTCATCTTCGAGCCGAGCGAGTCCTGGGTGAGCACCTCACAGGTGATCGTGATGCCGCCGAGGTCGAAGTCCTTCGCCGGCACGGCGACCTTGGCGCCGTTGCCCTCGGCGGCGCCCTTCATCATGTTGCGGCGGGCCTCGTCGGTGTTCTTGAACCGGCCGTACATGCCGGACACCACCAGGGTGCCCTTGGTGTCGTCGCCGCCCAGGCTGTAGCTGCCGACGACACCGTGGGTGTCCTTGGCGTCCCAGGCGCCGTCCGCCTCGTCCCCGATCTTCTTGCCCTCGGTGTCGGAGAGGTCCTTGGCCAGCTCGTACTTCCCGTCGAGCAGCGTCTGCGGCAGCGTGAGCTTGTTCTTGGCGTCGGGGAAGGTGGTCGCCGCCTTGTAGCCGATCGCGCCGAGGGCGACCACGCCGCCCACGATCAGCACGACGGCACCGCCGACGATCCCGAGGATCAGGCCGACCCGGCTCTTCTTCGGGGGCGGCGGCACGACCGGCGGCATCCCGCCCCAGCCCTGGTACGGCGGCTGCTGCGCGGCGGCCCCCGGCTGGGGCTGCTGGGGGTACGGCGAGCCGCCGTAGGGACCGGGGGTCTGCGGCTGCGGCTGCCCGTAGGGGGGCTGCTGGCCATAAGGGGACTGCTGGCCGTAGGGAGGCTGCTGGCCGTACGGGGAACCGGGCTGGTTCGGGTACGGCGGCTGCTGCGGCGACGGAGGCATGGACACGCCAGCACGCTACTGCACATGGGTGAACGGACGGGCACCGAGTCCGCCCGGTCCCGCCCGCCCCGCTCCGTCACCTCCCGGCGGCCACCACGGCCCGCCTCGGCGCTCTTCTCAGCCCTCGCCGGGACCCGGCTCCCGCTCCCCCGACTCGATCGCCTCCCTCACCTCCGCCACCCGCGCCCGCTCCTCCCGCGCGAAGCGCTGCGCGTCCAGGTGGTCGGCCTGTTCCTCGTCCTCGGCCATCAGCCGCTCCAGATCGGAGTCGCCCAGTTCCAGCACGCCCAGGTCGACGTAGGCCCGCCGAAGGCGTTCGCCCCACAGGCCGATGTCCTTGACGCAGGGCACGATGCGGCTGAACAGCAGCTTGCGGAAGAGCCGGAGGAACTCGGTGCGCTCCAGGAGCCGCTCGCCCTCGGTGCGGGCGATGCCGAAGTTCTCCAGCACCTCCACCCCGCGCAGCCGGTCGCGCATCAGATAGCAGCCCTCGATCACGAACTCCTCGCGCTCGCGCAGTTCGGCGTCGGTGAGCTGCTTGTAGTAGTCGCGCAGCGCCATCCGGCCGAAGGCCACGTGCCGGGCCTCGTCCTGCATGACGTACGTGAGGATCTGCCGGGGCAGCGGCTTGTCGGTGGTGTCCCGGATCATGCCGAAGGCGGCCAGCGCCAGTCCCTCGATGAGCACCTGCATGCCGAGGTAGGGCATGTCCCAGCGGCTGTCGCGCAGGGTGTCGCCGAGGAGCGACTGGAGGTTGTCGTCGATCGGGTAGACGAGCCCGACCTTCTCGTGCAGGAACCGGCCGTAGATCTCGGCGTGCCGGGCCTCGTCCATGGTCTGGGTCGCGGAGTAGAACTTGGCGTCCAGGTCGGGCACCGACTCCACGATCCGGGCCGCGCAGATCATGGCGCCCTGCTCGCCGTGCAGGAACTGGCTGAACTGCCAGGAGGCGAAGTGCCGGCGCAGCTCGCCCTTCTCGCGCTCGCTCATCCTGTCCCAGTACGGCGTCCCGTACAGGGCCGTGGCCTCGTCGGGGGTGCCGAGCACGTCGTAGGGATCGACCTCCAGGTCCCAGTCGATGCGCTTGGTCCCGTCCCACTGTTTGTCCTTGCCCTTCTGGTACAGGGCCAGCAGCCGCTCGCGGCCGTCGTCGTACTCCCAGCTGAACCTGGCCGCGCCGGACGCGGGCACCTGCCAGGCGGACTCTCCGGGTTCGTTGGCGTACAGCTCATGGGTGGACATATCACGCAGGCTCACATGTAGACACGCGGTCAACAAGTCGTGTGCAGGGGATTGACGGTCTTGCTGACAGGCAGTCTCATAAGTTGTCGAACGACATACCCCCGGGTAACGAGGTGAGGGAGCCATGACGATCCTGACGGAAGCGGACGCGCTGGACGGCCTGCGCGACGCGCTCGGCCTGCTCAAGGACCGGGAGCAGGTGGCCGAACGGCTGCTGGTCTCCTCCGCCAAGCACTCCTTCGACCCCGACAAGGAGCTGGACTGGGACGCGCCCTTCGAGGAGGGCAAGTGGTTCTGGCCGCCGGAGCTGGTCTCGCTGTACGGGACGCCGCTGTGGCAGCGGATGAGCGAGGAGCAGCGCATCGAGCTGTCCCGCCACGAGGCGGCGGCCCTGGCCTCGCTCGGCATCTGGTTCGAACTCATCCTGATGCAGCTGCTGGTGCGGCACATCTACGACAAGTCCGCCACGAGCGCGCATGTGCGCTACGCCCTCACCGAGATCGAGGACGAGTGCCGCCACTCGAAGATGTTCGCGCGCCTGATCGCGCGGAACGGCACCCCCTGGTACCCGGTCAGCAAGGTGCACCAGAACCTGGGCCGCCTCTTCAAGACCATCTCCACCACCCCGGGTTCCTTCACGGCGACCCTGCTGGGCGAGGAGGTCCTGGACTGGATGCAGCGGCTGACCTTCCCGGACGAGCGGGTGCAGCCGCTGATCCGGGGCGTGACGCGCATCCACGTGGTCGAGGAGGCCCGCCATGTGCGCTACGCCCGTGAGGAGTTGCGCCGCCAGATGGTGACCGCCCCGCGCTGGTCCCAGGAGTTCACACGGGTGACCTCCGGCGAGTTCGCGCGCGTCTTCTCCGTCGCCTTCATCAACCCCGAGGTCTACACCCATGTCGGCCTCGACAAGCGCGAGGCCATGGCCCAGGTCAGGGCCAGCGCCCACCGCCGCGAGATCATGCAGACCGGAGCGAAGCGGCTGACCGACTTCCTGGACGAGATCGGGGTGCTGCGGGGCGTCGGGCGGCGACTGTGGCGGTCCTCGGGGCTGCTGGCGTAGCACGGACACCAAGCCCCCGCCGGCGGAACACGTCCGGTCCGGCGGGAGCCTCGGGGTACCCGGCGGCACCGCCACCGGTCTCACGCGTGGGCGCTGATCACACCGCCGTCGCTGAGCACGATGAAGATGCCGTTGGCGTCGAGCCCGGTGTCGTGCTGGTTCGCCTGCATCGTGGCGGCCACGCCGTCGTGGCCGATGATCCGCGCCCGGTACCGGAGTTCACCGAGCTTCGTGACCTCGGCCGTCCAGCCGCCCGCGAGCCTGAAGGTGCCGGGCCCCTGGTGACCGCCGCCCAGCCAGGCGTGGACCCGGCCGTCCAGCGTGAGCACGATGAACATGTCGTTGCCGTCGAGCCCGGCGTCCCGGCCGTTCGCCTCCAGCGTGGCCAGGACCGAACCCCGGTTGACGATCTTGGCGCGGTAGTGCTGGGCGCCCAGCCGGTAGATCTCCGCCTTGCTGCCGTCGGGCAGGGTCTGGGTGCGCACCGGGGACGACCCCTTGGCCGTGCCGGCCGACGCGCCGGTACGGGACGACACGGGGGTCTCGTTCCGCGTGCCGGTCGGGGACTCGCCCCCGCCGGCCCCGGTGCCGCCGGGAACACCGACGCCACCGGTGGCGTGTGCGGCGGCGACGGTGACCTTGGGGCCGGCCGCGGCGTCCTTGCTCCCGCCGCAGGCGGTCAGCGAGAACGCCGCGGCGGCGGCGAGGGCCACCAGGCCGGCGGAACGGGCGGCGCGGACGGTACGGCGAGCGCTGCGCGTGGTCATGATCGAGGTCCCCCTTGGGTGTCTGCTCTTCCCTACGCCCCGTCAGATGTTCTCCACGCGAGTGCAGTTCACCCGGTTCTGTCCTCACTTGGTAACAGCGCGAACCCCCTGGACCGTCGCGGCCGCGCCGGTGAGGGTGACGAGCGCGGCGACGCCGGTGACGTCGAGAGCCTCGCCGTGGGCGCCGGTGACCAGGGCCGCGTCGAAGCGGCCGAGGGTGGTGCCCGCCGCTTCGAGGAGGGCGGAGCCCTCCAGTACGACGACGAGCAGCGCGGCCCCGGCGGACGCCGGGAGCGCGGCCCGCCCCCGTACGATCTCCACCCCCGCGCGGGCCCGTCCGCGCCGGGTCATCACGTTGAAGTCGACGAGCGGACCCCCGAGCAGGCGGCAGTCGGTGTCGGCGTCCCCGGGGAAGGCGAAGGGGGTGTACCGCTCGGCCACGGTGTGCGCGCTCCCGTCGACGGTCAGCACCATGCCGGGGCCGTCGACCAGGGTGATGACCCGGTCGACCCCCTCGAAGCGGGAGAACGGACCCCCCTGGGCCACGTCCGCGAGGCTGACGCGCCACGCGAAGTCCGCCGTCCCGGCCCCGCTCGGGGCCGCGGCGATCTCGCGGGTCAGCCCGCCCCCGTTCTTCCACGGCGCCGCCGGACGTCCGTCGGCCCTCAGCACGCGCACCGCCATCCGCACTCCCTCTGATCCGATGTCCCCCGTGTGTATCCGGGGAGCCGCCCCGGTGTCGAACGCCACCGGGAGGAGCGGGGGCGGCTCGCAGCGGGGCGGACCGCCGGGCAGGTAGGCCGACCGGTACGCGGCGCGCTCCCGGGCGCGCAAGTTACGCTGCGTGGCATGACCCCCCAGACGGCCACCCCCGCCTACCGCCGGCTCAGCGTCGAGGAGCGTCGGCGCCAGCTGCTCGACGCCGCGCTGTCGCTGTTCGCGCACCGGGCGCCCGAGGACGTGTCGCTGGACGACGTGGCGGAGGCGGCCGGGGTGTCCCGGCCGCTGGTGTACCGGTACTTCCCGGGCGGCAAGCAGCAGCTGTACGAGGCCGCGCTGGGGTCGGCCGCGGACGAACTGCGGCAGTGCTTCGACGAGCCCCGCACGGGCTCCCCGCTGGCCCGGCTGGCCCGCGCCCTGGAGCGCTATCTGGCCTTCGTGAACGAGCACGACACCGGCTTCGCCGCGCTGCTGCGGGGCGGCAGCGTGGTGGAGACCTCGCGCACCACGGCCATCGTGGACGGGGTGCGCCGGGCCGCCGCCGAGCACATCCTCAGCCACCTCGGCGCCACCGACCCCGGCCCCCGGCTGCGCATGACGATCCGCATGTGGATCACGGCCGTCGAGGCGGCCTCGCTGATCTGGCTGGACGAGGACAAGCAGCCGCCCGCCGACGAGCTGCGCGACTGGCTGGTGGACCAGTTCGTGGCCGTCCTCTCGGTCACCGCGGCCCGCGACCAGCAGACGGCCGCCCTCATGGCCACCCTCGGCCGGGATGCCCGAGACTGAGACCGTGAAGAGCCAGGACACCCCGTTCGAGGGCGGCCCCATGGACGGACGCGTGCTGCCCGTCCTGCTCGGGCCGACCGGACACCCCCCGAAGACGTACCGCATCCCCGTGCCCGACCCGGACGACGGCCCGCCCACGGTGTACGTCTACCGGCGGGTGCCGCGCGGCCACAGCAAGCGGCTGGGGCTGATCCAGGGGTGGAAGTACGCGTACGACCCCGAGGACACCTCCGGCGGCCGCCCGCGCTGGCCCTGGTCCAAGCCCCACACGTCGCCGCACGGCAAGCCGCACCCGAGGCCGTCCGGCAACTCGGAGGACACGCACGGGTGACAGGGTTGCGCCGAACCGCGCACACGCGGCGCGCGCCCCACCGAAATACGTCTGATTATCGCGGTGCGATAGGGGACGGCAATGCGCCCACCCCTTCCGCACCCGAGGTGATGATGTGTCAGGAAAGCTTGTGCGCCTGGCCTGTACGGCCACGGTGGCGGCCCAGGCCGTCCTCGCGCCCGTGCCCGCCACCGCCGCACCCGAGCCGCAGCGGCGGACCGTCGCCCAGCTGCTGACGGACCTGCAGACGCTGTACCGGCAGACCGAGCAGGCCACCGAGGCCTACGACGCCACCGCCGACCGGCTGAAGCGGCAGAAGGCCGAGGTGGCCCGCCTCGACAAGGAGCTGAGCCGCGCCCGGCTCGCCCTCCGGGACAGCCGCGCCGACGCCGGCCGGCTGGCGCGCCAGCAGTACCAGAGCGCCTCCGGCGGCCTCGGCCCCTACGTCAGCCTGCTGCTCGCCCCGGACCCGCAACGCGCCCTGGACGAGGGCCACGTCCTCGGCGAACTGGCCCGCCAACGCGCGCGTACCGTGGCCAGGTTGACCGGCGCCGAGCGGCACTCGGACGCCGTCGCCCGCACCGCGCGCAAGGCCCTCGGCACCCAACTGGCCCTGGCCGGGCAGCAGCGGAAACAGCGCGACGCCGTCCAGGCCAGACTCGCCGACGTGGAACGCCTTCTGGCCACCCTCAGCCCCGACCAACTGGCCGCCGTCGACCGCCTCGAACAGCAGGGCGTCACCGCGGCCCAGCAGGCCCTCGCCGGTTCCCTCTCCGACGACCGCCCGCCCTCCAGCCAGGGCGAACGCGCCGTCCGTTTCGCCCTGGACCAGCTCGGCAAGCCCTACGTCTGGGGCGCCCAGGGCCCCTCGGCCTACGACTGCTCCGGCCTGACCTCCCAGGCGTGGCAACACGCGGGCACCCCGATCCCCCGGACCAGCCAGGAGCAGTGGCATCGGCTGAAGAGGGTGCCCCTGCGCCGGCTCCGCCCGGGAGACCTGGTCATCTACTTCCCGGAAGCGACTCACGTGGCCATCTACGTGGGCGCCGGAAAAGTGGTGCAGGCCCCGAGGCCGGGCGCACGGGTCAAGATCTCACCCGTGGCGTCGAACCCGGTCCTCGGAGCCGTACGCCCGGGATAGCGCCCCCAGGGGCCTACGCCCCCGCCACCGACCCGAGGTACTCGCTCGCCTTCTCCGGCTCGAAGAAGAAGTTCTCGAAGTCGGCCGGGTTGTCGAAGCCGTTGGCGAATCGATCCGCCACGGGCTGGAGCTGACCGGCCGCGCCGATGAGGTTCAGGACGTGCTCCGGCGGCGGCGCCAGCATCGCGTTCGTCCACTTGGTGACGTGCCGCGCGGTCTGCCAGTAGCGCTCGAACGTCTCCCGCATCCACGCCTCGTCGAACGGCTGGTCGCCGCGCTCCAGGATCGACGCGAGGTACGACGCCGCGCACTTGGACGCGGAGTTCGCGCCCTGCCCGGTGATCGGGTCGTTGGCGACGACCACGTCGGCGACGCCGAGCACCAGCCCGCCCGAGGGCAGCCGGCCGATGGGGTTGCGTACGGTCGGCGCGTACCGGCCCGCCAACGTGCCACCGGCGTCCGTGAGTTCGGCCTTCGTCGCCCGCGCGTACTCCCAGGGCGTGAACTTCTCCATGAGTTCCAGGGTCAGGGAGAGGTGCTCGGCCGGGTCCTTGACGCCGTTGAAGACGTCGAGCGGGCCGCCCGGTACGCCCTCCCAGAACAGGATGTCGGCGCGCCCGGAGAGGGTGTACGTCGGCATGACGAACAGCTCGCCGACGCCCGGCACCAGGTTGCAGCGGACCGCGTCGAACTCCGGGTGCTCCGGGCGCGGGCCGAGGCCGTGCACGTACGCCACCGCGAGCGCGCGCTGCGGCTCGCTGTACGGGGAGCGCTCCGGGTCGCGGGCGAACATGGACACCAGCTCGCCCTTGCCGGCGGCGACCAGCACGAGGTCGTAGGTGCGCGAGAAGTAGTCGAGGTCGCCCACCGCCGCGCCGTGGATGACCAGTTGGCCGCCGCGCTGGGCGAAGGTCTCCATCCAGCCGGCCATCTTCACGCGCTGGTCGACGGACTGGGCGTAGCCGTCCAGCTTGCCGACCCAGTCGATGGCGCGCTGGGTGGGACCCGGGTCGTGCGAGCCGGGGGCCGCGACCGAGACGCCGAGTCCCTGGATCTTCGGGGCCTGGGACTCCCAGAAGTTCAGCTGGAGGTCGCGCTCGTGCTGGAGCGCGGTGTGGAACATGCACTGCGTCGACATGACGCGGCCGGAGCGGATCTCGTCCGCGGTCCGGTTCGACATCAAGGTGACCTCGTAGCCGTGCGACTGCAGGCCGAGGGCTATCTGGAGTCCGGACTGGCCGGCTCCGACGACGAGTATCTTGCGCATGCGGGTGGGGGCTCCTAACAGGACTACTCGGGGGTTTCGTCCAGCGCGTGGCCGACCAGGGCCAGGAGGGTCTCGATGGCCGAAATCCGGCGGCGCGCATCCATGATCATGACAGGGACGTGCACGGGTATCGTCAATGCCTCCCGTACGTCCTCGATGTCGAACCGCTCACTGCCGTCGAAGTGGTTGACCGCGACGACGTACGGCAGCCCGCAGCTCTCGAAGTAGTCCAGGGCGGGGAAGCAGTCCTTGAGGCGGCGGGTGTCGGCCAGGACGACCGCGCCGATCGCGCCGCGCACCAGGTCGTCCCACATGAACCAGAACCGCTGCTGGCCCGGCGTGCCGAACACATAGAGCACCAGGTCGTCGTCGAGCGTGATGCGGCCGAAGTCCATGGCCACGGTGGTGGTGACCTTGTCCGGGGTGTCGGACAGGTCGTCGGTGCCCTCGCTCGCCTGGGTCATCAGCGCCTCGGTCTGCAACGGCGTGATCTCCGAGACGGCCGTGACCAGCGTGGTCTTGCCGACGCCGAAGCCGCCCGCCACCACGATCTTCGTCGCGATGGGGGCACGCGTCCGGTCCGTCTGCCAGGCCTTGAGGTCCTCGTCGGGCTCGACGAACCCGGCGACGAGGGGGACGGCACCTCCATGGGAGGCGGTGGCGTCAGAGACGGCGAAGTCCACTCAGCACCCTTTCCAGCAGAGCGCGGTCCGGGCGGCCGGTGCCGTGACCGGTTCCGGTGCCGTACACACGGATCTTTCCCTGGTCCGCGAGGTCGCTGAGGAGCACCCGGACCACGCCGAGCGGCATCTTCAGCAGCGCGGCGATCTCGGCCACCGTGCGCATGCGGCGGCACAGTTCGACGATGGCCCGCATCTCCGGCATGACACCGGCGAGGGAGCCCTTCGTCAGCTCTTTGCGTTCCTCGGGCGCCTCGATGGCCGCGGTGCTGGCCACGAACGTCTCCACGAGGAGGACATGGCCGAAGCGGGTACGGCCGCCGGTGAGCGAGTAGGGGCGCACGCGGGAGGGTTTGCGCTCGCCCCCGCGCACGGGGAGCTTCTTCGGCGTGCCGCTCATCGCGCGCTCCCCGCCGACTCCATGGACTTGCGCAACTCGCTGCGGAGTTCCGGGGTGAGGACGTGGCCGGCGCGGCCGACGAACAGCGCCATGTGGTAGGCGACCACGCTCATGTCGCACTCGGCGGAGCCGTGCACACCGAGCAGTGAGCCGTCGCTGATGGACATCACGAAGAGGCTGCCCTCCTCCATGGCGACCATGGTGTGCTTGACCCCGCCGTACGTCATCAGCTTGGCGGCGCCGACGGTGAGGCTGCCGATGCCGGAGACGATGGTGGCGAGGTCGGCGGCGGAGCCGCGGGGGCCCTTGCCCGGCCGCGCCTGGTGGGCCTGCCCGCTGTGGCCCGGGTCGGACGACAGCAGCAGCAGACCGTCCGAGGAGACCACGGCGACGGACTGGATGCCGGGGACCTCCTCGACCAGGTTGGTCAGCAGCCAGTGCAGATTGCGGGCCTCCGTGCTCAGCCCGAAGGTACTGGGAGCGGTCAACTGCTTGCCTCCTCGACAGGGCCCCCCGTGGCTTCTTCGGAATGGTCTGCGATCTCTGCCTCTACGTCGCGGTAGCCGGCCTGTGCTCCTCGGCGGAAGCCACCGAGCCTGCGGCGCAGGGCCTCGGCGTCGACGCTCGTGCTGCGCTGGCGGGGCGGGGGGGCGGGTGCGGTGATCTTGGGCGTGCGCTTGGGGAGTCCCTTGCTGGTGAGCCGCTCCTCGGCCTCGCCGTCGTCGTCCTCGGCTTCCGGCCGCGTGTGGCCGGTGTGCTCGGCGGCGGCCGGGGCCGGCGGCTCCGTGGCGGCGGGCTCGGCGCTCGGCCGCGCCGCGGGTCCCGCCGGAGCCGCGGGGGCCGTGGAAGTCACAGAAGCCTCGGACGCCTCGGACGCCGAAGCCGCCGACTCGTCCGTCGGCGCGCCCACCGGCTCGTCCGTGAGCGGGAGCAGCAGTTCCATCGTGGTCTCGGCGAAGGTCTCCACCGGGGCCTTCGGACGGGCGTGCGTCTCCTCCGGCCCGGGCCCTGCCTGCTCGTGCGTCGTCTCCTCGGCGGGACCGCCGGCCGACTCGTGCCCGGCCTCCTCGGCAGCCTCCGCCGCCGCCCCGTCGGACGTGCCCGGTTCCCCCGCCGCCGGGTCCTGGCCCGGAGCCGCCTCCCGCTCCGGCTCCACGCCGGCGTCCCGCACCGCCTTCTCCGCCAGCGCCACCAGCGGGTCCTGCTGCTCGGCCCCGTCCTTCGGCCGCGTCGGCAGCACGTTGGAGTCGGCCTCGGCGGTGGCTCCCGGCAGCGAGAACGTCCCGGTGGTGGAGGTGACGGTCCGCGGGGGTACGGCGGCGGGGGCCTCGGCGAGGATCGGGGCCGGCAGGACCACGACCGCCGCGACCCCGCCCTGCTTCTGCTCGCGCAGCTGCACCCGCACCCCGTGCCGGTGGGCGAGGCGGGCCACGACGTACAGGCCGAGCCCGAGGCCGTCGTCGCCCTCCTGGTCGTACGCGGAGTCGGGGTCGAAGTCGGCGAGGCGCGCGTTGAGCCGGGTGAGGCGGTCCTCGGCCATGCCGATGCCCTCGTCCTGGACGGAGAGCATGACCTCGCCGGACTCCAGCAGCCAGCCGGAGACCTCGGCCGGCACCTCCGGCGGGGAGAACGTGGTGGCGTTCTCCATCAGTTCCGCCAGCAGGTGCGAGAGGTCGTCCGCGGCGAAGCCGGCGATGTGCGCGTGCGGCGGCAGCGCGGCGATGCGCACCTGCTCGTACCGCTCGATCTCGCTGACCGCGGCCCGCACCACGTCGACCAGCGGCACCGGCCCGTGGTGCTGCTGCACATGCTCGGTGCCCGCGAGGACCAGCAGGTTCTCGCTGTGCCGGCGCATCACCGTGGCGAAGTGGTCCAGCTTGAAGAGGGTGGACAGGCGCTCGGGGTCCTGCTCGCGGTCCTCCAGGCCCTCGATGACGGCGAGCTGGCGCTCGACCAGGCCGAGGGTGCGCAGCGCCAGGTTGACGAAGGTGCCGCCGATGCTCGCGCGCACCCGCCCCAGCGCGGCCGACGCCTCGGCGAGTTCGGCGCGCAGTTCCTCGCGGGCGTCGGCCATCTTCTGCCGCTGCCCGACCAGGTGCTTGCGGTCGGTCTCCAGGGTGGCGACCCGCTCGTGCAGGGCGACGGCGTGCGCGTGCAGCGCGTTGACGGAGCGGACGACCTGTGCGAACTCGTCGTTGCGGCCCGTGAAGGCGATGGGTTCGCGGGTGGCCGCGTCGCCGGGCTCGGCGAGCCGGGCCGTGCCGCGGCGCAGCACCGACAGCGGGCGGGTGAGGGTGCGGGCCATGGCGGTGGCGAGGCCGACCGCGACCAGCATCAGCGCGCCGAGGACGGCGACACGGATCTCCAGCGCGGTGACGTCGTCGTCGCGCAGCTTCTCCAGGGCCTGGGTGCGGTGCTCGTAGAGGGCCGACTCCGCGCCGCGCATCAGGTCGATACGGCCGGACAGGGCCGCGTCCAGCTTGGCGGCGCTGACGGCCGGCGCGCCGTCGGGGAAGGTCGGCTGGGCGGTGAAGGTGTCCAGGTACTTCTCGGCCGAGTTGACGTCGGCGCCGGTGACCGTGGAGTCGAACGCGTCGACGGCCGCCTTGGGCGCGGTCTCGCGGAAGTCGGCGAGGGCCGCGTCGGAGCGCAGCCGGGCCTGCTGGGCGGCGGCGGTGAGCGCGTCGCGCTGCTTGCGGCCGGCCTCGGTGGGCACGGAGGTGGTGGTGGGCAGGCCGGTGACGGGGTTGATCACCGTCTGGGTGGTGGCCGGGACGTCGAGCGCGGCGAGCAGCAGGCCGCGGGCGGCGGCGGACTGCTGTACGGCGCTGTCCAGTTCGGCGAGCGCGTACGCGCCGGAACCGGCCCGCGGCGGCATCTGCTCGGCCAGCTGCTCCGCGACCCGGTGCAGCTCGGTGATCGTCGCCGAGTACGCCTGGTGGGCCTGGAGCGCCGTGCTCTTGCCGGTGAGGGCGGCGCGCCGGACGGTCGCGATGCGGTCGAGGTCGCCGCGCAGGTCCGCCGGGGTGCCGCTGTCGGCGCGCAGGTCCTCCACCTGGCGGTCGACACGGGTGCTGCGGTCCTTGGAGGGCGCCTTCGACTCGGGGCGCCCGGCCGCGATGTAGGAGGTGACCTCGTCGCGCTCGTCGGCCAGGGAATTGGCGAGGGCGAGGGCGTCCTGGGTGCGGGCGGCCAGCGTCACCAGTTCCTGGGAGTCACTGACGTCCGAGGACGCGGTGAGGAGGGAGGGGACTCCGGCGGCGGCGACCGCGGCGGCCACGACCGCCACGGCGACGATCAGCCGGTTGCGCACATGCGTGGGCCGGCCGGTGCCCACGGGAGTCTCGGGGACGGCCTTCTCGGGGGCCGTCTGCCTGCCTGTGCGCCGAGGCCGCTTCTTCTGCACCGGTGCTCGCATTCCTGAACTCGTCTACCCAAGGGCCCGGGTGGCGCCCCGTCAGCTCGGTGCCAAGTGGTGCGTGCACCCGGTTCGTACGGTTCCCGACCCTCCCAGCGCCGGTGGGCGGTGGTCGCGCATCACCTGACCCGCCACCCGAAGGAGTGAACATCGGAGGGGAGTTGACGGGCAAGTTCCTCTGGCGTGTGCGGGGCCGTCGCACGGCAGGCCGGTTGGACGCGCGCGGCAGGGTTTGGCAGTATTCGCCACCGCGCTTTTTCGGAGTGCCCCATTCCCACCCAAACCAGGCGCCTGACCTGCGTGAGCACGCCAATCCGACGGCGATTGCCAGCCTTTGGGGGATGCCGTGAAGGGCTCGTGCAGACTGGCTGGATGCGCACTGATCTCGTTTCGGAACCCGGCGACGCGACCCGACCCAACGAGGACTTCGCGGATGTCGGACTACCCGCCTCCGGACAGGGCGGTTGCGTGATCTTGCTGGACGGGGTGACGCCGCCCGCCGGGGAGACGGGCTGTCTGCATTCCGTCCCCTGGTTCACGGCGCGGCTCGGCGGCGCGCTGACCGAACTGACCGTTTCCGGCCGAGATCTGAGGCCGGCGGACATCCTTTCCCGGGCGATCGAGCGCACCGCGCACGCCCATGCGGATACCTGTGACCTTTCTCACCCGCGCACCCCGCAGGCAACCGTGGTGCTGACCCGCTGGTCCGCCGAGACGGTCGAGTACCTGGTGCTCTCCGACTCGGCGCTGCTGCTGCGCTCGCCCTCCGGCGAGGTCACCCCGGTCCTGGACGACCGGCTCGCCCGGCTCCCCCGCTCGGCCCTCGCCACCGACGCCCTGGTGGACGCGAACCTGCGCAACAAGGAGGGCGGTTTCTTCACGGCCGCCGCGGACCCCTCCGTGGCCGCCCGCGCGGTGACCGGCGCCGTGCCCCGGAGCGAGGTCGGCGCGCTGGCCGCCCTGACGGACGGCGCGACCCGCTGGACGGAGAAGTTCCGCCAGGGCGACTGGACGGACCTGTTCGGCGTCCTCGCCGAGGACGGCGCCCGCTCACTGGTCGACCGGGTACGGCAGCTGGAGACGGCGGACCGGGAGGAGCGGGCGTTCCTGGGCCGGAGCAAGACGCACGACGACGCGACGGTGGTGTACGTCGAGCTGTGACCCCCCGGACGGCGCGGGCTATTTCTCCATGACCCCGTTCAACTGGTGCAGCAGCCGGGCCAGCTCGGCCACCTCCCGGCGGTCCCAGTGGGCGAGCTGGCTGACGTACCGGGCGCGGCGGGCCTCGCGGACCGTGTCGACGCGGCGGCGGCCCTCCTCGGTGAGGGTGACGAGCCAGGCGCGACCGTCGGCGGGGTCGGGTTCGCGGGTGATCAGGCCCAGCTCCTCCAGGGCGCGCAACTGGCGGGACATGGTGGCCTTGCCGACGCCGAAGTAACCGGCGAGTTCGGTGGCCCGCCGGCCGCCGTGCTCGTTCAGCCGGATCAGCAGCCCGTAGGCGGAGGACTCCAGGTCGGGGTGGACCTCCCGGGCCATCTCGCCCTGGTTGGCGCGGGCGCGTCGCAGCAGTACGGTCAACTCCCGTTCGAGCGCGAGGAACTCCTGGTCCGCACCACTGGGCGTCACCTGCCCGGCGACGCGAGTCTCTGCGCCGTTTCCGTCCTCGTGCACGTCACACCCCTGATCGGTTTCGCGGTCCTGAAAGTTTCTGCCCGACGCCGCCATTGCCGCAGCTCCGTAAGTATTTCGCAGGCGTAGACCAACGGCGGCGGCCGGACCCCCTTCCCACGCCGCTATCTACGTGCGTAGCTTTTTCGTCAGGCATTGAATGACATGCCCACGACAGTGCACCTCTTCCGAGGTCACTGCCATGGTCCCCCCCACTTACACCCCACCCTCCCCGGAGGCACGTCATGTCCGCGCCCAGACCCCGTTCACTCCGCCCGCGCCCACTGGCCGTCCTGGTCACGGCCCTGCTCGCGGCGGCGGCCTGCGCACTCCCCCTCACCACCGCCCAGGCCGCGTCCACGCCCGCCCGCGGCACCGCCTACATGGGCGAGACCGTCGCGGCCCACGACGGCACGCACGGCACCCCCACGGGCGCCGACGCCACCCAGACCGAGGGTGTGGACGTCTCCGGCTACCAGGGCAACGTCGCCTGGTCCACCCTGTACAACAGCGGTGTCCGCTGGGCGTACACGAAGGCGACGGAGGGCACGTACTACACGAACCCGTACTTCGCCCAGCAGTACAACGGCTCGTACAACGTGGGCATGATCCGCGGCTCGTACCACTTCGCGACCCCGGACACCACCAGCGGCGCCACCCAGGCGAGCTACTTCGTCGCGCACGGCGGCGGCTGGTCCAAGGACGGCAAGACCCTGCCGGGCGTGCTCGACATCGAGTGGAACCCGTACGGCGCCGACTGCTACGGCAAGACGGCCGGCCAGATGGTCAGCTGGATCGCGGACTTCCTCAACACCTACAAGTCCCTCACCGGTCGTGACGCCGTGATCTACACCGCCACCAGCTGGTGGACCGAGTGCACCGGCAACTACGCGGGCTTCGCGAGCAGCAACCCGCTGTGGGTCGCCCGCTACGCCTCGACCGTGGGGACGCTGCCGGCCGGATGGTCGTACTACACGATGTGGCAGTACACCTCCTCCGGCCCGACCGTCGGCGACCACGACTACTTCAACGGCGCGCTCGACCGCGTCCAGGCGCTCGCCAACGGCTGACGGCCCGACGGCAGCCCTCGGGCTCCCTCCGCCACGCCCCGCCACGCCCGGCTCACCGAGCCGGGCGTGCGCGCGGCGAGGACCCGGGCCTCCCTCACGGGACCCGGGTCCCGCCCGTCCCCCGCCCGCGGTCTCCGCGTCACGCCGCCAGGGGAACCTCCGGCGCCGCGCCGTCGGCCGCGGGCGCGAGCGCCAGCTCCAGGACCTGGCGGACGTCGGTCACGGTGTGGACGTCGAGCTTGTCCAGCACCTCGGCCGGGACGTCGTCCAGGTCGGGCTCGTTGCGCTTGGGGATGATCACGGTGGTCACCCCGGCACGCTGGGCGGCGAGCAGCTTCTGCTTCACGCCGCCGATGGGCAGCACCCGGCCGGTCAGCGAGACCTCGCCGGTCATCGCCACGTCCGTGCGCACCTGGCGCCCCGAGAGCAGCGACGCCAGGGCGGTGGTCAGCGTGACACCCGCGCTCGGACCGTCCTTCGGGACCGCGCCCGCCGGGAAGTGGATGTGCACGCCCCGGTCCTTCAGGTCGGTCACCGGGAGCCCCAGTTCGGCGCCGTGGCTGCGCAGGAAGCTCAGCGCGATCCGCGCCGACTCCTTCATCACGTCGCCCAGCTGACCGGTGAGGGTCAGGCCCGCCGCGCCCGTCTCCGGGTCGGCGAGGGAGGCCTCCACGAAGAGCACGTCGCCGCCCGCGCCGGTGACCGCGAGCCCGGTCGCCACCCCGGGGACGGCCGTACGGCGCTCGGCCGGGTCCTGCGCCGACTCGGGCACATGGTGCGGCCGCCCGATCAGGCCGCGCAGGTCCTCGTCGGCGATGGCGCACGGCAGCTCCCGCTCGCCCAGTTCGTGCTGGGCCGCCACCTTGCGCAGCAGCCGGGCGATCGAGCGCTCCAGAGTGCGCACGCCCGCCTCGCGCGTGTACTCGCCCGCGAGCTTGCGCAGCGCGCTCTCCTCCAGGGTGACCTCGCCCTCGTCGAGACCGGCCCGCTCCAGCTGGCGCGGGAGCAGGTGGTCCCGGGCGATGACGACCTTCTCGTCCTCGGTGTAGCCGTCCAGGCGGACGATCTCCATTCGGTCGGCAAGGGCCTCCGGGATCGCCTCCAGGACGTTGGCGGTGGCCAGGAAGACGACGTCGGACAGGTCGAGTTCGACCTCCAGGTAGTGGTCGCGGAACGTGTGGTTCTGCGCCGGGTCGAGCACTTCCAGGAGGGCGGCGGCCGGATCGCCCCGGAAGTCCGAGCCCACCTTGTCGATCTCGTCCAGGAGCACCACCGGGTTCATCGACCCGGCCTCCTTGATGGCGCGCACGATCCGGCCGGGCAGCGCGCCGACGTACGTACGGCGGTGACCGCGGATCTCGGCCTCGTCGCGGACGCCGCCGAGCGCGACGCGGACGAACTTGCGGCCCATGGCGTGCGCGACGGACTCGCCCAGGCTGGTCTTGCCGACGCCGGGCGGGCCGACGAGCGCGAGCACGGCACCCCCGCGCCGGCCGCCGATCACGCCGAGTCCGCGGTCGCCGCGCCGCTTGCGCACGGCGAGGTACTCGGTGATGCGCTCCTTGACGTCCTCCAGGCCCGCGTGTTCCGCGTCGAGCACGGACTTGGCGCCCCGGATGTCGTACGCGTCCTCGGTCCGCTCGCTCCAGGGCATCTCCAGGACGGTGTCCAGCCAGGTACGGATCCAGCTGCCCTCGGGAGACTGGTCGGAGGACCGCTCCAGCTTGTCGACCTCCTTGAGCGCGGCCTCGCGGACCTTCTCGGGCAGGTCGGCGGCCTCCACGCGGGCGCGGTAGTCGTCGGACTCCTCGCCCCCCTGGTCGCCGTTCAGCTCGCGCAGCTCCTTGCGGACGGCCTCCAGCTGACGGCGCAGCAGGAACTCGCGCTGCTGCTTGTCGACGCCCTCCTGGACGTCCTTGGCGATGGTCTCGGCCACCTCCTGCTCGGCGAGGTGGTCGCGCAGCAGCTGGGTGGCGAGCTTGAGGCGGGCCACCGGGTCGGCGGTCTCCAGGAGTTCGACCTTCTGCTCGGTGGTCAGGAAGGGCGAGTAGCCGGAGTTGTCGGCGAGCGCGGCGACGCCGTCGATGGCCTGGACGCGGTCCACGACCTGCCAGGCGCCGCGCTTGCGCAGCCAGCTGGTGGCCAGCGCCTTGTACTCCTTGACGAGTTCGGCGACCTGGCCGGGCAGCGGGTCGGGCAGGGTCTCGTCCACCTGGGCGCCCTCGACCCACAGGGCGGCGCCGGGTCCGGTGGTTCCGGCGCCGATGCGGACGCGGCTGCGGCCGCGGATCAGCGCGCCGGGGTCGCCGTCGGCGAGTCGGCCGACCTGCTCGACCGTGCCCAGCACACCGGTCTTGGCGTACGTGCCGTCGACGCGTGGCACCAGCAGCACCTTGGGCTTGCCGGGTTCCGAGCGCGCGGCGGCCTGCGCGGCCTCCACCGCGGCGCGGACCTCGGCATCGCTCAGGTCCAGCGGGACCACCATGCCGGGCAGCACGACCTCGTCGTCGAGCGGCAGCACGGGCAGGACAAGCGTGAACGCCGGTGACTCAGCAGCCATGATCTCCCCTTCGGCAGTCAACTTGAGCTATGCCGACTCAATGTTTGATGCACGGGGAATGTTCCCAGGCGGCTGTTCGCTGTCAGCGATCACTTCGTTCGCGCAGGCGGGAGGGGTTTCGAACGCCCGCCCAACGGCGTGTGGCGGGCCAGGCCGACACGCCGATCGTCAGGGCGATCAGGTGGCCCCAGTTCGTCATGGGGTCCTCGTAGGCCAGCAGGTCGTCCAGGAGGACGCCCGCCGCGAAGGCGAGGAGGGGCCAGCGGAGCCACGGGGCCAGGAGACCGGCCAGGGCGCCGGTGCTCGCGGCCACGCCGAAGCTGATGCCGTAGTCCAGGCGGTGCAGGGAGGTGACCGGGAGGCGGCCGGCCAGGACCGCGAGGCCCACCGGGACCTCGGTGGCCAGGGTCGCGAGGACGTGCCCGGCCAGGAAGACGCAGGCCGCCCGGCCACCGCCTATGCGCCGCTCCAGGGCCGTCAGCACGAGGACGAACGCGACGGCGTACGGCGAGACGAGGCCGCCCGCGATCCACAGCGCGCTGGCCACCAGCACCACCGCGGGCGAGCGCACCAGATGGGAAACGTCCGTACTGGAGCCCTGGTAGAGGGCGTACACCAGGGAGGGGGGCGCCAGGGCGGCGATCAGGGAGGTGAAGGCCAGGAGGGCCGCGTAGCCGAAGGTGAACGGCGTCCCGGCGGGCGTCGGCAGCAGCAGCCAGGGTCGTACGCGCGGCACCGCGAGGCGGCGGGCCGGCGGCGCCGAGGGCATGGCGGCCCGCTGGCGGGGCACACCGTCCAGCAGGTCGGCGCCCACGGGGTCCGGCGCGATCCGTTCCACGGTGGCGCTCCTTCCGTCGCCCCCACCCTCGGGGCCGCGGGAAGCCGCTGTCCATGACCGGCGTCACGGGAGAGCGGTTTCACGGCAACCTCATACGTTTCGGCGGCGTCCGGGGCCCGTGCCCCCGGCCCGACATCCGTAATTGCCGTGAAAGCAAAGCCTTGTTCAAGCAGGATGGACCCATGGCTGCCCCAGACGACTCCCCCGTGGTGCTGGACCGGCGCGTGGGGCCGTACGGCGAAGTGGCGCTGCGCAGACACGGCGCGCTGCTCCAGATCATCGCCAACGGCTGCTTCCTCATGGACACTTCGGACGGCCGCTCGGAGCGGCTGCTGATCGACGCGGCGTACGGCGCCCTCGACGGGCGCCCGGCACCGGCCGTGCTGATCGGCGGCCTGGGCGTCGGATTCTCACTCGCACACGCGTCCGAGGACCCCCGCTGGGGGCGGATCACGGTCGTGGAGCGGGAGCCCGCCGTCATCGGCTGGCACCGCGCGGGCCCCCTGTCCGAGCTGACCTCCGCCGCCCTCGCCGACCCCCGCACCGAGATCCTTGAGTCCGATCTGGTCCGTTACGTCAATGAGACATCGGACACGTTCGACGCCCTGTGTCTGGACATCGACAACGGCCCCGGATGGACGGTCACCGAGGACAACGAAAGCCTGTACTCACCGGCCGGACTGGCCTCCTGCGCACGGGTGTTGAGGCCCGGCGGGGTACTTGCCGTATGGTCGGCCGAGCCGTCTCCGGAATTTGAAGGAACCTTGCGGAATGCCGGGTTCCATCGGGTGCGTACCGAAGAGGTGCCCGTTGCCCGGGGAGTTCCGGACGCCGTGCACCTCGGTGTCCGCCCTGGATAGCGACGGCACGGCCGATCCCCGTAATGTGCTGCCCTGACGCGGATCTTTCGCGTCGATCGCAGACATGGGATCACCCCACGGGTTCCGGAAAGCAACAAGCAGGGGCGGGCGATGGAGCAGACACACACCTCCCAGAGCGGCGCGGCGGCGCCGACCACCACCCCGGGCGCCCAGCGCCGGGTGCTGGTCGTCGAGGACGATCCCACGATCGTCGACGCCATCGCGGCCCGGCTCCGTGCCGAGGGTTTCCTCGTGCAGACGGCGGCCGACGGACCGGCCGCCGTGGACACGGCCGAGGCATGGCAGCCCGACCTGCTGATCCTCGACATCATGCTGCCGGGCTTCGACGGCCTGGAGGTCTGCCGGCGCGTGCAGGCCCAGCGCCCGGTGCCGGTGCTGATGCTGACCGCGCGGGACGACGAGACGGACATGCTGGTCGGGCTCGGGGTCGGCGCCGACGACTACATGACCAAGCCGTTCTCCATGCGCGAGCTGGCCGCGCGGGTGCACGTGCTGCTGCGCCGGGTGGAGCGGGCCGCCATCGCCGCCTCCACGCCGCGCTCCGGCATCCTGCGCCTCGGCGAGCTGGAGATCGACCACGCGCAGCGCCGGGTACGGGTGAAGGCGGAGGACGTCCACCTGACCCCGACGGAGTTCGACCTGCTCGTGTGCCTGGCCAACACCCCGCGCGCGGTCCTCTCCCGGGAGCAGCTGCTGGCCGAGGTGTGGGACTGGGCGGACGCCTCCGGCACCCGCACCGTCGACAGCCACATCAAGGCGCTGCGCCGCAAGATCGGCGCCGAGCGCATCCGCACCGTGCACGGTGTGGGCTACGCGCTGGAGACACCGAACCCGTGAGCGCGAGCGGGCGCCAGGCCGCACGGAGGAGCCCCGGGGCCCGCACGGAGGAGCCCTGGGGCGGCGTACGCCCGTTCTCGATCAAGACCAAGCTGGGCGCGCTCGTCGTCATCGCGGTGCTGATCACCACCGGTCTGTCGATCGTCGCCGTGCACACCAAGACGGAGCTGCGCTTCATCACGGTGTTCTCGATGATCGCCACCCTGCTGATCACCCAGTTCGTGGCGCACTCGCTCACCATGCCGCTGGACGAGATGAACACGGTCGCCCGTGCCATCTCGGAGGGCGACTACACCCGCCGGGTGCGCGAGACCCGGCGGGACGAGCTGGGCGACCTGGCGCAGACGATCAACGTCATGGCCGACGAGCTGGAGGCCCAGGACCGCCAGCGCAAGGAACTGGTCGCGAACGTCTCGCACGAACTGCGCACCCCCATCGCCGGGCTGCGCGCCGTGCTGGAGAACATCGTCGACGGGGTCACCGAGGCCGATCCGGAGACCATGCGGACGGCCCTGAGGCAGACCGAGCGGCTCGGCCGCCTGGTGGAGACCCTGCTGGACCTGTCCCGGCTCGACAACGGCGTCGTACCGCTGAAGATGCGGCGCTTCGAGGTGTGGCCGTACCTGTCGGGCGTGCTCAAGGAGGCCAACATGGTCGCCTCGGCGCGTGCGGGCATGGCCACCGGCTCCGGCAGCCACACGCGTACCGACGTCCATCTGCACCTGGACGTCTCCCCGCCGGAGCTGACCGCGCACGCGGACCCCGAGCGGATCCACCAGGTCGTCGCCAACCTGATCGACAACGCGGTCAAGCACAGCCCGCCGCACGGCCGGGTGACCGTGAAGGCCCGGCGCGGGCCCCAGCCCCAGTCGCTGGAGCTGGAGATCCTGGACGAGGGCCCGGGAATCCCGCGTTCGGAGTGGCACCGCGTCTTCGAGCGGTTCAACCGGGGCGCCGTGACCCGGCCGCACGGTCCGGGCAGCGACGGCGGCACGGGCCTCGGGCTCGCGATCGCCCGCTGGGCGGTGGATCTGCACGGCGGCCGGATCGGCGTGGCCGAATCCGAGCGGGGCTGCCGGATCATCGTCACCCTTCCGGGGCTGGACTCCCCTTCAAGTTGACGTAAAGTTCCCGCGGAAGCGCAAGATCCACCAGCGTCCGCGCCCTTCCCGCGCAGCTGGACACGTGTGATCGGCGCAAGCCCGCGCCGCCCGCAGAAGCCGGGGGCGCAGGGCTGGACCGGTGCACCCTCGCACGTCCGGAACCACGCTTGTTTCCCGCCATTTCAAGCCCTGAAACAAGATTCTCGGTGTGACTTACACGACGATGAACGGGCCCGACCTGACCTTCCCCGTCTCCAAGGCGTAGCCTTTATTCCCGCTGTCCATCACCTTGTGAAGCGGAAGAGGGCGGTTGCCGCCGTGTCGCCACAGTCCCCCAGTAATTCGAGCATCTCCACCGACGACCAAGCCGCCGGGAAGAACCCCGCGGCCTCGTTCGGCGCGAACGAGTGGCTCGTCGACGAGATCTATCAGCAGTACCTCCAGGACCCGAATTCGGTAGACCGCGCCTGGTGGGACTTCTTCGCCGATTACAAGCCGGGCGCGCCCGCCACGCCCGCTCCGGCGGGTACTGCGGCCGCGGGGGTCACGGAGACCCCCGCCCAGGCCGCCCCGGCGCCCGCGGCCCCGGCGGCCCCGAAGCCCGCCGCGGCCCCTGCTCCGGCGCCCGCTCCCGCGGCTCCCGCGGCGAAGGCGGCCCCCTCCCCGGCCAAGCCGGCGCAACCCGCACAGGCGCCCGCTTCGCCCGCGAAGGCCGCTCCCGCCGCCGAGGCCCCCGCCGGCCCCGAGCAGGTCACCCTGCGCGGCCCGGCCGCCGCGGTCGCCAAGAACATGGACGCCTCGCTGGAGATGCCGACCGCCACCTCGGTCCGCGCCGTCCCGGTGAAGCTGCTGTTCGACAACCGCATCGTCATCAACAACCACCTCAAGCGCGCCCGCGGCGGGAAGATCTCCTTCACGCACCTCATCGGGTACGCGATGGTGCAGGCCATCAAGGCCATGCCGGCGATGAACCACTCGTTCGCCGTCAAGGACGGCAAGCCGACCCTGGTCAAGCCGGCGCACGTCAACCTCGGTCTCGCCATCGACCTGGTCAAGCCCAACGGCGACCGCCAGCTCGTCGTCGCGGCGATCAAGAAGGCCGAGACGCTGAACTTCTTCGAGTTCTGGCAGGCCTACGAGGACATCGTCCGCCGCGCCCGCGAGGGCAAGCTGACCATGGACGACTTCACCGGGGTCACGGTCTCCCTGACCAACCCCGGCGGCCTGGGCACCGTGCACTCCGTGCCGCGCCTGATGCCCGGCCAGTCCGTGATCATGGGCGTCGGCTCCATGGACTACCCGGCCGAGTTCCAGGGCACCAGCCAGGACACCCTGAACAAGCTCGGTGTCTCCAAGGTCATGACCCTCACGTCGACCTACGACCACCGGGTCATCCAGGGCGCCGCCTCCGGCGAGTTCCTGCGCCAGGTCGCCAACCTGCTGCTCGGCGAGAACAAGTTCTACGACGAGATCTTCGAGGCGCTGCGCATCCCCTACGAGCCGGTCCGCTGGCTCAAGGACATCGACGCGTCCCACGACGACGACGTCACCAAGGCCGCCCGCGTCTTCGAGCTGATCCACTCCTACCGGGTCCGCGGCCACGTCATGGCCGACACCGACCCGCTGGAGTACCGCCAGCGCAAGCACCCCGACCTGGACATCGTCGAGCACGGCCTCACCCTGTGGGACCTGGAGCGCGAGTTCGCCGTCGGTGGTTTCGCCGGCAAGTCGATGATGAAGCTGCGCGACATCCTCGGTGTGCTCCGCGACTCGTACTGCCGCACCACCGGCATCGAGTTCATGCACATCCAGGACCCCAAGCAGCGCAAGTGGATCCAGGACCGGGTCGAGCGCGGCCACGCCAAGCCGGAGCGCGAGGAGCAGCTGCGCATCCTGCGCCGGCTGAACGCCGCCGAGGCGTTCGAGACCTTCCTGCAGACCAAGTACGTCGGCCAGAAGCGCTTCTCCCTGGAGGGCGGCGAGTCCGTCATCCCGCTGCTCGACGCGGTCATCGACTCCGCCGCCGAGTCCCGCCTGGACGAGGTCGTCATCGGCATGGCCCACCGCGGCCGCCTGAACGTGCTCGCCAACATCGTCGGCAAGTCGTACGCGCAGATCTTCCGCGAGTTCGAGGGCAACCTCGACCCGAAGTCGATGCACGGCTCCGGCGACGTCAAGTACCACCTGGGCGCCAACGGCACCTTCACCGGCCTGGACGGCGAGCAGATCAAGGTCTCGCTGGTCGCCAACCCCTCCCACCTGGAGGCGGTCGACCCGGTCCTGGAGGGCGTCGCCCGCGCCAAGCAGGACATCATCAACAAGGGCGGCACGGACTTCACCGTCCTGCCGGTGGCGATCCACGGCGACGCGGCCTTCGCGGGCCAGGGCGTGGTGGCCGAGACCCTGAACATGTCGCAGCTGCGCGGCTACCGCACCGGCGGCACCGTGCACATCGTCATCAACAACCAGGTCGGCTTCACCGCGGCCCCCGAGTCCTCGCGTTCCTCCATGTACGCGACGGACGTGGCCCGCATGATCGAGGCCCCGATCTTCCACGTGAACGGCGACGACCCGGAGGCCGTCGTCCGCGTCGCCCGACTGGCGTTCGAGTTCCGCCAGGCGTTCAACAAGGACGTGGTGATCGACCTCATCTGCTACCGCCGCCGCGGTCACAACGAGTCGGACAACCCGGCCTTCACCCAGCCGCTGATGTACGACCTGATCGACAAGAAGCGCTCGGTGCGCAAGCTCTACACCGAGTCCCTGATCGGTCGTGGCGACATCACCCTGGAAGAGGCCGAGCAGGCCCTCCAGGACTACCAGGGCCAGCTGGAGAAGGTCTTCACCGAGGTCCGCGAGGCCACCTCGCAGCCGGCCGCCGGTGCCCCCCAGGAGGCCCAGGACGGCTTCCCGGCCACCGTGCCGACCGCCGTGTCCGCCGAGGTCGTCAAGCGGATCGCCGAGTCCCAGGTCAACATCCCCGAGCACATCACCGTGCACCCGCGACTGCTGCCGCAGTTGCAGCGCCGTGCGGCGATGGTCGAGGACGGCACCATCGACTGGGGCATGGGCGAGACGCTGGCCATCGGCTCCCTGCTGCTCGACGGCACCCCGGTCCGCCTCGCGGGCCAGGACTCCCAGCGCGGCACCTTCGGCCAGCGCCACGCGGTGCTGATCGACCGGGAGACCGGCGAGGAGTACACCCCGCTCCAGTACCTCTCCGAGGACCAGGCGCGGCTGAACGTCTACAACTCGCTGCTGTCCGAGTACGCGGCCATGGGCTTCGAGTACGGCTACTCGCTCGCGCGTCCCGACGCGCTGGTGATGTGGGAGGCCCAGTTCGGCGACTTCGTCAACGGCGCCCAGACGGTCGTCGACGAGTTCGTCTCCTCGGCCGAGCAGAAGTGGGGCCAGACCTCCGGCGTCGTCCTGCTGCTGCCGCACGGCTACGAGGGCCAGGGCCCGGACCACTCGTCCGCGCGCCCGGAGCGGTTCCTCCAGCTGTGCGCCCAGAACAACATGACGGTGGCCATGCCCACCTCGCCGTCGAACTACTTCCACCTCCTGCGGTGGCAGGTGCACAACCCGGCCCACAAGCCGCTGGTCGTCTTCACTCCGAAGTCGATGCTGCGCCTGAAGGCCGCCGCCTCCAAGGCGGAGGAGTTCACGACCGGCGGCTTCCGCCCGGTCATCGGCGACGCCTCGGCCGACCCGGCCGCGGTCCGCAGGGTCGTCTTCTGCGCGGGCAAGGTCTACTACGACCTGGAGAACGAGCGGAAGAAGCGCGGCGCCACGGACACCGCGATCATCCGCATCGAGCGCCTCTACCCCCTGCCGGGTGCCGAGCTCCAGGCGGAGGTCAACAAGTACCCGAACGCCGAGAAGTACCTGTGGGTCCAGGAGGAGCCGGCGAACCAGGGTGCCTGGCCGTTCATCGCGCTCAACCTGATCGACCACCTCGACCTGGCGGTCGGCGCGGACATCCCGGCCGGCGAGCGGCTGCGGCGCATCTCGCGCCCGCACTCCTCGTCCCCGGCGGTGGGCTCCGCCAAGCGCCACCAGGCCGAGCAGGAGCAGCTGGTGCGTGAGGTGTTCGAGGCGTAGGCCTCGGCACGGCAGCGACGAAGGGCCCGGTTCCGCACGGAACCGGGCCCTTCGTCTGCTTCCTCTCCCGCTTTCCCCTCCCGTTTTCCTCTCCCGCTTGCCCGTCTATTCGTCGTCCTCGTCGTCGAGGCGGGCGAGCCACGTGGCCAGGCGCTCCACGGGCACCTCGAAGTCTGGGTTGAGGTCCACGAAGGTGCGCAGCTGCTCGGCGAGCCACTCGAAGGTGACCTCCTCCTCGCCACGCCGCTTCTCCAGCTCCTCGATGCCGCGGTCGGTGAAGTACATGGGATTGCGTCTCCTGGGTGTGCGTATGCGTCCGAGCCGGCGGGACAGGCGTCGGCGTCGTCACCAGCGTATGCAATGCGCGGGGCGGCTCACCCCCAAGAGTGTCTTGACTTCGCGAGTCCACGATATATCGTGTTTCTGGTGGACGCGATATGGCGCGTCCAGACGCCGTACGGCCGAGGAGGTCCCCCATGTCCGAGTGGTCCGTCGCCGAGCCGCAGAAGCTGACCTTCGACGCCCCCGTGGGCACCGTCCAGGTCCGCATCGCGGGCGGCACGGTGAACGTGGTGGGGGTGGAGGAGGGCCCCGCACGTCTGGAGGTGTCCGACATCAAGGGCCCGCCGCTGACGGTCACCCAGGAGGGCGAGGTCCTGACGGTGGGGTACGAGGACCTGACCTGGCAGGGCTTCACGAAGCTCCTGGACCGCAGCAGTTGGCGCCGCAGCGCGGTCGTCTCCCTGACGGTCCCCGCGGACGCCCGGGTGGAGGTGGGCGCGGTCGGCGCCGGCGCCGTGGTCTCCGGCATCCGGGGCACGACGGTGGTCAGGGGCGTCACCGGCGACACCGCCCTGGTCGGCCTCTCCGGGCCGGTCCAGGCGAACACCGTGTCGGGGAACCTGGAGGCGCAGGCGGTCACCGGCGAGCTGCGCTTCGCCTCGGTCTCCGGCGACCTGACCGTCATAGAGGGCTCGGGCCCCTCGGTCCGGGCGGACTCGGTCAGCGGCTCGATGATCGTGGACCTGGACCCGGACGGCCCGACGGACGTCCATCTCACCAGCGTCTCGGGCGAGATCGCCATCCGGCTGCCGCACCCGGCGGACGCCGAGGTGGAGGCGAACACGGCGAGCGGCCGGATCTCCAACGCCTTCGAGGGGCTGCGGGTGCACGGCCAGTGGGGCGCCCACAAGATCACCGGTCGCCTGGGCGCGGGCACGGGCCGCCTCCGGGCCACCACGGTCTCCGGTGCGATCGCTCTGCTACGGCGCCCGTCCGCCGAGGACTGGCAGGACACCCGCCCGACCGACGGCCCGACCGACGGCCCGACCGACAAGAAGGTGCTCTGACATGCCCCCCGTCTTCGCCCATGGCCGCCTGCGCCTGTACCTGCTCAAGCTGCTGGACGAGGCCCCGCGCCACGGCTACGAGGTGATCCGCCTCCTGGAGGAGCGCTTCCAGGGGCTGTACGCCCCCTCGGCCGGCACCGTCTACCCCCGCCTGGCCAAGCTGGAGGCCGAGGGCCTGGTCACCCACACCTCCGAGGGCGGCCGCAAGGTGTACTCCATCACGGACACGGGCCGCGCCGAACTGGCGGACCGCGGCGGCGAGCTGGCCGACCTGGAACTGGAGATCCGCGAGTCGGTGGCGGAACTGGCGGCCGAGATCAAGGCCGACGTGCGCGGGGCGGCGGGCGATCTGCGCCGCGAGATGCGGGCCGCGGCGTCCGAGGCTCGCGAGGGGGGAGCGGCCGGGGACGACAAGGACGCCTGGCGCGTCGCCAAGGAGGAGATGCGTCGGGTCCGGCAGGAGTGGAAGGAGCAGGCCCGCCGCGCCAAGGACGAGAGCCGCCGGGCCCGCGAGGAGGCCCAGCGCGCCCGCCACCAGGCCCAGGAGGCCCAGGCCCGCGCCCGAGCCCAGGCGCAGGAGGAGATGCAGCGCGTCGCCCGCCGTGTCCAGGACCACTTCGCGCGCGGCAACTGGCCGGCGGGCGTCCGCGAGGGCCTCACCGAACTGGCCAGGGAACTGGGCGACTTGAGCAAGGACTGGACGGCACCCCGCCCCACCCCGGCCTACACCGCCCCGACGACCGACTTCCCCGCCGACTACACCCCCGCCTGGGCCCACGAACCCACCACCGACGATCCCGCCCGCGATCTCGACCGCCTGCTCGACCGCTTCCGCGACGACATCCGCGACCTGTCCCGCGACCACGGGGTGACCCCGGACCAACTCCGGGCGAGCCGGGAGCACTTGTCGCGGGCGGCGGCGGACATCGCGTCGATCCTGCGGCCGACGAAGGGGTAGTTCGCGGGCCGGCGGTCACGTACCGCGCCGGAAGGGGACCGGCCCCCGGTCGGCCGAATCCGGCGACGCGGGCTCACCGCCGCCCCCGGCGGGTCCGGAACCCCCGGACCCGCCCACGGCTCCCCCGAGGAACCTCAGGACGTCGTCAGCACGATCTTCCCGAACTGCCCGCCGGACTCCATCCGTTCGAAGCCCTCCCGCGCCCGGTCCATCGGCAGCACCTCGTCGATGACGGGCCGTACCCCGGTCGTGGCGCAGAAGGAAAGCAGGTCCTCCAGCTCGTCCTTGGTGCCCATGGTGGAGCCGACCACCTTCAGCTCCAGGAAGAAGATCCGGGTCAGCTCGGCGTGCGAGGGCCGGTCCCCGCTGGTCGCGCCGGAGATGACGATCGTCCCGCCGGGCCGCAGCGACTTCACCGAGTGGGACCACGTCGCCGCGCCCACCGTCTCGATCACGGCGTCCACCCGCTGCGGCAGCCGCGCCCCGCTCTCCACGGCCTCCACCGCCCCGAGCTCCAGCGCCCGCTTCCGCTTCGCCTCGTCACGGCTGGTGGCGAACACCTTCAGCCCCGCCGCCTTGCCGAGCACGATCGCGGCCGTGGCGACCCCGCCGCCCGCGCCCTGCACGAGGACCGAGTCCCCGGGGCGTACCCCGGCGTTGGTGAACAGCATCCGGTACGCCGTCAGCCACGCGGTCGGCAGACAGGCGGCCTCGGCGAAGGACAGCTCCTTCGGCTTGGGCAGCACATTGAAGGTCGGCACGGCGACCTGCTCGGCGAAGGTGCCCTGATAGCGCTCGGTCAGGATGGACCGCGGCTCCTTCGGGCCGACGCCGTGACCGGTCTGGCCGATGACGGAGTGCAGGACGACCTCGTTGCCGTCCGCGTCGACCCCGGCGGCGTCACAGCCGAGGATCATCGGCAGGCGGTCCTCGGGGAGGCCGACGCCCCGCAGGGACCAGAGGTCATGGTGGTTGAGGGAGGCGGCGCGCACATCGATGGTGCTCCAGCCGGGACGGGCCTCGGGAGCCGGACGCTCCCCCAACTCAAGGCCGGTGAGCGGCTGGTCGCGGTCGATTCGGGCGGCGTAGACAGCGAACATGCTGCCGACGATAGGTGCGTCGGCGCCCCGACGGAACCTGGCCGCTCTGTGACACATGCCCTCTTGCCCAAGGGCACCCGGGCGGCGCAGCCCGCCACGAGCCCCCCAGGGGCACCTCGTCACACGAGTTTCCGGCGGGTGGGCGGGCGGATGGATGGAAAAGAAACGGCCCCGCCCGAACGGGCGGGGCCGTCTCAGCCGACGTCAGTGACGGGCGACGCCCTCCGCGCGGGCGGCTGCCGCCACCGCCGCGGTGACCGCCGGGGCGACGCGCTCGTCGAACGGCGACGGGATCACGTAGTCCGCCGCGAGATCGTCCCCGACGACCGCGGCCAGCGCCTCCGCCGCCGCGATCTTCATCCCCTCCGTGATCCGCGAGGCCCGCACCTGGAGCGCGCCCGCGAAGATCCCGGGGAAGGCCAGCACGTTGTTGATCTGGTTCGGGAAGTCCGAGCGCCCGGTGGCGACGACCGCCGCGTACTTGCGCGCGACCTCGGGGTGCACCTCGGGGTTCGGGTTGGCCATCGCGAAGACGAAGGCACCCTCGGCCATGGAAGCCACGGCCTCCTCGGCGACCGTACCGCCGGAGACGCCGATGAAGACGTCCGCGCCCTTGAGCGCGTGCTCCAGCGTGCCGCTGATCCCGGCCTTGTTGGTGAAGCCGGCCACCTCGCGCTTGACCGGGGTCAGGTCCTCGCGGTCGGCGGAGACGACGCCCTTGCGGTCCGCGACCGCCACATCGCCGATGCCGGCCCCGATCAGCATCTTGGCGATGGCGACGCCGGCCGCGCCGGCGCCCGAGATCACGGCGCGCAGCTGCCCGATCTCCCGGCCGCTGAGCCGCGCCGCGTTCCGCAGTGCCGCGAGCGTCACCACGGCCGTGCCGTGCTGGTCGTCGTGGAAGACCGGGATGTCGAGACGCTCCTGGAGGCGGCGCTCGATCTCGAAGCACCGGGGCGCCGAGATGTCCTCAAGGTTGACTCCGCCGAAGGAGGGAGCGAGCCGGACCACGGTCTCCACGATCTCGTCCACATCGGTGCAGTCGAGCGCGAGCGGGACCGCGTCGACGCCGCCGAACTGCTTGAACAGGATCGCCTTGCCCTCCATCACGGGGAGGGAGGCCTGGGGACCGATGTCCCCGAGTCCGAGCACCGCCGTACCGTCGGTGACGACGGCGACGACGGAGGACTTCCATGTGTAGTCGTTGACCAGCTCCGGCTGCTCCGCGATCGCGGTGCACACGCGAGCGACGCCGGGCGTGTACGCGAGGGAAAGGTCGTCCTTGTCGCGGATCGGCACGGTGGCCTGCACAGCCATCTTGCCGCCACGGTGCAGAGCGAACACCGGATCGAAGGAGTCGAGGGGCTCCGCCCCGCCGTCCTGGTCCGTACCGACGTCGCTGCGAGGATTGACGATCTCCGCTGCCACTTGTTCTACCCCTTAGGTATGCATGGTTTGAGGGTCGACCACTCCTGGTGAGGGGTGGGCGGGCACCGCGCAGGGCCCGATTGCGGATACGCACGGGTCATGCGCGACGGGCGCGCCGCACACGCGCCCTGAGCCCCGGATGAGGGGTGTAAAGAACCTTCTTACCGGACGGACGGCGCCCACGACGAGTCCAATAGGTGCAAGGTCACATCTCGGAACCAGAAAGCCACACGGAGGTGACACGCCACTGACGGGCGCGGCACCGGCGGCGCGGAGGTCCAGAGGGACTCGGCGGGGCTCCGGACGGAGGGGTGTCGTACGACACCCACCTGTCCGGCCGTCCACATTTCGAGATGTGCCGAAGATTTTCCGGCGGAGGGACGGGATTCGCGCAGATGGTCCGGTGCGGTACGGCACCGGCAGACCAAGAATGTACCGACCTGGTGGGGTTCGGGGGTCACCCGTTATCCGATTTTGACATATCCGCGCCCCTGAATGGCGTAGTCCGAATGGCAAGATGCCGTAAACCCGCGAGGTCGCGCCACCCAATGGTGTGTGTTCTCGTCTACCCAGCGGCAAACTCTTCGCATACGCCGGAGGAATCCACCATGACCGCAAGCTCCACCCGTCGTTCGACCGCCACGCACCCCCGGCTGGCTGCGGTCGGTGCGATCGCGGTCGCGGGCGCCCTGCTGCTCACCGGCTGCGGTGACCAGACGAAGGACAAGACCAACGACTCCGGCGGCGGCGCCTCTGCCGGCGCCCCGCTCGCGAGCAAGCTCCCGCAGTCCATCCGCGGCAAGGGCAAGATCCTCGTCGGTTCGGACATCGCGTACGCCCCCGTGGAGTTCAAGGACTCCAGCGGCAAGGCCGTCGGCCTCGACCCGGACCTCGCGGCGGCGCTGGGCAAGCAGCTCGGCGTGACGTTCGAGTTCCGCAACGGCACCTTCGACTCCCTGCTCACCGGCCTGCGCTCGGGCCGCTACGACATCGCGATGTCGGCGATGACCGACAGCAAGAACCGCCAGCAGGGTGTCGACCCGGACACCGGCAAGAAGGTCGGCGAGGGCGTCGACTTCGTCGACTACCTGACCGCCGGTGTCTCCATCTACACGCGCAAGGGCGACACGCAGGGCATCACCGGCTGGCCCGACCTGTGCGGCAAGAAGATCGCCGTCGAGCGCAGCACCGTCTCGGAGGACCTGGCCAAGGCCGAGGCCAAGAAGTGTCCGGCCGGCAAGAAGCTGTCCATCGAGCCCTTCGACGACGACCAGCAGTCCCAGACCCGGCTGCGCTCGGGCGGCGTGGACGCGGCCTCCTCCGACTTCCCGGTGGCGGCGTACGCGGCGAAGACCTCGGGCGGCGGCAAGGACTTCCAGCTCGTCGGCGACCAGGTCTCGGCGGCGCCGTACGGCATCGCGGTCTCCAAGGAGGCCACCCAGCTGCGCGACGCGCTCCAGGCCGCGATGAACGCGATCATCAAGAACGGCGAGTACCAGAAGATCCTCCAGAAGTGGGGCGCCCAGGACGGCGCCGTCAAGGAATCCGTGATCAACGGCGGCAAGTGACCCGCGGCGTAGCCAGCGGCCACCGAGAGGCAGCACATATCCGTGACTGACATAGAGAAGACGGCCGGGGAGCAGGGCACTCCCCCGGCCGGCCCGGAAACCCTCAGGGCCATCCCGGTGCGGCACTACGGGCGCTACGTGTCCGCAGTCGTCGCCATCGCGATCCTCGTCGCGATCATCTACGCGTTCAGCCAGGGCAAGATCAACTGGCACGCGGTGCCGGACTACTTCTTCGACCACCGGATCCTGACCGGTGTCAGCAAGACGCTTCTGCTGACGGTCCTGTCGATGCTCATCGGCATCGTCGGCGGCATCGTCCTGGCCGTCATGCGGCTGTCGAAGAACCCGGTGACCTCGTCCATCGCGTGGTTCTACATCTGGTTCTTCCGCGGCACCCCGGTCCTGGTCCAGCTGTTCCTGTGGTTCAACCTGGGCCTGGTCTTCGAGTACATCAACCTGATGCCCTTCTACAAGGACTACTGGTCGAACTTCATGACGCCGCTGCTGACGGCGTTGCTCGGCCTGGGTCTGAACGAGGCGGCGTACATGGCCGAGATCTGCCGCGCGGGCCTGCTCGCGGTGGACGAGGGCCAGACCGAGGCGGCCCACGCCCTGGGCATGAGCCACGGCAAGACGCTGCGCCGGGTGGTCATCCCGCAGGCGATGCGGGTGATCGTGCCGCCGACCGGCAACGAGGTCATCAACATGCTGAAGACGACCTCGCTCGTGGCGGCCGTCCAGTATCCCGAGCTGTTCCGCTACGCCCAGGACATCGGCCAGAACTCCGGTGCGCCGGTGGAGATGTACTTCCTGGCCGCGGCCTGGTACTTGATCATGACCTCGGTGCTCAGCGTGGGCCAGTACTACATCGAGCGGTACTACGCCCGCGGCTCCAGTCGCAGCCTCCCGCCCACCCCGTGGCAGAAGGTCAGGGCGCATCTGACGACCTTCTCCAGCAGGAAGGTCATGGCATGAGCGACAAGCTGAGCAAGCAGGACTCCGCGACCGCGGGCACCGCCCCGATGGTCAAGGCGGAGGGCGTCCACAAGTCGTTCGGGCATGTGGAGGTGCTCAAGGGCATCGACCTGGAGGTGCGGCCGGGCGAGGTGTTCTGCCTCATCGGTCCCTCGGGCTCCGGCAAGTCCACCTTCCTGCGGTGCATCAACCACCTGGAGAAGATCAACGCCGGGCGGCTGTACGTCGACGGCGAGCTGGTCGGCTACCGCCAGAAGGGCGGCAAGCTGTACGAGCTCAAGGACAGCGAAGTCGCCATGAAGCGCCGGGACATCGGCATGGTCTTCCAGCGCTTCAACCTGTTCCCGCACATGACGGCGCTGGAGAACGTCATGGAGGCGCCGATCCAGGTCAAGGGCGTGACCAAGGCCGCGGCGCGGGAGCGGGCCATGCAGCTCCTGGAGCGGGTGGGCCTGGCCGACAAGGCCGGCAACTACCCCTCGCAGCTGTCCGGCGGTCAGCAGCAGCGGGTCGCGATCGCGCGTGCGCTCGCGATGGACCCCAAGCTGATGCTGTTCGACGAGCCGACCTCGGCGCTGGACCCGGAGCTGGTCGGCGACGTCCTGGACGTCATGCGCGACCTCGCCGAGTCCGGCATGACGATGGTCGTCGTCACCCATGAGATGGGTTTCGCCCGCGAGGTGGGCGACAGCCTGGTGTTCATGGACGGCGGTGTCGTGGTCGAATCCGGCCATCCGCGGGATGTGCTGACGAATCCGCAGCACGAGCGGACGCAGTCGTTCCTCTCGAAGGTGCTGTAGGCGGACGCACGGCGAAGGGGCGGTGCGCGCACCGCCCCTCTCCCGTGCCCCGCCTACTTGAGAGCGAGGACCAGACTGTCCGACGGGGAACACCACACGGCCCTGGCCTCGGCGAAGCCCTTCTCCCGCAGGACCCGGGCATGCCAGTCCGCGGAGGGCATGTCGCCGTCGGCGTGCTCGCCGTAGATCTCGTAGCGGCGGGCGGTCGGCTCGGCCAGGACCGGGTCCTTCGCGGCGACCTGCCACCACTCGGCCCAGTCGAGGGCGCCGTCCCGCTTGGCCTGATCCATACGGGCGTGGCGCTGGGCCCGCTCGGCCGCGTTGATCCGGGGCGTGCTCTCATCGATCATGTGGTCCGCGTTCATGAACACACCGCCGGCGCGGACGAGTTCCGCGAGCCGGCCATAGAGGGCCGCGAGGGGTTCGCTGTGCAGCCAGTGCAGGGCCGTCGCGGTCAGTACGGCGTCGTACGAGTCGTACGGCAGCCGCGCCGCCCAGTCGGGGTCCTTGAGGTCTGCGGTCACGAACGAGACCCGGTCGTCGCCCTCGAAGGTGCCGCGCGCGATGGCGAGCAGGGCCGGGTCGAGATCGACGCCGGTGCTGGTGGCCTCAGGGAACCGCGCCAGCAGCCGGGCGGTGATGCTGCCGGTGCCGCAGGCGAGGTCGAGCACGCGTGGGGCCGTACCGACGAGGGCCTCGACCATGTCGAGCATGATCCTGAAGCGGTCCTCGCGGTCCGGCATGTACCACTCCTGCTGGCGGTCCCAGCTGTTCTGCCAGGCCGCCCAGTCGGTTCCGGTACCCGTGGTCATGGAGCCCGCCTTTCCCCGCGGTCGCGTAATACCCTGGAAGCACGATCGGCTGTTACCCGACCGCTGGTATGACGATAGAGCGCCCCAGTAAGGACTACAAGTGGAACTGGCCTATTACTCGGATTACGCCGTGCGACTCGTCAACACCGAGGAACCGAGCCGGGGCAAGGACTGCCTGACCTCGGTCGAGGCCGTCCGTGACCTCTTCGGCGACAACACGTCCGCGGCACGCCGTGCCACCGACGCGGACGTCACCCGTTTCCGCTCGGTGCGGGGCCGGCTGCGCGCGGTCTTCGAGGCGGCCGACGGGGGCGACGAGACGCTGGCCGTGGACCTGCTGAACTCACTCCTGCTGGAGTTCCCGGTCAGCCCCCAGATCTCCGGCCACGACCACCGGGACGAGGACGACCGCCCGCTGTGGCACATGCACCTGGCCGACCACCCCTCCAACGCCACCGCGGGCTACGCGGCGATCGCCGCGATGGGCCTCGCCTTCCACCTCACCGAGTACGGCGTGGACCGCCTCGGCCTGTGCCAGGCGGCCCCGTGCCGCAACGCCTACCTGGACACCTCGACCAACCGCTCCCGGCGCTACTGCTCCGACCGCTGCGCCACCCGCGCCAACGTGGCCGCCTACCGGGCCCGCAAGCGCCTGGAGGCCGACCGGTCGCCGAGCAGCGGCCGCACGGCGGAGACCGCCCAGCGCAGCACGGCCAGCGGCGAGCGCTGACCGGCCTCGAACGGCCGGAGCCTCAGCCAGGCCCGCCCGAGGATCAGCTCCTCGGGCACGACCCCGTAGTCGGTACTGTCCCCACCGGCGTACGGGTTGTCCCCGAGCACCCACCAGCCGCCCTCGCGCCGCTCCACGGCCCGCTTGACGACCAGCAGGTCCTGCTGGAACGGGTGCCGCAGCACGACGATGTCACCGGGCCCGACCACGCCCCCGTACCGCACCAGCAGCTGGTCGCCGTGCCGGAGCGTGGGCACCATGGACGGCCCCGTCACCTCGGCCAGCCCGAACGGCGCGGGCGACCTCCCCCGCTGGCTCTCCTGCGACAGCTCCGGCATTCCCGGCACCTCCCCGGTCCGTTCCTCCACCAGTCCCAGTCTGACCCCGGACTTTTGTCCTAAGCCCTAGGGGGCACTCGGGAAAACAGGCCCCCCAGGGAGTAATGTCGCACCTGAGAAGACGATCACGAGGAAGGAATGCTCCATGCTTTCCCGCCTGTTTGCCCCCAAGGTCAAGGTCAGCGCCCACTGCGACCTGCCCTGCGGCGTGTACGACCCGGCCCAGGCCCGCATCGAGGCGGAGTCGGTGAAGGCCGTCCAGGAGAAGATGGCCGGCAACGACGACCCCCACTTCCAGGCCCGCGCCACCATCATCAAGGAGCAGCGCGCGGAGCTCGCGAAGCACCACGTCTCCGTCCTCTGGAGCGACTACTTCAAGGCCCCGCACTTCGAGAAGTACCCCGAGCTGCACCAGCTGGTCAACGACACCCTGAAGGCCCTCTCGGCCGCCAAGGCGTCCACCGACCCGGCGACGGGCCAGAAGGCGCTCGACTACATCGCCCAGATCGACAAGATCTTCTGGGAGACCAAGAAGGCCTGATCTTCGATCATGCCATTTGACCTGCGATTTCCTTGGTCGCTCGGTCATCCGGTCCGCACCCGGCCCGCAGGCCGCCGAGAACGGCGTCCATGACGGTCCGGGTGCGGTCTTCTTCACCCGCGGCACAGGTCGTGGAGCCCCGGTACTCCCGCCCCCGCAGCAGCGCGAACACGCCGTACCTCGCGCTCGTAGCGCCCGACCTCTCCGAACCCCCGAGAACGCCGGAGCGCCCCGCGCTCCCTCCGGCCGCCGGGCACCCCGGTCTGGGGGCTGAGGGGTTCATCGGTCGCCGGGAGTAGGTCCCTCGCCTCATGCGCGCTTCGAGGCCGCCGGTTAGGGTCTGTGCCCATGCAGAACACGGGGGTTGTCCGCCGTCGGGCGGCGGAGCGTAGGCGCGAGACTCTGGAACGGCTCGTCACCGAGCGGGATGTGTGGGTGTCGACGGCACATCCCGACCGCGGGCCGCATCAGGTGCCGCTGTGGTTCTTGTGGGACGGCCGAGCGGTGTGGATGTGCACCAGTGCCACTTCCGTGACCGCGCGGAACGTCCGCGAGGAGCCGCGCGTGCGCTTGGCGCTGCCGGACACCTTCGATGTGGTGATTCTCCAGGGTGAGGCGGAGTGCTTCCCCGACGAGGAGGTGCCCGGAGGCGCGGCGGAGGCGTTCGCCGCCAAGTTCGGGTGGGACCCGCGCGCGGAGGAGGGTTCGTTCCTGTACGTGCGCGTGGTGCCGAGGAGTGTGAGCGCTTGGCGCGGCGAGCCGGAACTGCGCGGCAGAGTCATCATGCGCGACGGGACGTGGCTGGAATAGGGGCACCGGGGGTCAGGACAGCCAGTCGCTGTAGTGGGTGGGGGCGAGTCGGGCCTGGCGGTCCGTGAGGACGTCCCCCTTGACAACGGCGAACATGCCGGCCGCGGGGTCGGTGACGACCGTACGGCTGTCGCCCTTGCGGGACAGGGTGAACCGGCCCAGCTCGTCCAGGGGGAAGACGTCGGGTCCCGCGATGTTGCGGATGCCGTCGAGCGGGGGGCCCGCGGCGACGTCCGCCACCGCGGCGGCCACGTCCCTGGAAGCGATGGGCTGGATGGGCGTGGCGGGCAGCCGGACGGAGTCGGCGTCGGCGGTCATGGAGATGACGGCGTCCATGAAGTCCATGAACTGGGTCGCCCGGACAATGGAATAGGGGATTCCCCCGGCCGCGAGGATGTTCTCCTGGAGCAGCTTGGCGCGGTAGTAGTCCAGCTCAGGCACCCGGTCCACGCCGACGATCGAGAGGACGACGAAGTGGCCCGCGCCGCCCTTCTTCGCGGCGGCCACGAGGTTGTCCATCGAGGTCCGGAAGAAGGCGAGAGAGGCCTCGTCGAAGGTCGGCGAGTTCGTCAGGTTGACGACGACGTCCGCTCCCGCCACCGCCTCGTCCAGTCCCTGACCGCTGAGGACGTCGACGCCGGTGGACTTCGAGCACGGCACCGCCTCGTGCCCGGCGGCGTTCAGCTTCTCGACGACCTGCGACCCGACCAGACCGGTACCGCCGATGACCGCGACCTTCATGGCATACCTCCCATAGGGGCCCTTAGGGGCTATATGCGGAATATGCCATACGCCGGGCTAGGTGGACGGGACAAGCAAGGGCGCCGGGCCGGGCGGGGCCGAAGCCCGACGGGTGGGAACGCCGAGCGCCGCGAGCTGTCATGATCTCGACCCGCCGGACGCCAGGTCCATGGCCCAGGCGGTCGCCGAGGAGACCCGGAAGGCGGGCAGCGTGCTGCTCGTCCACTTCGTCGGGCACGGACTGCTCGACGCCGACGGGGAGTTGTACCTGCGGCCCGCGCCACCGACCTGCTCACCCCGGGTCTCGCCACCCACCAGGCCCTGTCCTTCGCCGCGTTGCACCAGGCCCTCACCGCGCGCCGCGCCGCGTCCGTCGGCGGCAGTGTCCGCCGGGCAGGCCGTACGACCCGCCGTGCGGGAGCGGCGGTCAGTGGAACTGGGGCACGAGCAGGTAGATCCCGTAGCCCACCACCGCCGCGCAGGCCAGGAAGCACAGCCCCGCCTGGGCGCGGGCCGTCGTGGCGGCGCCCGCGCGACGGTCGGCGGCGCGGGAGAGGCCCAGCACGCCCAGGGTGAAGACGACGACCACGGCGACGGTGACGCCGAGGCTGACCACGGCGACCCGGACGAGGGCGGACCAGTCGATGTGCATGGCGGACTCCCGGGGTTCAGACGGCCGAGCCGACGTCGGTCGGGGGCTGGGCGCGGAGGGTGACCTCGTGGTGGTCGTTGACGTTGTCGGCGTGCACCGGGTTGCGGCGGGAGACGGCGACGAGGCCCAGGGCGAGCGCCAGCGCCACGAGGGCGACGACGACCGTGCCGATGTCGCCGCCGTGCTTGACCACCCCGGCCGCGAGGCCGCCGACCAGCGCGGCGAACGGCAGGGTGATCAGCCAGGCCAGCGCCATCCGCCCGGCGATGCCCCAGCGGACCTCCGCGAGGCGGCGGCCGAGGCCCGCCCCGAGGATGCTGCCCGAGGCGACCTGGGTGGTGGAGAGGGCGAAGCCGAGGTGGGCGGAGGTGAGGATCACCGCGGTGGAGGCCGTCTCGGCGGCGAAGCCCTGCGGTGACTGGATCTCCGTCAGGCCCTTGCCCATGGTGCGGATGATCCGCCAGCCGCCGAGGTAGGTGCCGAGACCGATCGCGACCCCCGCGGCGCCGACCACCCAGACCGGCGGTCCGGCGTCATGGCCGAGCGCGCCCGCGGAGATCAGGGTCAGCGTGATCACGCCCATGGTCTTCTGCGCGTCGTTGGTGCCGTGCGCGAGGGAGACCAGGGAGGCGGAGGCGACCTGGCCGAGCCGGAATCCCCTGGTCACCTGGTCCTGGCGGGCGCGGGCGGCCAGCAGAAAGGCGAGGTAGGTGGCGGCACAGGCGGCGGCGCCGGCCACCACCGGGGAGATCAGGGCGGGCAGCAGCACCTTGTCGACCACCTGCCCGAAGTGCACGCCCTTGGACCCCGCGCCGACCCAGACCGCGCCGATCAGCCCGCCGAACAGGGCGTGCGAGGAACTGGAGGGCAGCCCGGCGAGCCAGGTCACCAGGTTCCACAGGATCGCCCCGACCAGCCCGGCGAAGATCATCGCGGGGGTGACGAGGGCGTCGTCCACGATGCCCCCGGAGATCGTCCGGGCCACCTCGGTGGACAGGAACGCTCCCGCGATGTTGAGAACCCCGCTGATCAGTACCGCGACCCGGGGCCGCAGCGCGCCGGTGGCGATGGAGGTGGCCATCGCGTTCGCGGTGTCATGGAACCCGTTCGTGAAGTCGAACGCCAGCGCCGTCACGATGACGACCGCCACGAGCAACGTGATGTGGTCCATGACTCCAGCCAACCAAGCCCGCACCGATTCCGCGCGAACGGGGACCGAACGCCCATCGGGGGTGCGGGGGTGCGGCGCGCGGTCTCCGGCGCCGGGACGGCGGCTGGCCTGCGGGTACGGCGGTGTCGACGGGCCGGCGCGTGCTCTGCGGGGGTGCACGACGGTTCCGGCGGCCCAGGGTGGTGGCGGGGGATACGAGGGGTGCGGCGAGCCATGGGCGGGGCCGTGGGGCGCGGCCGTGGCGGCGGGCGGTGTCGGCTGCGGTGCGGGAGCGGCGGGTGCCGGGAGGGCGGTGTGTCAGTGGGCTGTGCCAAGCTGGGGGTGTGGACGTGGAGGATCTGCGGCGGTTGCGGCGGGTGCGGGATCGGATGGACCGGGAGTATGCCGAACCGCTGGAGATGAGCGAGCTGGCCCGTGGCGCGCTGATGTCGGCCGGGCACTTCCAGCGCAGCTTTCGCAAGGCGTTCGGGGAGACGCCGTACAGCTATCTCATGACGCGCCGGATCGAGCGGGCGAAGGTGTTGCTGCGCCGGGGCGATCTCACGGTGACCGAGGTGTGCCTCGCCGTGGGGTGTACGTCGCTGGGGTCCTTCAGTTCCCGTTTCACCGAGCTGGTCGGCCAGACGCCGAGCGCCTATCGGGCGGCCTCGCACGAGCCGGCCGCGGTGATCCCGTCCTGCGTGGCGCGCACGTTCACCCGGCCCAGCCGCCGCCCTTACTGATCCTCCCGAGCCGCGCGCACCGACGTCCTCAGCGGCTTAGCGTGAGCGCATGAACGTACGACTCGCGCAGTGCTTCATCGCCGTGGACGACCACGACAAGGCCCTCGCCTTCTACCGCGACGTCCTCGGTCTGGAGGTCCGCAACGACGTGGGCTTCGAGGGGATGCGGTGGGTGACCGTCGGCTCACCGCTCCAGCCGGACGTGGAGATCGTGCTGGAGCCCCCGGGCGCCAACCCGGACGCCTCCCCGGCCGACCGGCAGGCGCTCGCCGAACTGCTCGCCAAGGGCATGCTGCGCGGTGTCATCCTGGCCACCGACGACTGCGACGCGCTGTGGGAACGGCTGCGCGAGTCCGGCGCCGACGTGCTCCAGGAGCCGACCGACCAACCGTGGGGCGTCCGCGACTGCGCCTTCCGCGACCCGGCGGGCAACCTGCTGCGCTGCTTCCAGCGCCCGGCGGACTGAACGGCCCGGCGCCCCGGACTCCCGCGCGGCACGCGGTACTTCACTCCCAGGGCTCCACATCCACAACGGCGGCGACCTCCAACGGGCCGTAGAGGTGCGGGAATTCCTCGCCGCCCGGCTCCGCCGCCTCGTACCTCAACGGCGCGTCCAGGAGGGCCGGGTCCACCACCAGGACCACCAGCTCGTCCGGACCGTCGTAGCCGTCGTACAGGAAGGCGGCGACGCGCGGGAGTTGCTCGCGGGTGGAGAGGTGGATGAAGCCCACCTGCTCAAGGGTGCGGCCACGGGTCGACACCTCGTAGGTGCCGCGCTCGCGGGCCGCCTCCCACAGGGAGCGCTCGGTGATGTGCAGGATGCGGGACGGTTTCGGCATGGCTCCACGGTAGACGGCGGGTCCCGCGCACTGTGGGGGTGCGCGGGACCCGTCTGACCGGAGCCCCCGGGGACACCGTGCGGGGTCAGGAGCCGCACGGGCCCGGGGACTCCGGGACCCTCGGGCCGCCGGACGGACCGGCGGCGCGGGACCGGGCGCTCAACTGCTGCGCCGGGTCACGAACTCGGCGAGGGCCAGCAGCCCGCCCGCCGCCTCCGGGTCGGGGATCGCCCGCGCCAGCTCCTGCATCGCACGGGCCATCCGGTCGGCCGCCTCCGCCTGCGCCCAGTCCCGGCCGCCGGCCTGCTCCACGGCCAGCGCGGCCCGCGCGATCCCCTCGCTGTCCCCGGCGATGGACGGCTTCCCGTACATCGCCGCCAGCTCGGCCGCCGCCGGAGTACCGGAAACGAGGGCCGCCACCACCGGCAGGGACTTCTTGCGGGCCGCGAGATCCGCACCGGCCGGCTTGCCGGTGCGCAGCGGGTCGCCCCATATGCCGATGACGTCGTCGATCAGCTGGAAGGCGAGCCCCGCCTGCCGGCCGAAGCCGTCCAGCGCGGCCACCTCCTCGGGCCCCGCCCCCGCGTACAGCGCGCCGAGGGCGCAGGCGCAGCCCAGCAGCGCGCCGGTCTTCGCCTCGGCCATGGCCAGCACCTCGTCCAGCGTGACCTCGTCCGGGGGGCGGTTCTCCAGGTCGGTGTCGGTGTGCTGACCGGCACACAGCTGCACCACGCAGTCCGCCAGCCGGGCGGCGGCCGAGGCCGCCGCCGGGTGCGGGTCCTCGGCCAGCAGCCGCAGCGCGAGCGCCTGAAGCGCGTCCCCGGCGAGGATCGCGTCGGTGTCCCCGAACACGGTCCACGCCGTGGGCCGGTGCCTGCGGGTGGGGTCCCGGTCCATCACGTCGTCGTGCAACAGCGTGAAGTTGTGGACCAGTTCCACCGCCGCCGCGGCCGGCACGGCGGCCGTCCGGGCCGCCGGGCCGCCGAGCGCGGTGGCCGCGGCGAGCACCAGGGCCGGGCGGATCGCCTTGCCCGCGTTGCCCGCGGCCGGGGTGCCGTCCGCGTGCTCCCAGCCGAAGTGGTAGCGCGCGATCCGGCGCATGGAGCCGGGCAGCGACTCGACGGCGGCGCGCATCGCCGGGTCGACCAGGCCCCGGGTCCGCTCCAGCAGCGCCGGCGCCTCCTGCCCGTCGAGCGGGCCGGGGCCGGTGTCGCCGGTCCCCGGCCGGTCCCCCGGTGTGCCGGGGTGCGGCACACCGGGAAGACGCTGTTCGGTCTCCGTCATGAACTCGGCCATGTCTCCCCCTCGACAGGTCCGCGGGCACCGGCGGTGCCGGCCCGGCCGGACGCGTACCCCGAGGGTGTACCCCTCCCGGCTGCCGGGGACACGGCCGCGACGTGCGGAAACGTCACCTCCACCGGCCGATCTCGACGTTCTCCAGCACGCCGAGCGCGTCGGGAACCAGGACGGCGGCCGAGTAGTAGGCCGTGACCAGGTACTTGATGATCGCCTGCTCGTTGATCCCCATGAAGCGGACGGACAGGCTCGGCTCGATCTCGTCCGGGATGCCGGACTGGCGCAGGCCGATGACGCCCTGCTCCTCCTCGCCGGTACGCATCGCGATGATCGAGGTGGTGCGCGCCTCGCTGATCGGGATCTTGCTGCACGGGAAGAGGGGCACCCCGCGCCAGGTGGGGATGCGGTTGCCGCCCATGTCGATGGTCTCCGGCACCAGGCCCCGCTTGTTCAGCTCGCGTCCGAACGCGGCGATCGCGCGCGGGTGGGCGAGGAACAGCTTGGTCCCGCGGCGGCGGCTGAGCAGCTCGTCCATGTCGTCCGGGCCGGGCACGCCGTCGTGCGGCTGGATCCGCTGGTCGTACTCGCAGTTGCTGAGCAGACCGAACTCCGGGTTGTTGATCAGCTCGTGCTCCTGGCGCTCCTTCAGCGCCTCGACGGTGAGCCGCAGCTGCTGCTCGGTCTGGTTCATCGGCTGGTTGTAGAGGTCGGCCACGCGGGAGTGGATGCGCAGCACGGTCTGGGCGATGCTCAGCTCGTACTCGCGGGGCCGGGGCTCGTAGTCGACGAAGGTGTGCGGGATGTCGGGCTCGCCGGAGTGGCCGGCCGCGAGGTCGACCTCCTTCTCTCCGTACCTGTTGGTGCGCTGCTCCGGGATCGAGCGCAGCCGCTCCAGGTGGGCGCGCAGCGAGTCCGAGCGCTCGGCGATCTGCTCGAAGTCCTGGCGGCTGAGGATCAGCACGGTGCTGGCGGTGTCCGCGCGGACCGTGAACTCCCAGATGGCGTCCGGGTCCAGCAGCGCCTGGTCGCCGAAGTAGGCGCCGTCGGCGAGGACGCCGAGGACCGAGTCGTCGCCGTAGGGACCGGTGCCGATCTTCTCGACGCGGCCGTGGGCGAGCAGGTACACCCCGTCGTTCCGGTTGCCGAAGTCGGCGATCACCTCGCCGGGTGCGAAATCGCGCTGGCGGCAGCGCCGGGCCAGCTCGGCGAGCACGTCCTCGTCCTCGTACGACCGCAAGGCCGGGAGCTCGCCGAGTTCGGCCGGGATGACCTCCACCTGGCCCCCGGTCTTGACGAAGGTGATGCGGCCGTCGCCCACGGCGTACGTCAGCCGGCGGTTCACCCGGTACGTGCCGCCCTGGATGTCCACCCAGGGGAGCGTGCGCAGCAGCCAGCGGGAGCTGATCTCCTGCATCTGCGGAACGGACTTGGTGGTGGTGGCCAGGTTCCGCGCTGCCGCGGTCCCGAGGGACTGCTGCGGCTTGCCCTGATCCGTGCGGAGCTCTTCGCCTACCGACATATGGAAATGCCCTCCCATGTAACGCACCGGTCGCAAGGGGCCGGTCTCGCATCGAGCGTCCCATCACGCACGGTTGTCACGCCATTACCCGAAAGAGGGGGAATGGATCATCGGACTAGTGGGCAGAAACGAGGATTTTGTCGAGGGGTCCGCGGGGTGTCGGCCGGGGGCGGGCGCGTGGTGGCCGGCTCCCCGACCGTCGGCGACAATGGCACCGTGACCAGCAGCGATCCCCTCACCCCCCGCCTCCCCTCCCCCCTGCGGGAGCTGCGGGACGAGCGGTTCGAGCGGCGCGGGCTCCGGCTGCTGCTCAAGCGGGACGACCTGATCCACCCCGAGCTGATCGGCAACAAGTGGCGCAAGCTCGTACCGAACATCGGTGCGGCCGGCGGGCGGGCGCTGGTCACCTTCGGCGGGGCCTACTCCAATCATCTGCGGGCCACCGCGGCGGCCGGGCGGCTGCTCGGACTGGCCACCACCGGTGTGGTGCGCGGGCAGGAACTGGCCGATCGGCCGCTCAATCCCTCCCTCGCCCGGTGCGCGGCCGACGGGATGCGGCTGCACTTCGTCGACAGGTCGACCTATCGGCGCAAGACCGAGCCGGAGACCCTGGCGGCGATCCTGCGCGCGGCCGGCGCCGAGGGGGCGTACGTCGTGCCCGAGGGCGGCAGCAACGCCGTGGCGGTGCGCGGCTGCACGGCCCTCGGGGAGGAACTGCGCGGGTACGCCGATGTCGTCGCGGTCGCCTGCGGCACCGGCGGCACGCTCGCGGGGCTCGCCGCCGGGCTGGGGCGGGGGCAGCGGGCGCTCGGTGTGCCGGTCCTCAGGGGCGGCTTCCTGGCGGCCGAGGTGCAGGCGTTGCAGGAACGTGCCTTCGGCGGCCGTACCGGCGAGTGGTCCCTGGACGACCGCTTCCACTTCGGGGGATACGCCCGGACGACTCCCGAACTCGACGCGTTCGCCGAGGACTTCGAGGACCGGCACGGGCTGCCCGTGGAACGTCTCTATGTCGCCAAGTCGCTCTACGGACTTGTCACCCTCGCCGAGGAGGGCGCCTTCCCGCGCGGCACGACACTCGCGGCCGTCGTCACCGGCCGGCCGTTCCCCGAAGCCGCCTGAGGGCCCCTACGCCGCCTCCCGGTAGGCCGCCGCCTCCTCCAGGTCGAGGTGGCGGAGCAGGGCGCGCAGCATCTCGTCGTCGATGTAGCGGCGGTCGCGCAGCCGCACGAAGACCTCGCGTTCGGCGCTGATCATCGCGCGGGACAGCCGCCGGTAGGTGTCGTCCACGGACTCGCCGGTGACGGGGTTCACCTGGCCGAGGCGCTCCCAGACGGCGTTGCGGCGGCGCTCCAGGACGTCGCGCAGCCGGTCGGCGAGCGGCGGCGGCAGGGCGTTGCGCTCGTCGGCGAGGAGTTCGTCCAGGCGGCGTTCGGCGGCCAGGGACGCCTGCGCCTGGGCGTTGGCCTCGGCCAGCGTCTCGGCCTGGCGGTCGCGGCCGGGGAACTTCATCAGGCGGATCAGCGGGGCGAGCGTGAGGCCCTGCACGATCAGCGTGCCGATGACCGTGGTGAAGGTCAGGAAGAGGATCAGGTCGCGCTGCGGGAAGGGCGCGCCGCCCCGCACGGTCTCCGGGATGGAGAAGGCGATGGCCAGGGACACCACGCCCCGCATCGCGGCCCAGGAGACCACGACCGGCGCCCGCCAGGTGGGGTCCTCCTCGCGCTCCCGGACGCGCCGGGAGAGGAAGCGCGGCAGGAAGGTCGCCGGGAACGTCCACACGAACCGGGCCGCCACCACGACCAGGAAGACGGCGACGGCGTACCAGGCCGCGTCAGCCCCGTGATAGGCGGCGAGGCCCTTGAGAATGGGCGGCAGCTGGAGGCCGATCAGGGCGAACACGGCGCACTCCAGCACGAAGGCGACCATCCGCCACACCGCCTCCTCCTGGAGCCGGGTGGCGAAGTCGACCTCCCAGGCACGGTGGCCGAGGTAGACGGCGACCACGACGACCGCGAGCACACCGGAGGCGTGCAGCTGTTCGGCGACCCCGTAGGCGACGAACGGGATCAGCAGGGAGAGGGTGTTCTGCAGCAGGGCCTCGGTCAGGCGGGTGCGCAGCCAGTGGATCGGCACCATGAGCACCAGGCCGACGACCACGCCGCCGACCGCCGCGCGCAGGAACTCCTCGATTCCGCCCGCCCAGGTGGAGCCTGCGCCGACGGCGGCCGCGACGGCCACCTTGTAGGCGGTGATCGCGGTGGCGTCGTTCAGCAGGGACTCGCCCTGGAGGATCGTGGTGATCCGGGACGGCAGCCCCACCCGGCGGGCGATCGCGGCGGCCGCGACCGCGTCCGTGGGCGCCACGACCGCGCCGAGCACCAGTGCGGCGGGCAGCGGCAGCCCCGGTACGACGAGATAGGCGGCCCAGCCGACGACGAAGGTCGCGAACAGCACGTACCCGACCGACAGCAGTCCCACGGGGCGCATCTGGGCCCGCAGGTCCAGGTAGGAGCTTTCGGTGCCCTCCTTGTAGAGCAACGGGGGCAGCACCAGGGGCAGGACCACGTCGGGTTCGAGGGTGTAGTCGGGGATTCCGGGGACGTACGACACCGCCAGGCCCGCCGCGACCAGGAGCAGCGGCGCGGGCACCGGGGTGCGCCGGGCGGCCCCGGCGACCGCGGCACTGCCCGCGACCAGCAACAGCAGGGGCATCACGTCCATGCCTCTCGCCCACCCTCGTTTTCCGCGCGGCCACCCGCACACCCGTCGTAATCTGGCAATCATGAAACAGTGCACGCACGCCGGCGCGCTGCCGCATCCGGAACCCGAGCCGCAGTCCGCGACCTGCCCGGAGTGCCTGGCGAACGGGACGCACCCGGTCCAGCTGCGGCTCTGCCTCACCTGTGGCCACGTCGGCTGCTGCGACTCCTCGCCGGGCCGGCACGCGACCGGGCACCATGAGCGGTCCGGTCATCCGGTGATGCGGTCGTTCGAACCGGGTGAGGACTGGCGGTGGTGCTTCGTGGACCACGTACTCGTCTGAGCGCGATTCCCGCCCGGATCCCGCCCGGATCCCGTTCGGATCTCGCCCGAAACCCGGCCGAGGCCCGGTGGGGATCACGCCCGAAGCGCGCCCGAGGGGCGTCGCGGCGGCATCCGATCGTTGATCGTGTTCCCGTTCGGGTGCTGTGTCGTGTGACACTGCATGCGGCGGCGGACGCACGACGGTTCGGGCGTCTGACGTCTGGGTACGTCAACCCGGCGCGCGCTCTCCCGATTTGGGGGCGCACACCCCCTAGACACGGAGCGTATCCACAGCTTTACTGTGAGTGACGCCAGGGGGTTGGGGTCCCGGGGGACAGGAACATTCGGCGCGCGATAGCGTCACCGCTTGAACCACCTACGCGTTAGCCCGGGGGGCGACCCTCGGCCCCGTAATGCTTGTACCACCATGGAGGTGAGGGTGTCCCAGATCGCAGGCGAACCCGCGGCGAACCAGGATTTCGTGGAGGTCCGGCTGCCGGCCGCGGGTGCCTACCTGTCGGTGCTGCGGACGGCCACGGCCGGTCTGGCGGCCCGCTTGGACTTCACCCTGGACGAGATCGAGGATCTACGCATCGCCGTGGACGAGGCCTGCGCGATCCTGCTCCAGCAGGCCGTGCCGGGCTCGGTGCTCAGCTGTGTCTTCCGGCTCGTCGACGACTCGCTGGAGGTCACCGTGTCGGCACCGACCACGGACGGCCATGCCCCCTCGCGGGACACCTTCGCCTGGACCGTGCTGTCGGCCCTCGCGGGGAAGGTCTCGTCCGCCGTCGACGAGGACAAGACGGTGTCCATCAGCCTCTACAAACAGCGCGGCGCGGGTCCCGGGCCGGCGTGAGGGAGAACGGGGACGGTCCGGTGCGGGACGAAGAGCGCGGCACGCGAGAGCTGCCGACCGGGGACGGGGGTGCCCCCTGGTCGAGTGCGGCCGAGACCTCCGGGGAGAGCCCCCGCGACGGCTCCCGGCGCATGGCGGACGGCATCGACGGCATCCCCGAGCAGGCCAGGCCGCACCCGGAGGACCACTCCGCACGGCCCGGCGGTGCGGGCGCAGGCCCTGAGGTCCCGCCGAAGGCGCGCGGCGGGGCCGCTCCCGCAGGCCGCGCGGGGGCGAGGGCTCGGGGAAGGGCTACGGGCGGGACGATGAGCGAGCACGAGCGATACGCGGACGACGACGCGCTGGGCGCGGAGGCCGTGCAGGCCGCACCGCACGACCCGCACGACCGCAGCGGGGCCCGGGCGATGTTCGTCGAGCTGCGCGGGCTCGACGCCGGCAGCGCGGAGTACGCGGAACTGCGCAACCAGCTGGTCCGCATGCATCTGCCGCTCGTGGAGCACCTGGCCCGCCGGTTCCGCAACCGTGGCGAGCCGCTGGACGACCTCACCCAGGTCGCCACCATCGGCCTGATCAAGTCGGTGGACCGGTTCGACCCGGAGCGGGGCGTGGAGTTCTCCACGTACGCGACTCCGACCGTGGTCGGCGAGATCAAGCGGCACTTCCGGGACAAGGGCTGGGCGGTCCGCGTGCCGCGCCGGCTCCAGGAGCTGCGGCTCGCGCTGACCACGGCGACGGCGGAGCTGTCCCAGCTGCACGGCCGCTCGCCGACGGTGCACGAGCTGGCCGAGAAGCTCGCCATCTCCGAGGAGGAGGTCCTGGAGGGCCTGGAGTCGGCGAACGCGTACTCCACGCTGTCCCTGGACGTCCCCGACACCGACGACGAGTCCCCCGCGGTCGCCGACACGCTCGGCGCGGAGGACGAGGCGCTGGAGGGCGTGGAGTACCGGGAGTCGCTCAAGCCGCTGCTGGAGGATCTGCCGCCGCGGGAGAAGCGGATTCTGCTGCTGCGCTTCTTCGGGAACATGACGCAGTCGCAGATCGCGCAGGAGGTCGGCATCTCGCAGATGCACGTCTCCCGGCTGCTGGCGCGGACGCTGGCGCAGCTGCGGGAGAAGCTGCTGGTGGAGGAGTAGACCGCCTGCCCCGTTACCGCTTACTCGGCGCGGCCCGGGCCCTTGATGCCGAGGGCCCGGGTCGTCTCGCGGTTGACGAGGAGGACGAGCGCCGCGACGGCCACGACCGCGAGGACGATGCCGACGGGGACGGCGACGCCTCCCGACTTGAGCAGGTTGTAGGCCACGGGCAGGGCCATCAGCTGGGTGATCACGGCGGGGCCCCGGCTCCAGCCCCGGCGCAGCAGGAGGCCGCGGGTGGCGAGGAGGGGGAGCAGGGCGAGTACGGCGAGGGTGATACCGAGCGTCACGGCCTGCTGCCGGTCGTCGGGGGCGCCGGTGATACCGAGCACGAGGACCCACAGGCCGCCGACGAGCAGCACGACGCCCTCCAGGCCGGCCAGCACGGCGGCGTACGTCAGCCGACGGGGCCGGGTGCCTTCGGCGCCGTCAGCATCCTGCACAGGCTTCTGCTCACTGCTCACCCCAGCAGGGTAGCCGCCGGCATCCCCCGGGCGGGGCGCCGGGTCGCTCACCGGCGCAGGCCGGGTACCTGACGACGGAGGTACTGCCGCAGGCGACGGTCCGCAGTCCAGGCGGCGCGGGAAGCGGCGCGATCCGCCACCCCGCGCCCGCCCCGTGAACCGGTCCGTCATCACCCGGCGCCCCGCCCCGAGAACCCGTCCGTCATCACCCGGCGCCCCGCCCCGTGAACCCGTCCGCACCCCACGGCGCTCGGCCCGTCCAGTCCCCCCGGCGAGCGGCGCCGCTCTTACCCGATCCCTACCTCGGGCTGGGCCCGGTACCGCTGGGTAGGTACGCTGCCTGCATGCGTGCTCTTCTCGTGGTCAATCCGGCAGCAACCACCACAAGCGCACGCAGGCGTGATGTGCTGATCCACGCGTTGGCCAGCGAGATGAAGCTGGAGGCGGTCACCACCGAGTACCGCGGGCACGCGCGGGACCTGGGCCGGCAGGCGGCGGAGAGCGACGACATCGACCTGGTCGTGGCCCTCGGCGGCGACGGCACCGTCAACGAGGTGGTCAACGGACTGCTGCACGCCGGCCCCGATCTGGACCGGCTCCCCGGTCTCGCCGTCGTACCGGGCGGTTCCACCAATGTCTTCGCCCGCGCCCTGGACCTGCCCAACGACCCCGTCGAGGCCACCGGCGCCCTGCTGGACGCGCTGCGCGAGGGCCGGGAGCGCGTGGTGGGCCTCGGCCTCGCCTCCGGGACCCCCGGTACCGAGGACGAGGGCGTACCGGCGCGCTGGTTCACCTTCAACGCCGGGCTCGGTTTCGACGCCGGCGTCGTCGGCCGGGTGGAGCAGCAGCGCGAGCGCGGAAAGAAGTCGACCCACGCGCTCTATGTACGCCAGGTGATCCGGCAGTTCCTCGGCGAAGCCAATCGGCGGCACGGCGCGATCACGATGGAGCGACCCGGCGAGGACCCGATCGAGGATCTTGTTGTCGCCATAGTCTCGAACACATCCCCTTGGACGTATCTCGGCAATCGCCCTATATACGCGTCACCTAAGGCCTCGTTCGACTCGGGCATCGACGTACTCGGTCTCAGCCGCCTGTCGACGGCCGCGGTTGCCCGGTATGGCACCCAGTTGCTCACTTCGTCCCCCGAGCGCGGACCCCATGGCAGGCATGCTGTCTCACTCCATGATCTGGACCGCTTCACCTTGCATTCGAAGGTGCCTCTACCCCTGCAGATGGACGGTGACCACCTGGGGCTGCGCAGGAGCGTGACGTTCACAGGCGTACGCCGCGCACTGCGTGTGATTGTGTGAGCGGAAGACGCGAAAGTCCTTTCACTCGAACGTTTAGGCCAGGATCCACCCCATGGAAGTACGGCTGTGACCCAGTCGACACCGAGGAATCAAAAAAAACTTTCCGGAAGGGGTTGTATCCGCCGCTGAGGTTTGCGAGTCTCTACGTGGTGATCGGGACGGCCCACAACACCGGCCTCCACTGATCACCAGAACCCCTCTTCATACCAAGGACCACGCCGGGGAAGACCCGGCGATCGGCCCTTCACTTGTCGGGGGATTCGTGAAAGCGTTCACATTCACAAGCAACTTGCACGTAATACCAAGGAGAGGTAGCAGCCATGGACTGGCGTCACAACGCCGTTTGCCGCGAGGAAGACCCCGAGCTCTTCTTCCCCATCGGCAACACCGGTCCCGCGCTGCTGCAGATCGAGGAAGCCAAGGCCGTCTGCCGTCGCTGCCCGGTGATCGAGCAGTGTCTGCAGTGGGCGCTTGAGTCCGGCCAGGACTCCGGCGTCTGGGGTGGCCTCAGCGAGGACGAGCGTCGCGCGATGAAGCGCCGTGCCGCCCGCAACCGGGCCCGTCAGGCCTCCGCCTGACGCACCCACCCCAGCTGACAGCCTGAGCTTGGCGGCGCGTGCATCGCGCACGCATCTCCCGCCCCCGAGCAGCAGCGCGCAGTATCCCCGATGCCGCCAGCGAACAGCAGCGCAGCAACGAGCACGAGCCTCGGACCGAAGCCGGTCCGGGGCTTTTTGCTGCCCCGGGCCCGGCCGACCGCCCCGGACCCGGCCGGCGCCATTGGTCGATACCAACGGCCCTGCCGGCGGGGCCGGTTGACTACTTCTGCGCGCGCACGGGGATGTCGAGGATCACCCTGGTCCCCCGCCCCGGCGCCGGGACCATGTCGAACGTGCCGCCCAACTCGCCCTCGACCAGGGTCCGTACGATCTGGAGCCCGAGGTTGCCCGAGCGGTGCGGGTCGAACCCCTCGGGCAGGCCGACCCCGTCGTCCTGGACCGTGACGAGGAGGCGGGCCTCCTTCGTCGTACCGCCGCGCACCGCCGTGACCTCCACCGTGCCGGTCTCGCCCTCGCGGAAGCCGTGTTCCAGGGCGTTCTGAAGGACCTCGGTGAGCACCATGGACAGCGGGGTCGCCACCTCGGCGTCGAGTATCCCGAACCGCCCGCTGCGCCGGCCGGTCACCTTGCCCGGTGAGATCTCGGCGACCATCGACAGCACCCGGTCGGCGATGTCGTCGAACTCCACCCGCTCGTCCAGGTTCTGGGAGAGCGTCTCGTGCACGATGGCGATGGAGCCGACGCGGCGCACCGCCTCCTCCAGGGCCGCGCGCCCGCGTTCGGAGTCGATGCGCCGGGCCTGGAGGCGCAACAGGGCGGCCACTGTCTGGAGGTTGTTCTTCACCCGGTGGTGGATCTCCCGGATGGTGGCGTCCTTGGTGATCAACTCGCGCTCGCGGCGCCGCAGCTCGGTGACGTCCCGGCACAGCACCAGCGCCCCGATGCGGGTGCCCTTGGGCTTGAGCGGGATGGACCGGAACTGGATCACCCCGTCGCCCGACTCGATCTCGAACTCGCGCGGCGCCCAGCCGCTGGCCACCTTGGCCAGCGCCTCGTCCACCGGCCCCCGGGTGGGCGCGAGTTCGGCGGTGGTCTGCCCGAGGTGGTGCCCGACCAGGTCGGCGGCGAGCCCGAGGCGGTGGTAGGCGGACAGCGCGTTCGGCGAGGCGTACTGGACGATGCCGTCGGCGTCCAGCCGGATCAGCCCGTCGCCGACGCGCGGCGAGGCGTCCATGTCGACCTGCTGGCCGGGGAAGGGGAAGGACCCGGCCGCGATCATCTGGGCGAGGTCGGAGGCGCTCTGGAGGTAGGTCAGCTCCAGGCGGCTCGGGGTGCGCACGGTGAGCAGGTTGGTGTTGCGGGCGATCACCCCGAGGATCCGGCCGTCGCGCCGTACCGGGATGGACTCGATCCGTACGGGGACCTCTTCGCGCCACTCCGGGTCGCCCTCGCGCACGATCCGGCCCTCGTCGAGGGCCACGTCCAGCATGGGCCGCCGGCCGCGCGGGACGAGGTGGCCGACCATGTCGTCCTGGTAGGAGGTGGGGCCGGTGTTGGGGCGCATCTGGGCCACCGAGACGTACCGGGTCCCGTCCCGGGTGGGGACCCACAGGACCAGGTCGGCGAAGGAGAGGTCGGACAGCAGCTGCCACTCCGAGACCAGCAGGTGGAGCCACTCAAGATCGGAGTCGTCGAGGCCGGTGTGCTGGCGGACCAGCTCGTTCATGGAGGGCACGCTTGCGAGCGTACCCGGGCCTCGATGTGGCCGAAAAACACCCGCGGGCCGCGGCGCCTGGAAGGGACCCTCAACCCTCCCGGCACCGCAGCCCGGAGCATCATCGGCCGTGGGGTGTGCGGTCCCGGTCGGCCGAAGGTTCGAGGAGCCGGGGCAGTCAGGGCAGAGAGCGCCGGTTCCTCGATCCGCCTTCCTGTGCGGGGAAGACGGGGCTTGTTCGCTTCGTACTGTTCGCTCACGCCACGTGTTCGAACAGTCTCCTCGATTGTGGACTGGACCATGAGGCATGTCCATGCCCTTACCGGCATGCGGACCCCATGGCACTCGATGCCACGCAGCCTAGCCCGCCCGGGTCGACCATGGGGACAGAAGGTGGCGGTAATTTCCGTTGCCCCGCGCCCCGGGGCATCGGCACGAGGGGCCCGCTCTGTTAGATTGGTCTAAACCACATAGACGCACGAGCCCTCTCCAGAACGGCAGGCCCAGCGTGGAAGTTGTCATCGTTCCGGACGCCGCGGCGGGTGGCGAGCTGATCGCCGAGGCCATGGCGCAGCTGCTGCGACGCACGCCCGACGCCCTGCTCGGCGTCGCCACCGGCTCCACCCCGCTGCCCGTCTACCAGGCGCTCGCGGGCAAGGTGCGCTGCGGCGCCGTGGACGCCTCACGGGCCCGGATAGCCCAGCTCGACGAGTACGTGGGACTGCCCGCCGACCACCCCGAGTCCTACCGCTCGGTGCTGCGCCGCGAGGTGCTGGAACCGCTGGGCATCGGCATGGACTCCTTCCTCGGCCCCGACGGCACCGCCGAGGACGTCCGGGCGGCGTGCACGGCGTACGACCGGGCGCTCGCCGCGGCCGGCGGGGTGGACCTCCAGCTGCTCGGGATCGGCACCGACGGGCACATCGGGTTCAACGAGCCCTGCTCCTCGCTCGCCTCCCGCACCCGGATCAAGACCCTGACCGAGCAGACCCGGGTGGACAACGCGCGCTTCTTCGACGGCGAGATCGAGCAGGTCCCGCACCACGTCATCACCCAGGGCATCGGCACCATCCTGGAGGCCCGCCACCTGGTGCTGCTCGCGACCGGTGAGGGCAAGGCGGACGCGGTCGCGGCGACCGTGGAGGGCCCGGTGGCCGCCGTGTGCCCGGCCTCGGCGCTCCAGCTGCACCCGCACGCGACGGTGGTCGCGGACGAGGCGGCGGCCTCGAAGCTGAAGCTGGCGGACTACTTCCGGCACGCGTACGCGAACAAGCCGGAGTGGCAGGGGATCTAGCCGCACCCGCGCGAGGGCCCGGCTGTACGCGTCCCCGTCGGCCTCCTGTTGGACTAGACCAACCAAGGGTGCGACGGTATACAGAGGAGATCACGGAGCGTGCGGGTGGAGTCCTGACACAGTAAGCCGTGCCACGATGTGAGCCGTGGCCGACGGGGATGTCGGTCGCTTTCGGCATCCGGAGCCGGGAAGGCAGAGCATGAGCACCGATGTCAGCAGTGCGGAGAACGAGGCCGGCACGACCGTCCGTACCGCGCGCGTGCCGAAGTACTACCGCTTGAAGAAGCACCTGCTCGACATGACGGAGACGCAGGCACCGGGCACGCCGGTCCCGCCGGAGCGCACGCTGGCCGCGGAGTTCGACACCTCCCGCACCACCGTCCGCCAGGCGTTGCAGGAACTGGTCGTGGAGGGCCGCCTGGAGCGCATCCAGGGCAAGGGCACCTTCGTCGCCAAGCCCAAGGTCTCCCAGGCGCTGCAGCTCACCTCGTACACGGAGGACATGCGCGCCCAGGGCCTGGAGCCGACCTCGCAGCTGCTGGACGTCGGTTACATCACCGCCGACGAGCGGCTCGCCGAGCTGCTCGACATCTCCGCCGGCGGGCGCGTGCTGCGCATCGAGCGGCTGCGCATGGCCAACGGCGAGCCCATGGCCATAGAGACCACTCACCTGTCCGCCAAGCGCTTCCCCGCGCTGCGCCGCTCGCTGGTGAAGTACACGTCCCTCTACACCGCGCTCGCCGAGGTGTACGGCGTCCGCCTCGCCGAGGCCGAGGAGACCATCGAGACCTCGCTGGCCACCCCGCGCGAGGCGAGCCTGCTGGGTACGGACGTCGGCCTGCCGATGCTGATGCTGTCCCGGCATTCGCTGGACCGCGAGGGCCAGCCGGTGGAGTGGGTGCGCTCGGTGTACCGCGGCGACCGGTACAAGTTCGTCGCCCGTCTCAAGCGCCCGATGGATTAGGCGCGGGCGTGTCCGGACGCGCCCGTTCCTTCGCCGAATCGATATAGACAGCTTGGGACAAGGTCTTCCACTGGCCGGATACCGTCACCTAGATTGCCTGCGCATTACACAGGTGATCAGCAAGGAGACGGAGCCGCAGCATGTCAGAAACACCCGAAGTCAGACCACCGGTGGTGACGCCGGTCCGCGTGGTCATCGGTGTCTGTCTCATCGCGCCCTTCGTGGCGATGCTGTGGGTCGGCTCGTACGCCAAGACGGACCCGACGCTCATCGGGATCCCGTTCTTCTACTGGTACCAGATGATGTGGGTGCTGATCTCCACCGCCCTCACCATGATCGCGTACAAGCTGTGGCAGCGCGACCAGCGCTCCCGCCGTGACGCGCAGGGGGGTGCGGCGAAGTGAAGACCGGGGTCAACGGCGTCGCGCTCGGCGTCTTCATCTTCTTCTTCCTGGCCGTCACGGTGCTCGGCTTCCTCGCCGCGCGCTGGCGCCGGGCCGAGAACGAGCACTCGCTGGACGAATGGGGCCTGGGCGGGCGCTCGTTCGGCACCTGGATCACCTGGTTCCTGCTCGGCGGTGACCTGTACACGGCGTACACCTTCGTGGCCGTACCGGCGGCGATCTACGCGGCCGGCGCGGCCGGCTTCTTCGCGGTGCCGTACACGATCCTGGTGTACCCGCTGATCTTCACCTTCCTGCCGCGGCTGTGGTCGGTCTCGCACCGCCACGGGTACGTCACCACCTCGGACTTCGTGCGCGGCCGGTTCGGCTCGAAGGGGCTGTCGCTCGCGGTGGCGCTGACCGGCATCCTCGCGACGATGCCGTACATCGCGCTCCAGCTCGTCGGCATCCAGGCGGTGCTGGACGTGATGGGCGTCGGCGGCGGTGACAACACCAACGCGTTCGTGAAGGACCTGCCGCTGCTGATCGCGTTCGCGGTGCTGGCGGCGTACACGTACTCCTCGGGCCTGCGGGCGCCGGCACTGATCGCGTTCGTCAAGGACGGGCTGATCTACATCGTGATCGCGGTGGCGATCATCTACATCCCGATCAAGCTGGGCGGGTTCGACGACATCTTCGCGAAGGCGGCCCACGCGTTCAGCCAGGTGAACCCGGCGACGGGCAAGCCGCGGGGGGCGCTCGCCCCGGCGCCGGCGGGGCAGTGGGCGTACGCCACGCTGGCGCTCGGCTCGGCGCTCGCGCTGTTCATGTACCCGCACTCGATCACCGCGACGCTCTCCTCCAAGAGCCGTAACGTGATCCGCCGCAACACCACGATCCTGCCGCTGTACTCCCTGATGCTCGGTCTGCTGGCGCTGCTGGGCTTCATGGCGATCGCGTCCGGGGTGAAGGTCACCAACGGCCAGCTGGCGATCCCGCAGCTGTTCGAGGACATGTTCCCGGACTGGTTCACGGGTGTGGCGTTCGCGGCGATCGGCATCGGCGCGCTGGTGCCGGCGGCGATCATGTCGATCGCGGCAGCGAACCTGTTCACGCGCAACATCTACAAGGACTTCATCAAGCCGGACGCCACGCCGAAGCAGGAGGCGCAGGTCTCCAAGATCGTGTCGCTGCTGGTGAAGGTCGGCGCGCTGATCTTCGTGCTCGGCATGGACAAGACGGTCGCCATCAACTTCCAGCTCCTCGGCGGCATCTGGATCCTGCAGACGTTCCCGGCGCTGGTCGGCGGCCTGTTCACCCGCTGGTTCCACCGCTGGGCGCTGCTCGCGGGCTGGGCGGTCGGCATGGCCTACGGCACCCTCGCCGCGTACGGCGTCGCCTCCCCGACCCAGAAGCACTTCGGCGGTTCCGCCGACGAGATCCCGGGCATCGGCCAGATCGGCTACATCGGCATGACGGCGTTCGTCCTGAACGTCCTCGTCACCGTCGTCCTCACCGTCGTCCTCAAGGCCGTCAAGGCCCCCGAGGGCATCGACGAGACCCGCCCCGAGGACTACACGGCGGACGCGGGCGACCCGGGCGTCGAGGTGGAACTCCCGCCGGCCACCGCCGGAAGCACCCACTAGAGCACCCCGAAGGGACGCGGGGCGGTATCGGCACGCGGCTTCCGCCGCGTGCACGCCGCCCACCACGAACAACCCGCAGCGGGCCGCCGGAAAGCACATGATCCGGCGGCCCGCCGTCGTGCAGACTCACCGCCATGACCCTTCACATCCGCCGCGCCCTCCCCGCCGAATACGACGCACTCGGCGAGATCACCGCGCGGGCCTACCTCGACGACGGTCTTCTGGACTTCGGCGAGAGTGACAGCTACCTCGACGAACTCAAGGACGTGGCCAAGAGGGCCTCGGCGGCCGAGGTCCTCGTGGCCACCGCCGACGACGTCCTCCTCGGCGGTGTCACCTTCGTCCCCTCCCCCGGCGCCATGGCCGACATCGCCCGCCCCGAAGAGGCCGAGATCCGCATGCTGGCCGTGGACAGGGCGGCCCGCGGCCGGGGTGCCGGCGAGGCGCTCGTGCGGGCCTGTGTGGAGCGGGCGCGCGCCAGGGAAGGCTGCCGCGCCATCGTGCTCTCCACGCAGCGGACCATGCGCAGCGCCCACCGCATCTACGAGCGCCTGGGCTTCACACGCACGCCCGAGCGGGACTGGCGGCCCCTCCCGGAGCTGGACGACATCACTCTGCTCACCTATGAGTTGACGCTCTGATACCGGGGGCGACACAACATCTGGGGGTGGCATGACGGCCCGGCACTAGATGTATGCTCATGCTCGCTGTCGTCGCAGGGGAATCCGGTGGGAATCCGGAACTGTCCCGCAACGGTGTACTTGTGCGCATCCGTGCACAGGAGTCAGTCCGAGGACCTGCCGGCAGCGCGCGCCCGGCCGGCCGGTTCGGGCGCTCTGAGACGTCCGGGCCTCGTGGAGTGGGCCGGTGGACGCGACGCCGTGCGCGCTCGTGGCTGCCCCCTGCCCTCCGCCAGGCCCCGTGCCGAGCGAGGGAGAGCCCCACGTGACCATCGCGCCAGCAGACCCGGCTTCAGCCCCAGGCCTGGAGAACGACGGTCCCGGTGCCGCGCTGCTGCGGACCCTGACCGAGCTGACCGGGGACCTCCCCGACGCCGACCCCGGCCGGATCGCCGCCGCCGCGCTGCGCGGCCGCTCGGCCCACGCCGACGAGGCGGAGCTGCGCGAACTCGCGACCGAGGCCGCGGCCGGACTGATCTCCGACGACCCCGCGTACTCACGGCTCGCCGCCCGGCTGCTCACCCTCGCCATCCGCGCCGAGGCCGCCTCGCAGGGCGTGACCTCGTTCACCGAGTCGGTCGCCGTGGGGCACCGCGAGGGGCTCATCGCCGACCGGACGGCCGAGTTCGCGCGTGTCCACGCCGCCCGCCTCGACGCCCTGGTCGACACCGCCGCCGACGACCGCTTCGGCTACTTCGGCCTGCGCACGCTGCACAGCCGCTACCTGCTGCGCCACCCCATCACCCGCAAGGTCGTCGAGACGCCGCAGCACTTCATGCTGCGGGTCGCCGCCGGGCTCGCCGAGGACGACTCCGCCCACTCGGTGGACGAGGTCGCCGCGCTCTACCGGCTCATGAGCCGGCTCGACTACCTGCCCTCCTCCCCCACGCTGTTCAACTCCGGCACCCGGCACCCCCAGATGTCGTCCTGCTACCTCCTCGACTCCCCGCTGGACGAGCTGGACTCCATCTACGACCGCTACCACCAGGTCGCCCGCCTCTCCAAGCACGCCGGCGGCATCGGCCTCTCGTACTCCCGTATCCGCGCCCGCGGTTCGCTGATCCGGGGCACCAACGGGCACTCCAACGGCATCGTCCCGTTCCTCAAGACCCTGGACGCCTCGGTCGCCGCCGTGAACCAGGGCGGCCGGCGCAAGGGCGCGGCCGCGGTGTACCTGGAGACCTGGCACTCGGACGTCGAGGAGTTCCTGGAGCTGCGGGACAACACCGGTGAGGACGCCCGCCGTACGCACAACCTGAACCTCGCGCACTGGGTGCCGGACGAGTTCATGCGCCGCGTCAACGCCGACGAGCCGTGGTCGCTGTTCTCCCCGGCGGACGTGCCCGAGCTGGTGGACCTGTACGGCGCGGAGTTCGACGCCGCCTACCGCGAGGCCGAGGAGGCGGGACTCGCGAAGAAGACCATGCCCGCCCGTGAGCTGTACGGCCGCATGATGCGCACCCTCGCGCAGACCGGCCAGGGCTGGATGACCTTCAAGGACGCCGCCAACCGCACCGCCAACCAGACCGCCGAGCCGGGCCAGGTCATCCACTCCTCCAACCTCTGCACGGAGATCCTGGAGGTCACCAACGACGGCGAGACGGCGGTCTGCAACCTGGGCTCCGTCAACCTGGGCGCCTTCGTGGCCGACGAGGACATCGACTGGGCGCGCCTGGACGAGACCGTCCGCACCGCCGTCACCTTCCTCGACCGCGTCGTGGACATCAACTTCTACCCGACCGAGCAGGCGGGCCGCTCCAACGCCAGGTGGCGCCCGGTGGGCCTCGGCGCCATGGGCCTGCAGGACGTCTTCTTCAAGCTGCGCCTGCCCTTCGACTCCCCCGCGGCGAAGGCCCTGTCCACCCGGATCGCCGAGCGGATCATGCTCGCCGCCTACGAGGCCTCCGCCGACCTCGCCGAGCGCAACGGCCCGCTGCCGGCCTGGGACAAGACCCGTACCGCGCGCGGTGTGCTGCACCCCGACCACTACGGCGTCGAGGAGACCTGGCCCGAGCGCTGGGCGGCGCTGCGCGAGCGGATCGCGGCGGTCGGCCTGCGCAACTCGCTGCTGCTGGCCATCGCCCCGACGGCCACCATCGCCTCCATCGCGGGCGTCTACGAGTGCATCGAGCCGCAGGTGTCCAACCTGTTCAAGCGCGAGACGCTGTCCGGTGAGTTCCTCCAGGTCAACTCGTACCTCGTCGACGACCTGAAGAAGCTCGGCGTCTGGGACGCGCAGACCCGGGAGGCGCTGCGCGAGTCCAACGGCTCGGTGCAGGGCTTCACCTGGGTGCCGGCGGACCTGCGCGAGCTGTACCGCACGGCGTGGGAGATCCCGCAGCGCGGTCTGATCGACATGGCCGCGGCGCGCACCCCGTTCCTCGACCAGGCGCAGTCCCTGAACCTGTTCATGGAGACGCCGACGATCGGCAAGCTCTCCTCGATGTACGCGTACGCCTGGAAGTCCGGGCTGAAGACGACGTACTACCTGCGCTCGCGCCCGGCGACCCGCATCGCCCGCGCCGCCCAGGCGCAGAAGACCGTCCCCGTCCAGCAGGTCGCCGACCCCGACGCCGTCGCCTGCTCCCTGGAGAACCCCGAGTCCTGCGAGGCCTGCCAGTAATGCCCGCCCGTCACCCGACCACCACCCCTGGAGGACGGCGCCTCGCGCCGACAGCGATGACTCGTAACCAGAATCTCCTCGACCCGGGCTTCGAGCTGACCCTGCGTCCCATGCGCTACCCGGACTTCTACGAACGCTACCGGGACGCCATCAAGAACACCTGGACCGTGGAGGAGGTCGACCTCCACTCGGACGTCGCCGACCTCGCGAAGCTGAGCCCGGCCGAGCAGCACCTGATCGGCCGCCTGGTCGCGTTCTTCGCGACGGGTGACTCGATCGTCGCCAACAACCTGGTGCTGACGCTGTACAAGCACATCAACTCCCCCGAGGCGCGGCTGTACCTGAGCCGTCAGCTCTTCGAGGAGGCGGTGCACGTCCAGTTCTATCTGACGCTGCTGGACACCTACCTGCCCGACCCGGAGGACCGCACGGCGGCGTTCGCGGCCGTCGAGAACATCCCCTCGATCCGCGAGAAGGCCGAGTTCTGCTTCAAGTGGATCGACTCGGTGGACACGATCGACCGTCTGGAGACGCGGGCGGACCGCCGGCGCTTCCTGCTCAACCTGATCTGCTTCGCCGCGTGCATCGAGGGCCTGTTCTTCTACGGCGCCTTCGCGTACGTCTACTGGTTCCGCAGCCGGGGCCTCCTGCACGGGCTCGCGACCGGCACCAACTGGGTGTTCCGCGACGAGACGATGCACATGTCCTTCGCCTTCGACGTGGTCGACACCGTCCGCAAGGAGGAGCCGGAGCTGTTCGACGACCAGCTCCAGCGGGAGGTCACCGACATGCTGCGGGAGGCCGTCGCGGCCGAGCTGCAGTTCGCGCGCGACCTGTGCGGTGACGGCCTCCCGGGCATGAACACCGACTCGATGCGGCAGTACCTGGAGTGCGTGGCCGACCAGCGTCTGACCCGGCTGGGCTTCGCGCCGGTCTACGGCTCCGAGAACCCCTTCTCCTTCATGGAGCTCCAGGGCGTTCAGGAGCTGACCAACTTCTTCGAGCGCCGTCCGTCGGCGTACCAGGTGGGGGTGGAGGGCACCGTCGACCTGGACGAGGACTTCTGAGCCTCCTTCTCTCCGCGGGTCTCCCGGGTCTCCCGGGCCTCCTGGGCCTCCCTGATCTGCCGGTCGACGCGCCTGTCGCGCAGGATGCCGAGCACGGAGGGGAGGACCAGGAGGACGAGGATCGCGAGGGTGGCGGTCATTCCGATCAGGCCTTGGATCTGGTTTCCAGTCATGCCACTACTGTCCTGCCGGACACTGCTGACCGGGAGTGGCAGGACTGCCGTACACCCTCGAATTACTGCCAGCTCTGAGGCACACTGGGGGCATGCTCAAGAACGTGGCCGCCGTGCTGCTGAACGGAGTGCACCCCTTCGAGCTGGGCGTCGTCTGCGAGGTGTTCGGCATCGACCGCAGCGACGAGGGGCTGCCGGTGTACGACTTCGCCGTGGTCTCGGCCGAGGGGCCCGACCTCGGCACCCACTGCGGGTTCACCGTGTCCACGCCGCACGGCCTGGAGCGGCTGGAGGAGGCCGACCTGATCGCCGTGCCCGCCGGCGAGAGCTATGTGGACCGGGAGTATCCGCCCGAGCTGCTCGCGGCGCTGCGGCGGGCGGTCGAGCGGGGCTGCCGGGTGCTCAGCGTCTGCTCCGGGGTCTTCGTGCTGGCCGCGGCCGGGCTGCTGGACGGGCGGCGGTGCGCGGTGCACTGGCACCATGCCGAGCAGTTGGCCCGGCGCTATCCGCGGCTCGCCGTCGAACCGGACGTGCTGTACGTGGACGAGGACCCGGTGATCACCTCCGCCGGCACCGCGGCCGGCATCGACGCCTGTCTGCACCTGGTGCGCAAGGAGCAGGGCCCGGAGGTCGCCAACAGGATCGCCCGGCGGATGGTGGTACCCCCGCACCGGGACGGCGGCCAGGCCCAGTACATCGAACGGCCGCTGCCCAAGGCCCCGTGCGACACCGTCGGCGAGGTCCTGGTGTGGATGGAGGAGCACCTCGACGCGGAGGTGACCGTCGAACAGCTCGCCACCCGCGCCCACATGGCGCCGCGCACCTTCGCCCGTCGCTTCCAGCAGGAGACCGGGACCACGCCCTACCGGTGGCTCCTGCGCCAACGGGTGCTGCGCGCCCAGGAGTTGCTGGAGGGCACGGACGAGACGGTGGACGCGATCGCCGCGCGCACCGGGTTCGGTACGGCGGCCGCGCTGCGCCATCAGTTCGTGCGGGCGCTCGGCACCACGCCGAACGCCTACCGGCGCGCGTTCCGGGGCCCGCAGGCCGCCTGAACACGCGCCGGTAGCGGCGTCACCCCGGGTCCCTCACCAGGGCCGCGGCCGCAGCCGCAGGTTGTTCGGGCGCAGCGTGATGCCGACCCGGGCGGCGCCGTCCGACTCCTCGGCCGGCTCGAAGCGGTACTTGGCCGAGATCGCCGCGGTGATCAGGCTCAGCTGGGCCATCGAGAAGTGGTCGCTGGGGCACTTGCGGTTGCCGACGCTGAAGGGGCTCATGGCGTACTTCGGCACGTCCTTGGCCCGGTCCGGAAGCCAGCGGTCCGGGTCGAAGTCGAGGTGGCGGTCGTACGAGCGGGCGTCGCGCTGAATGGCGTACGGGCTGTAGATGATGTCCGCCCCAGCCGGAATGCGATAGTCCCCGAGCGCGGTGTCGACGGTCGCCCGGCGGGTCAGAATCCATACGGCGGGACGCAGCCGGATGGCCTCCAGGATCACATTGTTGGTGTGCCTGAGGGAGCGGACGTGCTCGAATGCGACGGGCTGACCGCCGGTCACGGATTCGACCTCGGCGCGCACCTTCTCCGCGTGCTCCGGGTGTTCCGCCAGCGCCTGGAGCAGCCACATGATCGTGGACGCGATCGTTTCGGCACCGGGGGTGATTATCGCGACGACCTGGTCGTGGATCTCCTGTTCCCCGATGGGGTCCCCATTGTCGTCCTTCGCCTCCAGCAATGCCGTCAGCAAATCGTCCGGCTTTTGACCGGACGCCCTCCGCTCGGCGACGATCTCGTCCACGAGCAGATGCAAATCGGCCAGTGCGCGGTTGAATTCGCGGTTGGCCGGAAACGGCAGCTTGTACAGGGGCCCCAGCGGCACCACCATCCGACGGTACATACCACGGAAGACGGTGGCGAGGTCGGTGCTCAGCCGCTCGGCGCGCTCGTCCATGAACTCGCCGCGCAGCAGGCAGCGGGCGGCCATGCGCACGGCCACCCGGAAGGACTCGGAGGTGCAGTCGATGACCTCGCCGGGGCGCCAGCGCTCGGTCAGGGCGTGCGCCTCCTCCTCCATGACCGAGCCGTAGTTGGGTATGGCGTCCATCCGGAACGCGGGCTGGATGGTGCGGCGCTGACGACGGTGGCGGGGGCCGTTGGCGGTGGCCACGCCCTCCTCGCCGAGCAGGCCCACCAACGACTCCCACACCGGGCCGTCGATCTTGAAGTCGGGGCTGAGGGCGAGCGCGCCCGTCAGCTCCGGGGTGGTGACGGCGTAGACGGTCTTGGGGCCGAGCTTGAGGCGCACGATGTCGCCGTGGGCGCGCAGCGAGGACATGAAGTCCAGCGGGTCGCGCACCAGTTGGAGGCCGTGTCCGAAGACCGGTACGGCACCGCCGGCCAGGGGCGGTTCACGCAGCTCCGCCGGGGCGGCGGAGGTCTCGGGCTGGACGGACTCTACGGTCATTTCTCACCTGCCGCTTCGTTCGTGACGTACGGGGGCGTGGAGCGGTCGGCCCAGCTGTCCACCATGTACCGGCCGGACTCGTGGTGGAACCAGTAGACCGAGCTGAACCAGTTGCGCATGTTGCCGACGCACGTGCGGACGGCGGCGCTCCATTCCTTTCCCTGGACTGTGCCGTCGGCAAGTGCATCCGCGAACCGAAGGGCTTCGCTTTCGGCTTCGAGGAACTCGTCCACGCATGTCTCGACGCGCCGCCTGAGGTCGTCCACCGCCTCCCCCAGAGTCAGCCCTTCATGGGTGATGAGACTTATTCCGAGATTGTGGACCTCGTCGCCCGCCAGTTCCTTCGGGAGCGAACACAAATCGTTGTACCAGGCGGCGAATTCCTGACTGAGAAGTGCGGCCCGGCGGTAGGCTGGATCTTTCCTCACGAGGTCGGGGAGTTCGCATCCGGCACTGGGTTCCAGGAGATCCGTCCAAATCCAGTGCGCGAAGGTCAGCCGACGCAGGGCGAGGTATTCGTCGACGCCGGGAACGTACCCCTGGGTACGATTGTGGAATTCACGGTCGTAGGCCTCGATGACCGCGTGGAAGTGCCGGGCGAAACGCTGGTTCCAGGCGCCCGGCAGGAATCCGTAGAGCCGCAGCACACTGTCGGCGAAACCCGCGACCAGCGGGTCCGGGTGGTGCAGATGGTGCCGGGGTGCGTCGAGTGCCGTGTGCAGCCGGTGGCGCAGCCGCCGCCAGTCGCCCGCGCGGGCGTGCACGATGTCCCGGTCGTGCCGGTCGTCCCAGACGAAGAACCACGCGCTGTAGTCCGCTATGGCCTGGAGCACCTCGTCGTCGGCGTCCGTGTAGTAGCCCGCCATCAGGTCGGTGTAGCGCAGACTGTCCGCGTACTCCCGCACCTTGTCTTCCGGCATCAGGCGTTTTTCCAGCAGCCACAGGCGGGTCTTCTCCTGGAGCCGTGGCCAATACGGATGCAGTTGCCGGGGAAAGCCGGACTCGATCACCGGCAGTGCCAGTGAGGGTGGTACCACGACCGTCGTCGCCTCTGTGGTGCTGTGTGGGAAAGCTTGCACAGAACAAACCCCTCTCAGCCGCCGGATACGCACCGCTCGGGTGGGGCCGGTGCGCGTCGTTACCTATCCCGCACTTCCCATTCAGCACCACAACTGGCCTTCGTGGGAACGGATTTGGGCCACTCACTACCCACGATGCCGCGATTCCCCCCTCGCGTGACCGATCAATGATCACCGGCACCACAAAAGCGACCATTTGTACGACGCACTGGTGAGCGAATAAAGGCAAGAAGAAGGGCGCCCGGCCGGGGGTGTTCCCGGCGGGGCGCCCAACGGCCCGAGGGCTACTAGTCGTTGGCGACCACGGGGTAGCGCGGCTCGTTCTCGGCCATCTGCCGCAGCGCGTCCTTGCGGTCGCGCTTGGACAGCCGGTCGATGTAGAGGTAGCCGTAGAGGTGGTCGGTCTCGTGCTGCAAACACCGAGCGAAGTATCCGGTGCCGCGGACCTTGATCGGGTTGCCCTGCTCGTCCTGACCGGTCACCTCGGCGTAGTCGGGGCGCGGCAGCTCGGCGTAGGCCCCGGGCACCGACAGGCACCCCTCGTTGTTGTCGTCGAGCCGGCGCCGCTCGGCGGGCAGCTCGACCAGCTTCGGGTTGCACACCACGCCGACGTGCCGGGTGCCCTCGTCGTCCTGGCAGTCGTAGACGAAGACCTTCAGGTCGACGCCGATCTGGTTCGCGGCCAGGCCCACGCCCTCGGCGGTGCGCTGGCTGGCGAACATGTCGGCGACCAGCTGCCGCAGCTCCTCGCCGAACTCCGTGACGTCCTCGCACTCCTTGTGCAGGACCGGGTTGCCGACGACCGTGATCGGCCGCGAGGTCCCGCTCTCCCGCCAGGCCTTCTCGCGCCCCTCGCAGTCCTGCGTGTCCACGACATAGCCGTCGTCGTCGACGGGGAGCACGCCCGCGTGCTGCTGATCGGTGTCCTGCTGCGCCATGACCGACGTACGCCTTCCTGCAAGCCTGGAAAATTCTGCGGGTACAGCCTAAAGGTGGCCGGTCACCGGCTGCTCAGCAAACCTCTTCCAGGTCACGCCAGTCCCTCGAATCCGGACTGTCCGCGACCCAGCCGTCGAGCAGCCCCCGCACCAGCGAGGGCGGCGCCGCCACCCCGCACTCCCGCTCCGGCACCCACAGCTGTCCGTCCGTGCGGTGCCCGAGGGGCCCGGGGTGACCGGGTTCGCTGTGGTCGTGCGGGTCGAGGTGCTCCCCGTCGCCCTCGTCCGAGGGCATCCGGGACTCGCTGCACATCCGGCACAGCAGCCGCACCGAGGACGACCAGTCCTCCGCGGCGAACCCGGCGTCCGCGGCCAGCTGCTCCAGCGCGTCCCGGTCCGCCTCGGTGGCCGCCTCCAGGAGGACGACCCAGGTGGGCACGGGCGAGGGCGCCCACAGTTCGATCTCGTCGAAGACGGGGTAGCTGTGCCCGGCGGACGTGGTGCGCTCCCCGTGCGGGACCCCGTCGTGCAGCACGACCTCGCCCCAGCGCCGCCCCGACGAGGGCAGCGGGATGGACAGCACCTCGATGCGCGCAGGGTCCAGCCGACGGCCCCACACCACCTCGGCCTCGCCCTCGGGAGAGAGCCGTACGGCCGCGCTGCCCAGCTCCATGCCGAGCGGCTCCCCGGCGGCGGTCGCGCCCCCGGGCACCTTCAGGCCGTACGCCTGCCAGGCGCGGCGGGCCAGCGGCCAGTCCTGAAGGGCGGTCGCGGCGATGCCCACGTTCCACCAGTCGGGCGCGCCGGTCTCGCGGTCGAGCAGGGCGACGGCGCGCAGCCCGGCGGCGCGGGCCTGCTCCCAGTCGTGCCGGAACTTGTGCAGCAGCGCGAGGTTGAACCAGGACTCCGACAGCCAGGGTTCCAGGTCGGCGGCGCGGGTCAGCAGTTCGCCCGCGTCCTCGTACCGGCCGTCGCCGATGAGCGTGAACGCGCGGTCGGTGGCCTGCCGCCAGGAGGCGGAGGGCCGGTGCCGTCCCTTGCCGAAGATCCTCACGATTCCCGCCTGCCAGTTCCAGTTACGCACAGTGGGCTGGCTTCGCCCCCGGGCGCCCTCTCCCTCGCATCCAACCACGTGCGGCGGGAGCGGCGCTCATTACCCATGGGTTACCCAGGTGCGGGCGGGATCAGACAGTGCCGTACGTCTCGCCGGCGGGAAGCGGGCGGGGCGAGCGGCAGGGGTCCGGGGACACGGCGTCCAGGTGAGGCGCGGCTCAGCCGTCCTTGGCCGTGCTGGTGATGTCGTGGTCGGGCGCGGGCTGTCCGGAGCGGAGCAGTTCGAGCCGCCCCATCACCTTGGCACGCAGGTCCGCGGGCACGTCGTCATGGCCGCAGCAGCGCTTGACCAGCTTCTTCACGGCCTGCTCCAGGCCGTACTTCTCCAGGCACGGCGAGCACTCCTCGAAGTGGTGCCGGAACTTGTCGCGGTCGACGTCCGGCATCTCGCTGTCGAGGAACTCGTACAGGTGGTCGAGGACCTCACCGCAGTCCGTCTCGTGCGGCTCTCCGCAGCTCATGAGCCCGAGCCTTTCGCTTCGTCCGACTCTCCGGCGCCTGCCGGGACCAGCCCACGCTCACGGGCGTAGTCCTCCAGCATGCCGCGCAGTTGACGGCGGCCCCGGTGCAGCCGGGACATCACCGTACCGATGGGTGTCCCCATGATGTCCGCGATCTCCTTGTAGGCAAACCCCTCCACATCCGCGAGATACACGGCGATGCGGAACTCCTCGGGGATCGCCTGGAGCGCTTCCTTCACGTCCGAGTCGGGCAGATGGTCGAGCGCCTGCGACTCGGCGGAGCGCAGCCCCGTCGACATGTGCGACTCGGCACGGGCGAGCTGCCAGTCCTCGATCTCCTCCGCGGCGGAGCGCTGGGGCTCGCGCTGCTTCTTGCGGTACGAGTTGATGAACGTGTTGGTGAGGATCCGGTACAGCCACGCCTTGAGGTTGGTGCCCTCGCGGAACTGGTGGAAGGAGGCGTAGGCCTTGGCGTACGTCTCCTGCACGAGGTCCTCGGCGTCGGCCGGATTGCGCGTCATGCGCAGGGCGGCCGAGTACATCTGGTCGAGGAAATCGAGCGCGTCCCGCTCGAAGCGCGCGCTGCGCTCCGCGGTCGACTCGGAGGACGCCTCCGCGCTCGTGCCCCGGCCCTCGGGCTGCTCCGCCTGGCCGTTGTCGGTCCCCGCGTCGGTCCCAGTGACCGGACCCACCTCCTCAAGATCCCGGGCGGGACCGAGAGCGGCCCCACTCGATTCGGAGGATAGAACACGACCCGTATCCGCCGCCCCTCGAATTGAGGCGGGCTTGGGCGCGTGAAGCACCGTCCAGTCCAGGTCAGTACTGGTCTGACGGGATTCAACAGGTGCCGCGCGCAGCGCGTCCCCACACGGGTGGTGGGCGGCGGGCGGGCAGATGGTCGAACCCATGCGGCGGACTTCCCTTCCCACGACGTCGGTGCCGAGGCCTCAGCACTTCTGTGCTCACAACAGCGCTGTGCCACGCGGCATTCCCGCCCGTCACCCGAGTGACGCGGTCCACTCCACGACGCCGTCGGTGATGATCGCCAGGGCCTGTTCCTGGCTGATCTCGGCGCGCTTGGGGATCGCGAAGCCGTGGTCGGCGGCCGGCACCTCGACCAGCCGGAAGCCGCCCTCGGGGAACTCGGCGGGCTTGCCGAAGGGGTCGCTGCCCCCCTGCACGACGAGGGTGGGCACGCCGGTGCCCAGCAGCTCCTGCGCGCGGGACTTCTCGGGCTTGCCCGGCGGGTGCAGCGGGAAGCTCAGGGCGAGGACGGCGCGGGCGCCCAGCTCGGTGGCCGTACGGCAGGCGACGCGGGCGCCGGCGCTGCGACCGCCGGAGATCACCGGCAGCTCCATGCCGGCCAGCGCGGGCCAGATGCCGCGCCACCCGGCGTCCAGCGTCTTCGGGGCGGGTGCCACCTTCTTGCCCGCGACCCGCCAGGGCTGCTCGACGAGCGCCACGCTCACGCCGTGCCGCGGGAGGGCCCCGGCGAGCGCCTGGAGGTCACGCGCCTCGATGCCGCCGCCCGCGCCGTGGCTCAGCGCGAGGACGAGCCTGGGATTCGTCGCCCGGTGCCAGGTGATGCGGGCGGTTCCGGCGTCGGTCTCGACAATCTCGATCACGCTAGAAGAGTGTGCCCTCTTCCGGCGCTTCCAGCTCCTTGAGCAGCTCCGGTCCGTTGTTGCGGACGTTGCTGACGGCGGTGGCGACCGGATAGGCGCGCATCAGTCCCGGCGGGGGCGGGGCGAGCAGGGCGCGCAGGTCGTCCGGGTCGGTGCGGGAGGGGTCGAGCCAGGCGTCCCAGCGGTCCGGGGTGAGCATCAGCGGCATCCGGGGGTGGATGTCGGCGAGCGAGCGCGGGCCCTCGGCGGGGGCGACGGCCAGCGGGGTCCGCTCGGCCTCCGTGGTGATCACCGAGCAGGTGACCCACCAGGCCCGGGGGTGGTCGTCGGGCAGGGTGCGGTCGCGCCAGAACTCGTACAGGCCGGCCATCGCGAACACCGAGCCGTCGGCGGGCAGCACGAAGTACGGCTGCTTGCGGGGCCGCTTCTTCCTGCCCTCGACCTCCAGGTCCCGCTCCTGCGTGCCGGTCACCCACTCGTAGTAGCCGTCGGCGGGCAGGATGCAGCGGCGGGCGGCGAAGGCGCGGCGGTAGGACGGCTTCTCGTGCACCGTCTCCGCGCGCGCGTTGATCATCCGGGCGCCGCCCTCGGGGCTCTTGGACCAGGACGGCACCAGCCCCCACCTGAGCTTGCGCAGCTGGCGAACCGGGCGCGGGGAGTCCGCGTCTTTCACAGGGCGGTCGAGCACGGCGTGGACCTCTTTGGTGGGGGCCACGTTGTAGTCCGGCTCCAGGGTCTCCTCGGCGTCCCACTTCTCGATCCCGAAGATCCCGGCGAGGTCCTCGGGCCTACGACTGGCTGCATACCGTCCGCACATACGTGCCACACTGCCAGACTCCACACGACACCAGGGAGCCACTCGGACACATGGACAGCCTCGCCGCCCTCGCGCTGCCCGGCCTCTGGGACCGGCTCACCGGTATCCAGCCCGACCCCGATCTCTGGGTGGTGCTGGCCACCCTGGCCGCCGCGCTGGTGGTGGTCGTACCGCATCCGCTGTGGCGGGTGTCGCGCAACGCGGTCACCATCGCGCACGAGGGCGGCCACGGGCTGATCGCCCTGCTCACCGGCCGGCAGCTCACCGGCATCCGGCTGCACTCGGACACCAGCGGGCTCACGGTGAGCCGGGGCAAGCCGTACGGGCTCGGCATGATCCTCACCGCGGCCGCGGGCTACACCGCCCCCTCGCTGCTCGGCCTCGGCGGCGCCGCGCTGCTCGCCGCGGGCCGCATCACGCTGCTTCTGTGGGCGGCCACGGCCCTGCTGGCGGTGATGCTGGTGATGATCCGCAACGCGTACGGCGTGCTGACCGTGGTGCTCGCGGGCGGGGCGTTCCTGCTGGTGTCCTGGCTCACGGGGCCGCAGGTGCAGGCGGCGTTCGCGTACGCGGTGGTGTGGTTCCTGCTGTTCGGGGGCGTACGACCGCCGTTCGAGCTCCAGGCCAAGCGGATACGGGGCGGGGCCGGGGACTCGGACGCGGACCAGCTGTCGCGGCTGACGCACGTCCCGGCGGGGCTGTGGCTGTTCCTGTTCCACGCCGTGTCGCTGTGCTCGCTGATCGGCGGGGGGCGCTGGCTGCTGGGGGTCTGAGGACACCGGCTGCCGGAGGTCCGGGAGCGCCGGCCGCGGAGACCCGAGGCGGTCGGCTGCCAAGTCGTCCGGAGTCACTCGCGGCCGGTGTCCGGGGCTTCTGTCGGCGGTGTCCGGGGCTTCTCACGGCGGTGTCCGGGGCTTCTCACGGCGGCAGCGGCGGCGGACGCCGGAAGGTTGAGCCCCTGCCCTCCTTATAAAGTGGGCCCATGGCCCCGAACACCGCCTCCTCCGCCCTCTGGCCCGCTCCGCACGCGAGCGGCGCCGTCGACGCCACCGTCCACGTGCCGGGGTCCAAGTCGGTCACCAACCGCGCCCTGGTGCTGGCCGCCCTCGCCTCCGAGCCCGGCTGGCTGCGCCGCCCGCTGCGCTCCCGGGACACCCTGCTGATGGCGGGCGCGCTGCGCGCGATGGGCGTCGAGATCGAGGAGGGCGTGGGCCCGGACGGCACCGGCGAGGCGTGGCGGGTGCTGCCGACCGGCCTGCACGGCCCGGCCACGGTGGACGTCGGCAACGCGGGCACCGTGATGCGGTTCCTGCCGCCGGTGGCCACGCTGGCCGACGGTCCCATCCGGTTCGACGGGGACCCGCGGTCGTACGAGCGCCCCCTGCACGGCGTGATCGACGCGCTGCGCCGGCTCGGCGCGCGGATCGACGACGACGGCCGGGGCGCGCTGCCGATGACCGTGCACGGCGGCGGGGCGCTGGACGGCGGCCCGGTGTCGATCGACGCGTCGTCCTCCTCTCAGTTCGTCTCCGCGCTCCTGCTTTCGGGCCCCCGCTTCAACCAGGGCGTCGAGGTCCGGCACACCGGCGCGAGCCTGCCGTCCATGCCGCACATCCGGATGACGGTGGACATGCTGCGCGCGGTCGGCGCCCAGGTGGACACCCCCGAGTCGGGCGGCGAGCCGAACGTGTGGCGGGTGACGCCGGGCGCGCTGCTCGGCCGGGACCTGACGATCGAGCCGGACCTGTCCAACGCGCAGCCGTTCCTGGCGGCGGCCCTGGTGACCGGCGGCAAGGTGCTGATCCCGGACTGGCCGGAGCGCACCACCCAGCCGGGTGACCGGCTGCGGGAGATCTTCACCGAGATGGGCGGTTCCTGCGAACTCACCGACCTCGGGCTGGTGTTCACCGGCTCCGGCGCCGTCCACGGCATCGACGTCGACCTGAGCGACGTCGGCGAGCTGACCCCGGGCATCGCGGCCGTCGCCGCGCTCGCCGACTCCCCCTCGACGCTGCGGGGCGTGGCCCATCTGCGGCTGCACGAGACGGACCGGCTCGCCGCGCTCACCAAGGAGATCAACGAACTCGGCGGCGACGTCACGGAGACGGCCGACGGTCTGCACATCCGCCCGCGCGCCCTGCGCGGCGGCACCTTCCACACCTACGAGGACCACCGCATGGCCACCGCCGGCGCGATCATCGGCCTGGCGGTCGAGGGCGTACGCATCGAGAACATCGCGACGACGGCGAAGACCCTGCCGGACTTCCCCGAGCTGTGGACCGGGATGCTCGGGCAGTAGGGACACGCCATGCGCCGCTACGGCAAGCACACCGACGAGGACGACATCCGCACCCGCCCCAACCGCAAGGGCAACCGGCCGCGGACGAACATCCGGCCCAAACACGAGGACGCGGCCGAGGGGCTGGTCCTCACCGTGGACCGGGGGCGGCTGACCTGCCTGGTCGAGGACCGGGTCGTGATGGCGATGAAAGCGCGGGAGCTGGGCCGCAAGGCGGCGGTGGTGGGCGACCGGGTGGCACTGGTCGGCGATCTGTCCGGCAAGAAGGACACGCTCGCGCGGATCGTACGGATCCAGGAGCGGAAGTCCGTGCTGCGGCGCACGGCGGACGACGACGATCCGTACGAGCGCGTGGTGGTCGCCAACGCGGACCAGCTGGCGATCGTCACGGCCCTCGCCGACCCCGAGCCCCGTCCCCGTCTGATCGACCGCTGCCTGGTGGCGGCGTACGACGGCGGCCTCGAACCCCTGCTGGTGCTGACCAAGTCGGACCTGGCACCGCCGGACAAGCTGCTGGAGCTGTACGGCGACCTGGACATCCCCTATGCGGTCACCAGCCGCGAGGAGCTGGAGAACGGGGACGCCGCGGACCGGGTGCGGGAGCTGCTGGACGGCCGGATCACCGCGTTCGTGGGGCACTCCGGCGTGGGCAAGACGACACTGGTGAACGCGCTGGTCCCCGAGGAGCGGCGACGTACCACGGGACACGTCAACGCGGTGACGGGACGGGGCCGCCACACCACCACGTCGGCGCTGGCGCTGCCGCTGGCGGACGACGGCGGCTGGGTGATCGACACCCCGGGCGTACGGTCCTTCGGCCTGGCGCACATCGATCCGTCCCGGGTCATCCACGCCTTCCCGGACCTGGAGCCCGGCACCGCGGAGTGCCCGCGCGCGTGCAGCCACGACGAGCCGGACTGCGCGCTGGACGCGTGGGTGGCGGCGGGGCACGCGGATCCGGCCCGGTTGTACTCGCTGCGGCGACTGCTGGCCACGCGGGAGCGCACGGAAGGCGACTGACCTTCGCGTTGTTCGCCCGGTCGGCGGTGCGGCAAGTGCATAATCGCACCGGACCGGAGATCCGGATCAACGGGAGGACCGCACATGGCGTGGCTGCTGGTGATCGTGGCCGGAATACTGGAGACCGGCTTCGCCGTGTGCCTCAAACTCTCCCACGGCTTCACCCGCCTGTGGCCGACCATCGCCTTCGCCGCCTTCGCCCTCGGCAGCTTCGGCCTCCTGACCCTGTCCCTGCGCAAACTCGACGTCGGCCCCGCGTACGCCGTCTGGACCGGCATCGGCGCGACCGGCACGGCGGTCTACGGCATGATCTTCCTCGGCGATGTGGTCTCCACCCTGAAGATCGTGTCCATCAGCTTCGTGATCGTGGGGATCGTCGGGCTTCAGTTGTCGGGCTCGGCTCGCTAGGACACCGCCCCCGGCCCGCCGCAGCCGCGGGACACGCGGTGGAAGACGCGTAGGTCAGACCGTCTGGCGCGGGGCCACGGCACGGATCAGTTCGGCGACCCCGCCCTCCCCCGGTGGTGCCGCGACGCAGGAGAGGGCGAGGCGGACGACCAGTTCGCAGGAGCGGGCGAGTTCCACGGTGGCCGAAGGGCCCGTGCCGGGCCCGGACAGCGCGACGACGGCGCGGTCCCGGACCATCCGTACGAGGTCGGGGGGCGAGGGCAGCGGCGCCTCCGCGCGGCGCTGGGCCGGGACCGGGGAGGTGGTCGGTGCGCGGCCCCTGGGCGGGGCGGGCAGCCGCTCGGTCCAGCAGCCGGTGAGCAACGCCCGTACCAGCGCGTTGTCCTGGGCCGCGACGGCCGTCCACTCGGCGGTGGCGGTCAGCCGCTCCCAGATGCCGCCGGCGCCGGCGAGGGCGCGCTCCACGCCCGCGAGATAGCCGTCGGCCTCCCGCCGTACCAGCGCCCGCGCGAGGCCGTCCTTGCTGCCGAACTCGTTGTACAGGGTCTGCCGGGACACGCCCGCCGCGGCGGCGACTTCCACCATGCGCACCGCCGACCACGGCCGACGCGCCAGCGCCGTGTAAGCGGCGTCCAGCAAGGACTCCCGGGCCGCAGCCATCGTCGCCTCCCTGGGGTAAACGGCGTTCCGCCCAGATTTGACGGGCTTTCGGGTGGTGTCAAGGGGGCGGTCACCGTGGAGCGGAAGGCCGTGTGCCGGGTGCGCGTGTCGTGCGCCGCGCGCGACCCCGAGCCGCCCGCGAACCGCCCGGCCACCCCCCACGCTGGCCCGCCCCGACCCCGACCGATAGCGTGGCGTACATGCCGGACTACCTCGACGACCTCCGCCTCGCCCACGCCCTCGCGGACGCGGCCGACGCGGCCACCATGGACCGCTTCAAGGCGCTGGACCTGAAGGTGGAGACGAAGCCGGACATGACACCGGTGAGCGAGGCGGACAAGGCGGCCGAGGAACTCATCCGCGGCCAGCTCCAGCGCGCCCGCCCCAGAGACGCGGTCCTCGGCGAGGAGTACGGCGTCGAGGGCTCCGGCCCCCGCCGCTGGGTGATCGACCCGATCGACGGCACGAAGAACTACGTGCGCGGCGTCCCGGTCTGGGCCACCCTGATCGCGCTGATGGAGGCGGACGGCGGAGGCACCTCCCACTCGGGCGAGGCCGAGAGCGGGGAGGGTCACCACCCCGTCGTGGGCCTCGTCTCCGCCCCGGCCCTCGGCCGCCGCTGGTGGGCCGCGAAGGGCCACGGCGCCTTCACCGGCCGCAACCTGACCTCGGCGAGCCGTATCCACGTCTCCGGCGTCAACACCCTCGCGGACGCCTCGTTCGCCTACTCGTCCCTCTCCGGCTGGGAGGAGCAGGGCCGCCTCGGCGGTTTCCTGGACCTCACCCGCGAGGTGTGGCGCACCCGTGCGTACGGCGACTTCTGGCCGTACATGATGGTCGCCGAGGGCTCCGTGGACATCTGCGCGGAGCCGGAGCTGTCCCTGTGGGACATGGCCGCCCCCGCCATCGTCGTCACCGAGGCCGGCGGCACCTTCACCGGACTCGACGGCCGCCCCGGCCCGCACAGCGGCAACGCGGCCGCGTCCAACGGCCTGCTGCACGACGCGTTGCTGGGGTATCTCAACCGGCGCCAGTGATGCCTGCGGGACGCCTGCGCACGCCCCCCGGCGACCAACGCGCGCCCTCTTGTTGACCCGGCCTTGACCTGAGACTCTGAGGTCACCCCCACTTGTGAACTTGTGAATCCGGGGACAAGGCCCCGGGCCCCAGGAGGTGGCCCCACCCATGCTGGTCCGCGACGCCATGAGCACGGTGATCCTCGTCCTCGGCCCCGCCCACACCCTCCGTGAGGCAGCCACGCTGATGTCCGCCCGGCGCGTCGGTGCCGCCGTGATCCTCGATCCGGACGCCGGCGGCATCGGCATCCTCACCGAGCGCGACATCCTCAACTCCGTCGGTCTCGGCCAGAACCCGGACACCGAGCGCGCCCACGCCCACACCACCACCGACGCCGTCTTCGCCGCGCCGACCTGGACGCTGGAGGAGGCCGCCGACGCGATGACGCACGGTGGTTTCCGGCATCTGATCGTGCTCGACCGCGGCGAGGTCGCCGGCATCGTCTCGGTCCGGGACATCATCCGCTGCTGGTCCCCGGCCCGCGAGCGCGCCCCACTGGCCCGAGCGGGCACCTGAGGGCAGCGGGCTCCCGAAGACGTCGGACGGGCCGGAGCCCCTGGGGCTCCGGCCCGTCCGACGCGGCCCTCCGCGCCGCCGCGTCAGCCGCGCTGCGCCCGCACCGCCACCTCCAGACGCTTGCCGAAGTCGGCGTCCGCGGCCGCGAAGTTGGCGATCGCGCGCTCGGCGATGTCCTCGCGCGAGACCTGGGAGATCGACCCGGCCAGGTTGGCGATCAACCGCTCCTTCTCCCCCTCCGACATCAGCCGGTAGAGGTTGCCGGCCTGCACGAAGTCGTCGTCCTCGGCGTGCCGCGGGGTCGGGTGGTCGCCGGTGCCGGCGGCGAAACCGTCGTACGACCGCCACAGCGCGCGCCCGGTCTGCCCGGGCCCGCCGAAGCTGTTGGGTTCGTAGTTCTTGGCGTCGCCGTGCCGGCCGTCGTAGAGGAAGCCGTCACGGGCGTGGGTGCGCGCCTCGGTGGCGTGCGGGCGGTTGACCGGCAGGTGGTCGGCGTTGATGCCGACGCGATAGCGGTGCGCGTCGCCGTACGCGAAGAGCCGGCCCTGGAGCATCTTGTCGGGCGAGGGGCCGATGCCCGGCACGAAGTGCGAGGGGCTGAAGACCGACTGCTCGACCTCCGCGAAGACGTTGCGCGGGTTGCGGTTCAGCTCCAGCTTGCCGATCTCGATGACCGGGTAGTCCGCGTGCGGCCACACCTTGGTCAGGTCGAACGGGTTGAAGCGGTACGACGCCGCGTCCGCCGCCGGCATGATCTGCACGCCCACGGTCCAGCTCGGGAACTCGCCCCGCTCGATCGCCTGACGCAGATCGCGCTGGTGGGAGTCGGGGTCCGTGCCCGCGAGCACCGCGGCCTCACTGGCGGTGAGGTTCTTGATGCCCTGGTCGGTCTTGAAGTGGTACTTGACCCAGAAGACCTCGCCGTCCGGCCCGTCGGAGGTGTTCCACTGGAAGGTGTGCGAGCCGAAGCCGTCCATGTGCCGGTACGACGCCGGGATGCCGCGGTCGCCGAACAGCCAGGTCACCTGGTGCGCGGCCTCCGGGGACAGCCCCCAGAAGTCCCACACGTTGTCGGCCTCCTGGCTGCCCGTGTAGGGGTCGCGCTTCTGGGTGTGGATGAAGTCGGGGAACTTGATCGCGTCCCGGATGAAGAAGACCGGGGTGTTGTTGCCGACGAGGTCGTAGTTGCCCTCCTCGGTGTAGAACTTCACCGCGAAGCCGCGCGGGTCACGGACGGCGTCCGCCGCGCCCAGGTTGCCGGCCACCGTCGAGAAGCGCAGGAAGACCTCGGTCTCCTTGCCGACCTCGGAGAGGAAGGCGGCCCTGGTGTACGGGGTGACGTCCGCGGTCACCGTGAAGGTGCCGTAGGCGCCGGCGCCGCGCGCGTGCACGACCCGCTCCGGGATGCGCTCACGGTTGAAGTGCGCCAGCTTCTCCAGCAGCAGCTGGTCCTGGACCAGCACCGGGCCGCCGACGCCCGCCGTCTCGCTGTTCTGGTTGTCGGCGACCGGGGCACCGGCCTCCGTGGTGAGCGGTCCCTGCGTCACGTGCGCCTCCTGCGTCTACGCCGGCCAATCCTGTTCCTTGGCCAAAGCCGTTCCAGATCCTACATTGGACTAAATCCAAGTCAAGCAGGGTTCCAAACTCACACCTATTCCCGTCCTGGTCCCCCTTGCTGTTAGGCTGGTAGCCATGAGCGACCTTCTGGAACGGCTGCGTGGACGCGGATGGCGGATGACCGCGCAGCGACGCGTGGTGGCCGAGGTCCTCGACGGCGAGCACGTCCACATGACGGCCGACGAGGTGCACGCGCGGGCCGTCGCGAAGCTGCCGGAGATCTCCCGGGCGACCGTCTACAACACGCTGGGCGAGCTGGTCACCCTCGGTGAGGTGCTGGAAGTCTTGACGGACAAGCGCGCGAAGCGGTACGACCCGAACGCGCACCGGCCGCACCACCACCTGGTCTGCGCCCGCTGCGGCGCGATCCGCGACGTCCACCCCACGGGCAACCCCCTGGCGGACCTCCCCGACACCGAGCGCTTCGGCTTCACGGTGTCGGACGTCGAGGTGACGTACCGGGGGCTGTGCCCGGACTGCGCGGGCGTCTGACGTCACCGTTTTGGGATCCAGGGGGCGCGAGCCCCCTTTTTTTCCTTGCCGGACCTTCCGTTTGCCCCGGACCCTCCGCGTCCGGGTCTCCGTACCCGGCTCTCCGTACCCGGCTCTCCGCGCCCCGGACACGACTGAGGGCCGGAACCCATTTCTGGATTCCGGCCCTCGGCATTCAGTAGCGGGGACAGGATTTGAACCTGCGACCTCTGGGTTATGAGCCCAGCGAGCTACCGAGCTGCTCCACCCCGCGTCGGTGAACACGACATTACGCGGGGGAAGCCGACGGAGGCAAATCCATTCGGGCCCGAGTGACCAGGGCCACTCACGCCGACAGCTCCTCGCGCAGCGCGTCCCGCAGCCGGCCCGCCCGCTCCGTGACCTCGGCCGGCCCCAGTTCCGCCGCGCGCGTCGCCCAGCGCTGCCCCTCGGCCAGCTCGCCGCGGCGGGCGTAGACGAGGGCCAGGCGCAGGGCCGCGCGGCCGTGACCGGCATCAGCCGCCCGCGTCCACCACACCGCCGCCTCCGGCTCGCTGCCCTCGCGGGCCAGGAGCAGACCCAGGTTGAACGCTCCGTTCCGCGACCCCGCCTCCGCCGCCGCCCGGTACCACCGCGCCGCCTCCACCACGTCCCCCCGCGCGGACGCGAGCATGCCGACCCGCACCTGCGCCCGCCGGTGCCCCTGCTGCGCCGCCCGTTCGTACCACTCCTCGCACTCGGCCTTCTCGCGCGCGCTTTCCCCCAGCTCGTGCGCGGGCCGCGGCGGCCGACGGGCGTCCAGCAGGGCGGCCAACCGGTATGCCGCCTCCGCGCTGCCGCCCCCCGCCGCACAGCGCAGATGCCGCTCGGCCGCCCGCTCGTCGCGCTCGCGCAGCCGCGCGATGCCGACCTGGAGCGCGGCCTCGGTGTGCCCGGCCGAGGCCGCCCGCTCGTACCAGCGCAGCGCCATCGCCCCCTCGCCGCGCCCGGCGTACAGGATGCCGAGGTTGAACGCCGCGTCGACGCTCCCCGCCTCGGCCGCCTTGGAGAACCACGGCTCCGCCCCGGACGTGTCGCCGACCTGGAGCAACAGGATGGCCAGCGCGTTCGCGGCCTCCCGGTGCCCGGCGTACGCGGCGCGCCGGTACCACTGCTCGGCCTGCGCGGTGCGCCCCTGTGCGGCGCAGAGCAGCCCGAGGTTGTACGCGCCGTTGTCGTCCCCCGCGTCCAGCGCCGCCCGGTACCAGCGCTCGGCGGTCTGGGTCTCGCCCCGCTCGGCGTGCAGCGCGCCGAGCGCGTTGGCCGCGTTGCCGTCGCCCTGCTGGGCGGCGCGCAGCCACCACACGGCCGCGGACTCGGTGTCCCCGGCGTCCCGCAGCAGGAAGCCGAGGGCGCAGGCGGCCCGCGGTTCGCCGTCCTTGGCAGAGGTCAGATACCAACGCCCGGCCTCCTTCAGCTCCCCGCGCTGCTCCAGGATCGCCCCGAGATGCAGCGCGGCGCGCCGGTGCCCGCGCGCCGCGGCCTGCCGGTACCACTGCTCGGCCTCCGCGACAGCGTTGTCACCCCCACTCCCGCCCCGGTCCCCGGCCCCGCGGTCGAGCGCACGCGCCACCCGGTACGCGGCCTCCCGGTGCCCCCGCTCGGCGGCGAGCCGCATCCAGTGCCCGGCCCCGGCGTCCCCGCGGTGCTCCAGGAGGTCGGCGAGCGCGTAGGCGCCGAGGACATGGCCCTGCTCGGCGGACTGGCGCAGCCAGTACTCGGCGGCGGGTTCGTCCCCGCGTTCGCGGTGGTAGCGGCCGAGCGCGTGCGCGGCGGCGGCGGAACCGGCGACGGCGGCGATGCGCCACCACCCGGCGGCCTCGTCGGCGTACCCGCGCTGGTGCAGCAGGACGCCCAGGTTGTTGGCGGCGGCCCGGTCGCCGGCCGCGGTGGCGGCCCGCAGATGGGACTCCGCTCCGTCGAGGTCGCCGCGGCGCAGCAGCATGGCGCCGAGGACGCTGGCGGCCTCCGCGTCGCCGCAGCGTGCGGCGAGCGCGAGGCGCACCTCGTCGTCGGCGTCCGCCATGTCGCCCACCTCGTCGCGGACCGACCCCTCACCGAAATTCTGTACAAATCGCCCTGACTCGAACAGAGTTGCCTTGTCCCCCATAACGTCCATCGTCGCACCACCCGCAACCTGGGTACACCCGGTATACCCCACCCCGTGAGGTCACTTCAGCGTTTTGTCGACATGCCCACAGGACGACAAGTCAAACACACAGCGCGCAACTCCTCACGGCGGCACGGCGGTAGCTCCCTTCCCAACTTGTGTTCGCCCGCCGCGCGTTCACACACCACGAAGGCCCGGATCCAAAAGGATCCGGGCCTTCGACTTCAGTAGCGGGGACAGGATTTGAACCTGCGACCTCTGGGTTATGAGCCCAGCGAGCTACCGAGCTGCTCCACCCCGCGTCGTTGTGAGCCAACCGTATCACGACGCGGGGCGAGGGTGATCAGCCCTTGTGCTTCGGCTGCTTCTCCGCGTCCTGCGCCCGCTCCAGCGCCGCCTTGAGGTCCTTCTGGGCCTTGGCGTACGCGCCCCAGTCGGGGCCGTCGGGCTGCTTCAACGCCCGCTGACCGGCGTCGAACGCCTTCTGGGCGTCGGCGAGGTCCTGCTGGACGGTCGGATCGCTCGACGCGGGCGGGGCCTCGGTGCCGCCGTCCGGCGGGCCGGCGGCGGCGGAGCTGGTGCCGAAGAGCTTGTCCAGCGCCTCGCCGAGCGTGTTCTCGAACGCCGGTGGCCGGTCCCCGTAGGTGACCAACACCTTGCGCTGCAAGGGGAGTTTCAGGCCGCCGCCGCGTACGTAGACCGGCTCCACATAGAGCAGTCCGCCGTCCAGCGGCACGGTCAGCAGGTTGCCGTACTCCACCTCGGAGTCGCCGCCCTTGAGGAGCTTGATCGCGGCGGCGACGTCCTGTTCGGAGTTGAACTGGCTCTGGACCTGTCTGGGCCCGTCGACCGTGGTACTGGTCGGCAGTTTCAGGATCCTGATCCTGCCGTAGTCGCTGCTGTCCGCCTCGGAGTCGACCGACATGAAGGCGCTGAGGTTGTACCGGCCGGTCGGCGTGAACGTGGTCGACAGCGAGAACGCCTGCCGGGTCTGGCCGGGCATCTTCATGCTCAGGTAGTACGGCGGTACCGCGTCGCCCGACTTGTTGGTCGGGTCGTCCGGCACCTGCCACACCTCGCTGCCGGTGAGGAACGTCTGCGGGTCCGTCACGTGGTAGCGGGTGAGCAGCTCGCGCTGGACCTTGAAAAGGTCCTGGGGGTAGCGCAGATGGGACAGCAGCTGCGGGGAGATCGCGCTCTTGGGCCGCACCGTGCCGGGAAACGCCTTCATCCAGGTTTTCAGCACCGGGTCCTGGGTGTCCCACTGGTACAGCCTGACCTCGCCGGTGTACGCGTCGACGGTCGCCTTCACGGAGTTGCGGATGTAGTTGACCTGGTTCTGCGGGGCCACCACGCTGCGGTTGTCGCTGCCGGCGGTCAGCGAGTCGGCCGTGGTGTCGCCGAGGGTCGTACGGGAGGAGTACGGGTAGCCGTTCGACGTCGTGTAGCCGTCGATGATCCACTGTATGCGGCCCTTGACGACGGCCGGGTAGGCGTCGCCGTCGATGGTCAGCCAGGGGGCGACCGCCTCGACGCGCTCCTTGGGCGTGCGGTTGTAGAGGATCCGCGAGCCCTTGCCGATCGCGCCCGAGTACAGGATCTGCGGCTCGTTGAACGCCATCGCGTACGCCGCCCGGTTCAGCGGGTTGTCGAGGTCCACCCCGCTCTTGCCGGCGTAACTGGTGGTCACCTCGCCGTTGTTGTCGGTGGGGCGGTCGACCTCCTTCTGGGGACCGCCGACGATGGAGTAGGTGGTGGTCTTCTCGCCGTAGTAGACCCGCTGTTCGTAGGTGGGCAGTTCGCCCTTGGAGGGCAGGTCGTACTCGGTGAAGACGGGCTGGCCGTCGGCGGCCTCGGTGCCCTTGGCGGCGACCACGCCGTAGCCGTGCGTGTAACGGAAGTGGTCGTTGATCCAGTTGTGCTTCGGGATGCCCTTCAGGTTCAGCTCGCGCAGCCCTATGACGGTGTCCTGGAGCTTGCCGTCCTTGGTGGGATACCGGTCGACGTCCAGGTTGGCCGGGAAGCTGTAGTAGTCCTTCATCTCCTGCGCCTGCTCGAACGTGGGCGAGACGATGTTCGGATCCATGATCCGGATGCTCGCCGCGTCGTTCGCGTCCGCGCGCAGCCTGGCCTTGTCCGAGACGGTGGACCTGCCGTCGTACTTGGTGACCTCGGTGTCGTCGATGCCGTACGCCTCGCGGGTCGCCGTGAGGTTCTTCCGCACGTACGGGGCTTCCTTGGCCTGCTCGTTGGGCTCGACCTGGAACTTCTGCACGATCGCCGGGTAGAGCCCGCCGATCAGGATCGCGGAGAGGACCATCAGGCCGAAGCCGATCACCGGCAGTTGCCAGGTGCGCCGCCACAGGGTGGCGAAGAACAGCAGCGCACAGATGACGGCGATGCAGAACAGGATCGTCTTGGCCGGCAGATAGGCGTTGGCGTCGACATAGCGCAGCCCGGTCCAGTTGCCCGTGGTCTTGAAGTCGCTGGACTTCACCGCCAGGCCGTACCGGTCGAGCCAGTAGGCGACCGCCTTGAGGGCGACGAACAGACCGAGCAGCACCGAGAGATGACTGGTCGCGGCGGCGGTGGCGCGCGCCCCGGGGCTGGTGAGGCGCAGGCCGCCGTACAGGTAGTGCGTGAAGGCGGCGGCGATGAGGGACAGGATCACGGCGGCGAAGCCGAAGGCCAGCAGGAACCGGAACCAGGGCAGGTCGAAGGCGTAGAAGGAGATGTCGAGGTGGAACTGGGGGTCCTTCTGGTGGAAGGGGACTCCGTTCACCCACATCAGCCAGGTGCGCCACTGGCCGGCCGCCGAGGCGCCCGCGATCAGTCCGACCAGGGCGCTGACCCCGAGCAGCAGCCAGGTCTTGTACGGCGCGAGGCCCATCCGGTAGCGGTCCAGGCTCTGCTGCTCCATGGACATGGCGCTCAGCGGGGGCCGCAGCCGGTGCGCGAGCCAGATGTTGAGGGCGACCGCGAACGCCGTGAGCAGACCGAAGACGAGGAACAGCCCGATCTTGGTCCACAGTGTGGTGGTGAACACGGACGAGTAGTGCACCGACCGGTACCACAGCCAGTTCGTCCAGAAGCCGGCGAACATGCTGAACGTCATACCGAGGACGGTGAGCACGCCCAGCGTCAGGAGCAGGACCCTCACCCGCCGGGACGGGCGGCCCGCCCCCGTCCGTGGCCCCGCAGGGCCTTGGCCGCGGTCCGGCATCTGGAAAGCCAAGGTGCGCCCCTCGAAGTTCGCTCTCGATCCCTCGGGCCCCGTGCTCCGGGGCCCCGGTGGCCCCCCGTGATCGCGGGCCGACACATATGCAACTTACTCAGGCCCTGGCCGGTTCCCGATTCCGGTGGGGAACGAGGCAGGATTGTGACCATGTCCAACACTCCCATGGCGGCGAGCCCGCTCACCCGGGCCGTACTGGAGATCGACGAGTACGCCTCCGGCCTCGGCTGGGACCAGCCCGCTCGCCTCTTCGCCCTTGTAGACACCGCTCGGCTGCGCAGCCAGGAACCCGCGCTCGCGGCCCAGCTGGGCCTTGAGGTCGAGTCCGAGACCGCCGGTCTCACCCCGATCGAGCAGGACGAGATCCCGTCCGGCAAGCCGCTCGACGAGTTCCTCGCCACCATCGCCTGGCCCGACGCGGTGGCCGGCTGCGCGCTCACGGTGGAGCGGCTGATGCTGCCGCCGTCCGCCGAGGCACAGGTCCCGAAGAACCTCAGCGAGGCCAAGCTGGCCAAGTGGGTGGCGGACCACCCCGAGCGCCAGGAGGTCCGGATGACGGTGGCGGTGCTGCGTGACGGCGCCCGCGAGTCGGCGCTGCGGCTGCGCGAGAAGGACTCCCCGACGGAGGTCCTGACCGGCCCCGACCTGGTCCCGGGCCTCGCGGAGGCGCTGACGGCGACGTTCGCCGACTGATCTCCGCTGCCCGGGGATGCCACCGGTCGCCGGTCACGGCGGCCGGGGGCGGCGGTCACGGCGGCCGGGGGCGGCGGTCACCGGTCGCCGGGCGCCGGGCACGGCAGTGGGGGCGCCTCCCGGTCGTGCGGCGCCCCCGGCCTCGTCACACCGGGATTGATCAGCCCTTGGCGGCGCACTGCGGCAGCGCCGCGGTGTTCCCGCTCCGGATGTCCTTGAGCGCGTTCAGCGCGTCCTTGATCGTCTTGACCTTGACCAGGGTGAGCCCGCCCGGCTTGTCCGCGGCGGCCTCGGCGCAGTTGTCGGCGGGCGTCAGGAAGTACTGGGCGCCCTTGCCGCGCGCGCCGAGGGTCTTCATGTCGACGCCGCCGATCGGCCCGACCGTGCCGTTGTCGTCGATGGTGCCGGTACCGGCCACGAACTTGCCGCCGGTCAGGCTGCCCGGGGTGAGCTTGTCGTAGATGCCGAGCGCGAACATCAGGCCGGCGCTGGGCCCGCCGACGTCGGCGAGCTTGATGTCGATGCTGAACGGGAACGTGTGGTCGGTCCCGGCCGAGATCCCGACGATGGCCCGCTCGGGCCCACTGTCGTCGGAGGCGGCCGTGGTGATCGTGACGTCCCGCGTCGTGGTGGCCGTCCGGTGCGCCTTCTCCGCGGCGGCCTGCTCCTTGGCGGGCACGACGGTGAAGACCACCTTCTGGCCCGCCTTGTGCCGGGTGACGAACTCGGCGACGTCGGAGGGCTGCTTGACCGCCTTGCCGTCGACCGCCTTGATCACGTCACCGGCGTGCAGCCTGCCCTCGGCCGGGGAGTCCTTGATCACGGTGGAGACGATCACCCAGGACCTCACCGGGACGCCGAGCTGCTTCAGGGCGGCGACCTTGGCGCTCTCCTGCGACTGGCTGAACTCCTCGGCGTTCTGCTGCGAGGACTGCTCCTCCGTCGTCCCCTTCGGGTAGAGCGTGTCGTGCGGCACCACCTTGCTGTCGCGCGACAGCCAGCCGTAGACGGCCTCCACCAGGTTCATCCGGAAGTCCACGCTGGTCACCCGGACCGTGGTCATGTTCAGGTGGCCGTCGGTCGGATACGTCTTGCGCCCGGAGATCTGCAGCACCGGCTCGCCCTGGTGCTCCCCGAGCGTGTTCACGGTCGGGCCGGGGGACATCTCCGCGTACGGGACGGGGATGAGCACTCCGGCGCACAGGAGCGCGATCAGCATCAGGGTGGAGGCGAGCATCGTCGCGGTGCGGCGTGGCATGCCTCGACAGTACGTGACGCCTCTGTCCGCGCACTGTCAGGGCACCCCCGTCAGGCGCCGTCAGCGCCCGTGTGGGACCGCTCCATCGCCTCGCGGAACCGCGCGTACCCGTCGAGTTCGGGCCCGTCGCTGCGCGCCCTGCGCGTCCGGTTGGCCCAACTGCCCCACAGCCCGCCGCCGATCGCACCCATAAGCGGAATCAGCAGCCAGACAAGCGCGCCCATGCCGACCTCCCAACGCCGTGAGCGTCCGCAACTGACTGATCAGCAGATTAACCATCCGCACTCACAACGCTCACGGGTGGGGGCCGGTTACGCAACCGCAGGGAGCGGTGGGCCGGGAGTGACCGGTTCGGCGCAGCGGGCCGCTCATCCAGCAGGCGCCGAACGCGCTACGCGCCCCCTCCCGGCACCCGGCCACCGCTCCTGGCGACGGTGCTACGCGCCGACCCATTCCTCGGTGCCGTCCGAGAACCTCTGGTGCTTCCAGATCGGCACCTCGTGCTTGAGGTCGTCGATCAGTCTGCGGCACGCCTCGAAGGCCTCCGCCCGGTGCGGACACGCCACCGCGACGACCACGGCGATGTCCCCGACGGCCAGGTCCCCGACCCGGTGCACGGCGGCCAGGGCCCGCACCGGATAGTCCGCGACGACCTTCTCGGCGATCCGCCGCATCTCGGCCTCGGCACTGGGATGGCCGGAGTACCCGAGCGCGTCCACGTCGGCACCCCCGTCGTGATTGCGCACCGTCCCCACGAACAACGCGATCCCCCCGGCCGCGTCGTCCCCGACCGCCCGGAACACCTCGTCCACCGAGAGCGCGCTCTCCCGCACACCGATCAACTTCACGGGCCCCTGCGCGCCCCGCTCCCCGGGATGCTCGCTCATCTCAGCCATGCCCCCATCGTGCCGCACGGGTACGACAGCGAGGAATACCAGGCTCACCCGTCACGGGCGGGGGCCGTGCCGGACGCCTCTCCGGCGGTCGCGCCCGCTCCGTCCTGCTCCGTCCCGCGCCGGGCGCCTCAGCGCCGACGTGCCTTCCGGGCCCGCCGTACCACCGCCGCCGCGCCGAGCAGCGCCACCGTCGCGCCCGCCGCCCCCGCGGCCGTCGCGTCCTTGCGCCCGAGCCGCCGCCCGGCCACCGTGTGCCGCCCGGCCACCTCCTCCAGCAGCTCCGCGAGTACCTCCTCGTTGGTCCACCGCGGACGCCATCCCGCGTCGTGCAGCCGGCTCCCGCTGACCACCCACGGGTACATCGTGTAGGCGAGGTCCCCCGCGGGGGACGGCGTGAGCCCGATGCGGTGCAGCCGGGCCGCCGCGCCCAGCGCCACCGCGGACGGCAGCTCCATCCGCCGGATACCGCTGAGCTCCTCGACCTCCTCCTGTTCCAGCCACCCGTCACAGCCGACCGCGAGTTCCCCGTCGACCTTCTCCAGGACGGCGTACTCCAGCGCCCCGCACAGATCCTCGACATGGCAGAACTGCCACGCGGGCCGCGAACCGGCCACGACGAGCAGCCGCGGCGACTCGAAGTACCGGGTCAGCGCGGTGTCCGTACCGCCGACGAGCAGGGCGGGCCGTACGACGGTGACGTTCAGGCCGGGGTGGGCCCGGGGCGCGCGCCGGGCGAGGCGCTCGATCTCCAGCAGGTCCCCGACGCCCGTCGCCTCGGCCGTCGCCCGCAGCTCGGCGTCCTCCGACAGCGGCAGCTCGTTCTCCGGGAGCGCGCCGTAGACCATCGCGGACGTGCACAGCACCACCCGGTGCACCCCGGCCGCCGCCGCGGCGGTCAGCACGGTCTGCGTCCCCCGGACGTTGTAAGCGGTCCGCGCGGCCGCGTCGCTGCCGAGATCCAGGTCGAGCGCGAGGTGCACCACCACGTCCGCGCCGCGCATTTTGTCCGCGATGGCCGGATCGCGGACGTCCAGGATGTGCCACTGCGCCTCTTCGCACTCCCCGCGCCGCTCGTCGATCGCGACGACCTGCCGGATCTCCTCCGACGCGGCCAGCCGGGCCGTGAGCAGGGCTCCTACGCCGGTCGCGGCACCGGTGACCGCGACGACGGGCCCGCGCACGGCGGGTCGACGCCCGGCGGACGGGGCTGAGTGGTTTCGCGCTGCGCGAACCTGCGGATCTGGGGAACTCACCCGGCATCTCCAGCGGTTGTCTTCTGTACGGGCGTGAGTGACGCGCACGTACGAGGTGTATCCATCCTGCCGCAGGCCTTCCGCGGGCGAAGCATCGAGGCCCGATCGGGTCCGGGTGTCTACGCTGGGTGGTGTTGTCGGGCAGCCGCGCCGCCGGAGAAGACCGGTGGCCTTACCAGCCGAGGAATCCCGTGAGTGACACCCCATTCGGTTTCGGCCTTCCGCCGGAGGAGCCGGAGGACGGCGACGAGGGCAAGAAGAAGGACCAGCAGAGCGGTGGTGGGCAGGGACCGGCCAACCCGTTCGGTTTCGGCGGCATGCCCGGAGCCGGTGGCTTTGGCGGCCCCGGCGCCGACAATCCGCTCGCAGCCATGTTCGGTTCGCTGAACCCCACCGACCTCGGTGCCGCGTTCCAGCAGCTGGGCCAGATGCTCTCGTACGAGGGCGGCCCGGTGAACTGGGACATGGCCAAGCAGATCGCCCGCCAGACGGTCGCGCAGGGCACCGCGGACGGCTCCAAGGACGCCAGCGTGGGCCCGGCCGAGCGCAGGGCCGTCGAGGAGGCCGTGCGCCTGGCCGACCTGTGGCTGGACGACGCGACGTCCCTGCCGTCCGGCTCCGCCTCCGCGGTGGCCTGGTCGCGCGCGGAGTGGGTCGAGGCGACCCTGCCGGCCTGGCAGGAACTGGTCGACCCGGTCGCCGAGCGGGTCGGCGCGGCCATGGGCGATGTGCTGCCGGAGGAGATGCAGGCCATGGCGGGCCCGCTGATCGGCATGATGCGCTCGATGGGCGGCGCCATGTTCGGCACGCAGATCGGGCAGGCCGTCGGCGTGCTCGCGGGCGAGGTCGTGGGCTCCACGGACATCGGCCTGCCGCTCGGCCCGGCCCGCAAGGCCGCGCTGCTGCCGGCCAACGTGGAGGCCTTCGGCAAGGACCTGGGCGTGCCGCTGGAGGAGGTGCGGCTCTACCTGGCCCTGCGCGAGGCCGCCCACCAGCGGCTGTTCGCGCATGTGCCGTGGCTGCGCTCGCACCTGTTCGGCGCGGTCGACGGCTACGCGCGCGGCATCAAGGTCGACACCGCGAAGCTTGAGGACGTGGTCGGCCAGTTCGACCCGCAGAACCCCGAGCAGTTGCAGGACGCGCTCCAGCAGGGCATGTTCCAGCCCGAGGACACGCCCGAGCAGAAGGCCGCCCTGGCGCGCCTGGAGACCGCTCTGGCGCTCGTGGAGGGCTGGGTGGACGCGGTGGTCCACGCGGCCGCCAAGCCCCGTCTGTCGTCCGCCGACGCCCTGCGCGAGACCCTGCGCCGCCGCCGCGCGACCGGTGGCCCCGCGGAGCAGACGTTCGCCACGCTGATCGGCCTGGAGCTGCGCCCCCGCCGGCTGCGCGACGCCTCCCGCCTGTGGGCCTCGCTCGCGGACGCGCGCGGTGTCGACGGCCGTGACGCCCTGTGGCACCACCCGGACATGCTGCCGACCGCGACCGACCTGGACGACCCGGACGGCTTCGTGCACCGCGAGCAGCTGGACTTCTCCGAGCTGGACAAGATGCTCGGCGAGGCCGCCGACCAGCCGAACCCGAGGAAGAAGGACGACGAGACCGAGGGCGACGGCACCGAGTGAGCCTGTACGACGACGCGGTCCTCGTGCTGAAGGGGTACGAGGGCCAGGACGAGCTGCGCCAGTCCTACCTCGACCACCTCGCGGCCCATGCCGACGGCATGTGGAAGGCCTGTCACGCGGGCCATGTGACGGCGAGCGCCCTGGTGATCGACCCGGAGCGCGGCCGGGTGCTGCTCACGCTCCATCGCAAGCTGCGGATGTGGCTCCAGATGGGCGGCCACTGCGAGCCGGGCGACGCCACCGTGGCGGCGGCCGCGCTGCGCGAGGCGACCGAGGAGTCGGGCATGACCGGGCTCACGCTGCTGCCCGGCGGCCCGGTGCGCCTGGACCGGCACCCGATCCCGTCGCCGTGCCACTGGCACTTCGACGTCCAGTACGCGGCCCTCGCCCCCTCCGGCGCCGTCGAGGTGATCAGCGACGAGTCCCTCGACCTGCGCTGGTTCGCCTACGACGAGGTCGCGGGCGTCGCCGACGACTCGGTCGTACGACTGCTGGCGGCGGTCCGCGCGCGCCTGTGACCGCACCGGCGCGTGGGTAAGGGCCGACCACCATGGTGGTCGGCCCTTACACACGCGCTTCTTGCGGTCAGCTCCAGACGTTGCCCTGGTTCGCGCCGCGCGCTCCCTGCTGGCCCATGCCGAACTGGGCGGCGAGTCCCTGGCCGATCACCGCGTTCTGCGGCGGCAGCAGCTCGCTGGGCTGGACCAGCGCGAACCCGGAGCCCATGAAGCTCAGCTCCCAGCCCTCACCGGTGCTGCCGCGCCGGCGCCACACCCCGGAGGAGTGCGTCTGGGCCTGCATCTGCACCCGCAGCCCGGTCGACCAGGCCACGATCGCGTCGGCGTCGCAGTTGACGTACCGGTCCGGGGTGACCTGCATCAGCAGCGGCGACCCGGAGGTCATCAGGGCGACCCGGCCGCGTCCGGTGATGTTGAGCTGGTACTTCCCGGAGCCGGAGATGCCGTAGAGGCTGTCGACGGCGATGACCTCGTGGTGCAGCGAGGAGTCCATGGCGAGCACGTAGGAGCTGTCGACGGTCAGCCCGTCCTGCTCCACGTCCATGATGTGCACGTGCTGGGCGAGGTTGGCGAGGTAGACCGTGCCCTGGCCGTGGCAGCGCATCAGGTCCAGGCCCTCGCCCGTGTGGGCACGCGCGCGCCGCTGGCCGTTGCCGTGGTACTCGGCGTCGAACTCCACCAGGCCCTGGTAGGCGACCATGGTGCCCTTGCGGGCGAGGAGGTCGTCGTGGCCCTCCAGGACGACCCGGAGCAGCTGCGGGTTCTGCAGGCTCCAGCGCTCCTGCGTCTGGTTGTCGTTGTACGCGAAAATCGGGCTCTGCATGGCGTGTTGACTCTCCCCCTCAGCCCCGGATCCGCAGGCGGTCGGTGCTGTCCTCGCTGGGCTGGACGACGACGATGCCCTGTCCGGAGAAGGCCATCTGGTAGGCCTCGCCGCTGCCCCGGCCGATCAGCGACTGCGCCTTGAAGCTGCGCTTGCCCTTGACCTTCAGGTTCGGCGACCAGGCGACGAGCGCGTCCGGGTCGACGTACGTCTCGTCCTCGCCGCCGCCGCAGTCCACGACGATCGGCGTGCCCCGGGAGGTCAGCGCGACCCAGCCCTGCCCGGAGATCCGCGTGTTCCACAGGCCCTGCCCGGCGAACTTCGCGAGCCCCTTGACCCGCTCCACACCCCAGCTCAGGTGGGCGTCGAAGGCGAGCAGGTTGGTGGCGTTGACGGAGATGCCGTCCCCGTTGAGGTTGATCACGACGACGTTCGCGCCGTAGTCGGCGAGGTAGAGCAGCCCGTCGCCGGAGCACTTCATCAGCGGGGCGCCCTCGCCCGTGATCCAGTCGCGGGCGATCTGGCGGACGGCCGGCGGGTTGGGCTCGTACTGCACGAAGCCCTCGTAGGCGACCATCGAGCCCACGCGCGCGAAGAGGTCGTTGCCGGTCTGCATGGCGACCTTGAGCATGTGCTGCCCGTGGTTCTCCATGCGGGCGGTGACGGGTGCGGGAGCGAAGCCCGCGAGCGGCTGGTTCATGACGGGCTCCCTCAGACCTCGTACGGCTGGACGACGATGAAGTTGCCGGGCGCGCCCCGGAACTGCAGGTTGACGGTCTCGCCGGTGTCGCCGGGGTACGCGTTGCGGCGCATGCGGACCTGGCTGGAGACGATCACCTGGGAGGCCGCCGACCAGGCCACCACCGCGTTGCAGTCGGCGAAGGTGGTCGGGGTGACCGGCAGCACCACGGGCGTGCCGTGCGTCTTGACGACGATGGTGCCGGTGCCCTGGAACTGCATGGTGAACAGCGCGCCGCCCGGGATTCCGTGGCCCTCGATGCGGCGGACCTCGTACTGGAGGGTCTCGTCGAAGGCGAGCACGTTCTCGGCGGACACGCAGATCGCGTCGCCCTGCAGTTCGATCGGGTGCAGGTTGGTCGCGTTCTCGGCGAGGAACACCTGGCCCTGGCCGGTGCAGCGCATCAGCTGCATCTCCTGGCCGGTGGCGTTGCCGACGATGCGCCCGGCGAAACCGGCGCCCTTGTAGCCGAAATCGACCTTGCCCTGGTAGAGCACCATGCTGCCCTGCCTGGCCAGCACGGGCTGCCCGCCGATGCCGAGGTCGACGCGCATGAGCTTCTTGTTCTGCTGCGTCCAGCGCTGCCCGGTGGGCGTCTCCTTGAACGCGTGCAGCGCGGCCCCCACTCCGGCGGCGCCCTGCGGGGCGCCCTGGGGCACGCCGTAGGGGGCGGTCTGCTGACCGGGGATCTGGCCGCCGTAGCCGGGGGGCATGGGTGCGCCGGGCGGGCCGCCGTAGCCGGGAGGCATCGGGGCGCCGGGATGGCCGCCGTAGGAGGGCTGCGGGGGCTGACCGCCGTACGACGGCTGCTGCGGCGGCCGGCCGTAGGGAGCGGGGGCCGGGGCGGGCGGCGGGACCGTGCCCGTCGGCCCTGCGGGAGGGGTCAGCGGGGCGATGACCGTCGGCGCGCCGTGCACGTTCGGCGCGGGGGGCGGGGTCTGACCGGGGGGTGTCAAGCCCTGCGGGGGTGTGCCGCCTGCGGGCGTGAAGCCCTGCGGGGGCGTGTGGCCGGTCGTCGTGGCGTGGCCCTGGGGGGCGGGCGCGGGTGCCGGGGCGGCGAAGGCGGGCGGGGCCGCGGCCTCGGCGGGCGGGGCGAACGCGGGCGGGGCGAAGCCGGGGGCGCCGGACTGCGGTTGCTGCTGCGGGGCGGCGGGCGCCTCCTCCTCCAGCACCTCGCCGCCGAAGTTCTTCAGCAGCGCCTCAAGACCGCCGTCGAAGCCCTGTCCGACGGCGGCGAACCGCCAGGCGTCCTTGAAGTAGATGTCACCGAGCATGACGGCCCGCTCGGTGGAGAACTCCGTGCCGTCGAAGGAGTACCGCGCGACCTCCTCGCCGCCCGCGACGATCCGCAGGTAACCGGGGCCGACCTGCGACATCTGCCCGGCGCCGTCGAGGGTCGCCGTGAAGGACAGCTTGCGGATTTGCGCCGGGATCCGGTCGAGCGTGACCCGGAACGACTCGGTGTCGCCCGCCTGGGCGCCGAGCAGCTGGATGGACTCCTCCGGCGACTTCGGCTGGTTGAAGAAGACGAAGTAACGATCGTCCGAAAGCCGTTCGTCGGCGTCCAGGCCGAAACAGCTGATGTCGAAGGTCAGTCCGGGTCCGGCGATCTGCACGCCTACGTACAGATCGGTGCCCGCCGTGAGGTCACTGATCCGGGCCTTGTGGCCGCGTTGGAATTCCCTGGCCATGCGATACGACCGTCCCCCATCCCGAAATATGAGTGCGTCGCGCCAGGCTAACGGCTGTGACCGACAACCACCCCGGCCGGTCCAGGTCGGTACACACCCGGTACACAACCGGTTCCGGCCACGCACATGGAGGCCGCGCACGGGGACGCCGCGCGCGGGGGAGGCCACGGGCGGCCGGTTCAGGGGAGGCCGCGATCAGGGCCGGGTCACTCGCCCCGTGTGCCGGGGACGTGCGGCAGCCGTGCGGCGGCGACCACGCCCTCAAGGTAGCCGCGGGCGCGCTCGGTGCGCGGATAGGCCTCCAGCAGCCGCCAGAAGTCGGCGCCGTGGCCGGGCACCAGGAGATGTGCCAGCTCATGGCAGAGCACGTAGTCGATGACGTACTCGGGCATGCCCTGGAGCCGGTGCGAGAGGCGGATGCTGCCCTCGGCCGGGGTGCACGAGCCCCAGCGGGTGTTCTGGTTGGTGACCCAGCGGACGGAGGCCGGGCGGGCGCGGCCGTCGAAGAACTGCGCCGACAACCGCTCGGCGCGCTCGGCCAGCTCGGTGTCGCCGAGCGCCCGCCGGCTCTCCTGCGCGGCGAGCTTGTCGAGCATCACGGTCACCCAGCGTTGCTCCTCCGCCTTCGACATCCGGGCAGGGATCAGTACGACGGTGCGATCACCCTCGCGGTACGCGGAGACCGTCCGGCGGCGGCGGTCACTCCTGCGGACCTCGATCGCGCGCGTCGCGCTGCGCTCTGTCTTTCCGGCGCGGTGCTGCAGTGGGTCGGCGGACACGCCCCGACGTTACCCGCTGGGCGCGGGCAAAGTCCCGGCTCGCGGACGGTTCGTCGCGCCTGCCGGTTCATATGAAGAACACCCGTCGCCTGTGGATAACTTTCCCCGCCCCGTGAGCCGAGCGGGCATGCTGGCGGGCGTCGGCGGAACACGACCAATCCGGCCGATGTCCCGACAGTCATGTGGATACAGGGATACGGGGGCTGCCATGCATCCGATGGTGAAACCCGCGCTGCGGCGCGGCTGGCGTGATCTCGGCACCGTGCAGTTCGGGATGACTCCCGCGCACGCGCTGACGCTGGGTCCGATGGACACCGCCACGAGCGGTCTCCTGGACCTGCTCAACGGCACCAGAGGGCTGCCGCTGCTGCGCGCGGAGGGCCGTCGGCTGGACCTGCCGGACGGCCGGGTCGACACACTGGTCGACCGGCTGGCCCGCGCGGGGCTCCTCGACGACGCGCGCGGTGGCGGACCGGCCGCTGACGCGCTGCGCGCGAAGACCGAGGTGCTGCGGCGGCTGCGCCCCGACCTGGCCTCCCTCTCCCTGACCACTCCCGAGCCGGGCGGCGCGCTCGCCCGGCTCGCCGCCCGCCGCGCGCTGCGCGTCCGGGTGCACGGCGCGGGGCGGGTCGGTGCCGTGGTGGCGGCGGTGCTGTCGGGCGCGGGCGTCGGCGAGGTGGACGTGCGCGACGAGGGCCGGGTGCGGCCGTGGGACGTGGCGCCGGGCGGGCTGCCGGCCGAGGCGGTCGGCGAGCGCCGGGACACGGCGGCGGCGGCGGTCGTCCGCCGGGCCGCACCGGACCGCCCGCCCCGCCGCCCCCACTCCCCGGGGTCCGGCGCCGGGGAACCCGGACTCTCCCTGGTGATCCTCGCGCCCCGGGACGACGTGGCCGTGCACGCCCCGGACCCGCGCGCCGCCGAACCGCTCCTGGCCTCGGGCACCCCGCATCTGTACGCCGGTGTGGTGGAGGGCACAGGTGTCGTGGGCCCGCTGGTGCTGCCCGGCGAGACAGCCTGCGCGGGGTGCCTGCACGAGGCGCGCACGGACCGGGACCCGGCCTGGCCCCGGCTGCTCGCCCAGTGGCGCTCCGGCGACGGGCCCCGCCGGGCCGGGCCCTGTGACATGACTCTCTCCACGACGGTCGCCGGGCTGGCCGCGGCCCACGCCCTGGCCTACCTGGACGGCGCGTCGCCCTCCGGCGCGGGAGCCCGCTGGGAGGTGTCCCTACCCGGTCTGAACTGGCACGCCCGCCCGATCCCGCCGCACCCGGCCTGCCCCTGCGGCGCCACGGAGAGGGCGGATCAGAAAGCGAAGGGGGAACACTCCTCAACCCTTGGGCGGTCACGCGCGACAATGGCGGTGCAACGGCCGTCGACGGAGCGGGCACGCGAAGCGGGCGCGGCACGGCCGACAGGGACCTGGAGGGCGCATGTCTGATCTTCCCCGGAAGGCGGTCACCCGGACCGCCAAGCTCGCCGCGCTCCCGCTCGGCTTCGCCGGCCGGGCGACCTGGGGGCTGGGCAAGCGGATCGTGGGCGAGTCCGCGGAGATCGTCGGCCGAGAGCTGCAACAGCGCACGGCGGAGCAGCTCTTCAAGGTGCTCGGCGAGCTGAAGGGCGGGGCGATGAAGTTCGGGCAGGCCCTGTCCGTCTTCGAGTCCGCGCTGCCCGAGGAGGTCGCCGGCCCCTATCGGGCGGCCCTGACCAAGCTCCAGGAGGCGGCACCACCGATGCCGACCCGCACGGTGCACGCGGTGCTGACGGAGCGGCTCGGCCCGGACTGGCGGGAGCTGTTCGAGGAGTTCGAGGACAAGCCCGCGGCCGCGGCCTCGATCGGCCAGGTGCACCGGGCGGTGTGGCACGACGGCCGCGAGGTGGCGGTCAAGGTGCAGTACCCGGGCGCCGGCGAGGCCCTGCTGTCCGACCTCATCCAACTGAGCCGGTTCGCCCGGCTGTTGGGGCCGCTCATCCCGGGCGTGGACATAAAGCCGCTGATCGCGGAGTTGCGGGACCGGGTCTCCGAGGAGCTGGACTACGGGTTGGAGGCCGCTGCCCAGACGGCGCACGCGCGGGAGTTCGCGGGCGATCCGGACGTGGTGGTCCCCGCGGTGGTGCACCAGTGCGAGCAAGTGCTGGTGACGGAGTGGATCGACGGGATCCCGCTGTCGGAGATCATCTCCGACGGCACGCCGGAACAGCGGGACCGGGCCGGTCAGCTGCTCGCCCGCTTCCTGTTCTCGGGCCCGGCCCGCACCGGGCTGCTGCATGCCGACCCGCATCCGGGCAACTTCCGGCTGCTGCCGGGCGGCCCGGACGGCGAGGACGACTGGCGGCTCGGAGTCCTGGACTTCGGCACCGTCGACCGGCTTCCCGGGGGGCTGCCGACGCCGATCGGGGTCTCCCTGCGGATGACGCTGGACGGCGACGCCGAGACGGTCTACGAGCTGCTGTGCGAGGAAGGGTTCGTCAAGGAGTCCATAGAGCTGGATCCCGACGCGGTCCTCGACTACCTGCTGCCGATCATCGAACCGGCCCGCGTCGACGCGTTCACCTTCACCCGCTCCTGGATGCGCAGCCAGGCCGCCCGCATCGCCGACCCCCGCTCCCCCGCCTACCAGCTCGGCAAGCAGCTGAACCTCCCCCCGGCCTACCTCCTCATCCACCGCGTCACCCTGAGCACCATCGGCGTCCTGTGCCAACTGGGCGCCACGGTCCGCCTCCGCGACGAACTGGATTCCTGGCTACCGGGCTTCGTCCTCGCCGAGGAGCCGGAGGAAACCCTCGGGGAACTCGCGGAGGAGCCCCTGGAGGAGCCGTTGGAGGAGGACCTGGAGGACCTCGACGAGGAGTCCGCGGCGGAGGCGTGACACGCCTGGGGCCTGAAAAACCCCAGGCCCTGGGCCCACGCATCGTGCTCGAACAGGGAAGAAGCGGGTCATCACCCAGGCCGGCGGTGACCGCTTCGAGCTGATGACGAGGTGGGCGGCGGGACGGGTCGGCGGCGCCGTCGGCCCTCCCGTGCCGAAGGGCGCCTGTGCGGGTCCGCGGGCGGAAGGGCCGTCACCACCACGTCGAGTCCAGCCGGCCCTCGATGGCGCGGAGGTTGGCGCGGGAGCAGGCCGCGCAGAAGTAGCGGAGGACGCCGTCCTCCACGGAGCAGGTCCAGGTGGCGGGGTGGGGGGCGGGGGCGGGGACACCGCAGCGGGCGCACACGAGGGGCACCGGGCGCTGCGGGGAGCCGCCCTGATCGCTTCCTGGGGGAAGACTCGTCACCCGGCGACGATAACTCCGGGACCGGCGGTCGGCACGCAGAACGCACCGCGGGGGCCGGTCCGTTCGGCCGGACCGGCCCCCGCGGGGAGTCACCGCGTCGGTCGGACGCCTCTCACCGGGAGGCGTCCTCGGGCGCGGGTCTTACTGCATGACGGCCATGGCGAGCGCGCGACGGGCGCGCCGGGAGGCGCGTTCGGCACGGCGCTGCATGCGCTGGGCGACGGCCAGGCGGGTGGCCTGGCGTTCCCGGTGGGCGTCATGGAGTCGGTCGTGCATATGCGCACGGGCCAGGGCTTCTTGCATGAGTTGCATCTCGCGGGTCCTGTTCTGGCGGGCTTCGGTCGCGCCGGTGGTGGTGGAGTCTGGGATCGCGGAGCCTGCGGGCTCGGTGGTGGACGGCTTCATCGGGGCCTGCTTCTTGGGGTCGTGCGTGAGGGGGCGGTCGATTGTTCCTGCGGTGTTCATGCCGTGACCGGGTTCTTCCGCGGGCGGCCACGCGGCCGCTTCCGGGCGACCACGACACCCTGGACGAACAGCTCGCCACCCCAGACGCCCCAGGGCTCACGCCGTTCCTTCGCCCCCGCGAGGCATGCCTCCATCAGCGGGCAGGTGCGGCACAGGGACTTCGCGTACTCCACGTCCGTGGGCGACTCCGCGAAGAAGACCTCCGGGTCGTAGGAGCGGCACGGGACGGGCACGCCGAGGTTCTCGATGGCGTCGTCGAGCGCGGTGAGCGCGGTGAGCGGGATCAAGGTGGAGTCCTCCGTGAGGCCGGGCGGGGGGATCGTTTGCGAAGGCGGTACGGACGGGGCGTGCGCTTCGAGTTGCACGGGTGGCTTTCCTCGTCTGGTCGTCCGGCCGGTTGACCGGGTGTCGGCTGGTACCGGGTTCTTTTCTTGTCCCGAGGCCCCTTCGCTGCGTCCTTCCCGTTCGGGAAAAACTGAAGGGCCGCGGATCCCGGATGGGGTTCCGCGGCCCTGAAGGCGCCGGCCTGATCGAATCAGGCTGGATAACTCCAGGGTTCTGGCCCACGGAAGGCCCACATCTGGTGGTGCTGCGTCGTCTGCTTCCGGAATCCGGCACCAGTCGCCGTAAAGGCATAGGCCTTTGCCTGTGCCACTACCGCTTCCAGTGCCTTGGTCGGTCGCTCATCGCGCTCATCACGGACGGGAAGGCCCGCGAGAGACAGGGAGGACGCCGGGCGCGCGGCAGGGATGCCGGACAGACCGGTGCCCCGGTCGGAGGCGCCGAGCAGGCACAGGGAGACGGTCGAGCGATCGGTCAGTTTGGCCATGGCCGTGCTGTTGGTGCTGATGTTGATGCTGATCACTGGACTCGCCTCCTCTCGGCGTCTCGGGGACCGGTGAACCGATCCGTTTCGTATGTGCAAGTACATCACGGAGGCCCGGCCCCGGAGAAGGCCGCTGCTTCCGTGCCTAGAACCTATGGGGATTCCCGGCGCGTGCGCAAACTATTTTTGCGACGAGTTCGTATCAGTCCCCGACGATCTCGCCATCAAGCTCCTGACCTGCGCAGATGGCCAGCACATCGGCTCCGTAGCTGCGCAGCTTGCGGCTGAGGACGCCGGGGATGCGGGAGAGTTCCGCGGCGCTGTCCGGACGGGCCTCGGCGATGGCCATCAGGGTGCGGTCGGTGAAGACGCAGAAGTCCGGCTGTCCGCTGTCCGCGGCCTGGACGGCGCGCCACTCGCGCAGCCGCTCGTACAACCCCTCGTCCATGTCGGAGGGGCAGTCCTCGCAGCGCATCAGTTTCATCTCGCCCGCGTCGGTGAGGGTGCGGCCGCAGACCCGGCAACGGGCAGGGCTGCGCTGGGTACGCCGGGGCACGGCGGGGGTGCCGGTGCCGCGGACGCCGCGCTCGACACCCCCGGTGACCCCGATGCCCCCCGCGCCGCGGCCGGCCGTGGGAGTGGTGCCGGGACGCAGTCCCTCGAGGAAGCGGCTGGGTTTGCGGCTGTGGCGGCCGCCGGGTGAGCGGGAGAGGGACCAGGAGAGATGGAGGCGTTCGCGCGCACGGGTGACGCCGACGTAGAGGAGGCGGCGCTCCTCCTCGATCTGCTCGTCGGTCCTGGCGTACGTGATGGGCAGCATGCCCTCGGCGACGCCGACCAGGAAGACGACGTCCCACTCCAGGCCCTTGGCCGCGTGCAGGGAGGCGAGGGTGACGCCCTGGACGGTGGGGGCGTGCTGGGCACCCGCCCGCTCGTCCAGTTCGGCGACGAAGTCGGCGAGGGTGGCGCCGGGACGGGCGGCGGCGAGGTCCTGGGCGAGGTTGACCAGGGCGGCGAGGGACTCCCAGCGCTCCCTGACGGCGCCGGAGCCGGCCGGGGGCCGGATGGTCCAGCCCTCGCCGGACAGCACGGCACGCACCTGGGAGGGCAGGTCCACGACGTCGTCCAGGAGGGAGTCGTTGCCCCCGAAGCGGGCGGCGCCGCGCAGGGCGAGGCCGGCCTTGCGCACCTCGGGCCGGTCGAAGAAGCGCTCGGCGCCGCGCAGCTGGTAGGGGACGCCGGCGTCGGCGAGCGCCTGCTCGTAGGTCTCGGACTGGGAGTTGGTGCGGAACAGGACGGCGATCTCGGCGGCCGGGACGCCCGCGTCGATCAGCTCGCGGATGCGGCGGGCGGCGCCTTCGGCCTCGGCGGGCTCGTCGGTGTACTCGGTGTACACGGGGTCGGGTCCGGAGGGGCGCTGGGAGACGAGTTCCAGCCGGTGGTCGGCGGCGCGGCCGTGGGCCTGGGCGAGCAGGCCGTTGGCGAGGCGGACCACCTGGGGGGTGGAGCGGTAGTCGCGGACCAGCTTGACGACGGTGGCGCCGGGGTGGCGGGCGCGGAAGTCGAGCAGGTGGTCGGGCGTCGCCCCGGTGAACGAGTAGATGGTCTGGCTGGCGTCGCCCACCACGCACAGGTCCTCGCGGTCGCCGAGCCACAGCTCCAGCAGGCGCTGCTGGAGGGGGCTGACGTCCTGGTACTCGTCCACCACGAAGTGCTGGTACTGGGCGCGGATCTGGTCGGCGATGTCCTGGCGGTCCTGGAGGATGGCGACGGTGAGCAGCAGGACGTCCTCGAAGTCGATCACCGCGCGGTCGCGTTTGAGGTCCTCGTACGCCGCGTACAGGTGGGCGATCTCGGTGGGGTCGCGGGGGGCCTCGCGGCCGGCCTTCGCTGCCGCGTACGGGTAGTCGGCGGGGATGGTCTGGGTGACCTTGCACCACTCGATCTCGGCGGTGACATCGCGCAGCTCGCCGCGGTCGAGCCGGGTGCCGAGGCCGGCGGCGGCGTCGGCGACGAGCTGGATCTTGCGGTCGACCAGCCGGGGCAGGCTGCCACCGACGGCTTTCGGCCAGAAGTACTGGAGCTGGCGCAGGGCGGCGGAGTGGAAGGTGCGGGCCTGGACGCCCTGGGCGCCGAGCTGGCGCAGCCGGCCGCGCATCTCGCCGGCGGCGCGGTTGGTGAAGGTGACGGCGAGCACGCTGGCGGGCTGGAGGATGCCGGCCCGCACCCCGTAGGCGATGCGGTGGGTGATCGCCCGGGTCTTGCCGGTGCCCGCGCCGGCCAGCACGCACACCGGGCCGCGCAGGGCGGTGGCCACCTCGCGCTGCTCGGGGTCGAGCCCTTCGAGCACCGCGTCGGCCGAGTCCGGGACGCCCGGTACCTGCGGGAAGAGGGTGGAGTGCGTTGCTGCTGTCACACAGCCATGCTGCCAGGTCGCCCGGGACTCCCGCGGCGGTTGTCCACAGGCGGGAGCTCATAGTCGTACTAATGCGTCGGGCGTCACGCCCACGCGTCGGGCGTCACGGCGGAGACCTGCGCATACCCCCGGTGGGAATGGCCGAGCACCCGCTTACGTTCTCATTCCAGGACGACCTTTCCAGGACGACCTTTCCCGAGCTGCCTGAGGAGCGCGAGACATGCAGGGCACTGTGACGATGTACAGCACGACTTGGTGCGGTTACTGCCGTCGGCTGAAGAGCCAGATGGAACGGGAGGGCATCGCCTACACCGAGATCAACATCGAGCAGGACCCCGAGTCCGCGGCCTTCGTGGAGAAGGCGAACGGCGGAAACCAGACGGTCCCGACCGTGCTCTTCGCGGACGGTTCCACGATGACGAACCCCTCGCTGGCGCAGGTCAAGCAGAAGCTCGCCGCGTAACGCCCCGAGCAGCGGAACGGCGGCTCCCGGGTCCACAGTGGCTCGGGAGCCGCCGTTCCGTGTGTCGTACGACACGCGCGCCGTCCTCACGGCACCGGCGTCGCTCAGACGAAGCTGCGGGTCGGGAGCGGCTTGCCGTACCACATCTCGATCAGGCGGGCGGCGATGGAGATGCCGTAGGGCGGCAGGACCGTGCCCGCCTCGAAGGCGTCGTGGAGTTCCTGGCGGGAGAACCAGCGGGCCTCGGAGATCTCGTCGCCGTCGACCTGGATGTCGGTGGAGGTGGCGCGGGCCATGAAGCCGAGCATCAGGCTGGACGGGAAGGGCCAGGGCTGGCTCGCCACGTACTCGACGCCGCCGATGGTGACGCCGACCTCCTCGGCGACCTCGCGGCGCACCGCGTGCTCGATGGACTCGCCGGGCTCCACGAAGCCGGCGAGCGTGGAGAAGCGGCCCTCGGGCCAGTGCACCTGGCGGCCGAGCAGGATGCGGTCCTCGGCGTCGGTCACCGCCATGATCACGGCGGGGTCGGTGCGCGGGTAGTGCTCGGCACCGCAGGCCTGGCAGCGGCGGATGTGGCCGGCCGCGGCGATCACGGTGCGTTCGCCGCAGCGGGAGCAGAAGCGGTGGGTGCGCTGCCAGTTCTCCAGGCCGACCGCGTGCACCATGAGCGCGGTGTCGCGCGGGGACAGCAGCAGGCCGGCCTCGCGTAGGCCCGCCGGGCGCGCGGACTGGTCGATGCGGCCGGGCAGCGCGTCCTTCTGGAGCGCGAAGAAGGCGACGCCGTCCTCGTCGATGCCGAGGAAGTAGCGGTGCGCCTCGGTGAGCGGGGCCTCGAAGGAGGGGGTCATGACGAGTTCGGTGCGCCCGTCGGCCGTCTCGTCGATGAGCACCTGGCCGCCGGAGACCACGAAGCAGCGGGTCGTGGGGTGGCTCCACGCCGCCGCGAGCCAGGCCTCGTCCAGCCGGTGGTGGGCGGCGCGGTCGATGCCGCAGGGGGCGGTCAGCGAGATGGGTCGGTCGGCTGTGTCGTCGGTCCAGGTGGTCACGGGTGCTTCCAACTCCCCCAGTACGGCGGTTCGGTTCGGCGGGCGGTTCGGGCGGACGTACGACAGGACGCACCTGGTCGGGCGCGGGCGGGCGGTGTCTCCAGTGTGCCTCGCGCCCGTGGCGCCCTTCCGTACGGTGCGCCGGGTCAGGGCGTGGGCCGCCAGTTCTCGGCCAGGTCGGCCCACAGGTAGGCGCTGGTCTCGACGCCCTTGAGGAGGAGGTCCAGCTCCACCTTCTCGTTGGGCGCGTGCCAGCCGTCGGAGGGGACGGAGATGCCCAGGAAGAGCACGGGGCTGCCGAGCACCTCCTGGAGGTCGGCGGCGGGCCCTGAGCCGCCCTCGCGGGTGAAGCGGACGGGGCCCTCGAAGGCGCGGCCCATCGCCCGGACGACGGACTGGAGTGCCGGGTGGTCGAGCGGGGTCAGACAGGGGCGGGTGGCCGAACCGAAGTCGATCTCGCAGCGGATCCCGGCGGGCACCTGTTCGGCGGCCCAGGCACGGACGGCCTTCTCCACGTGGTCGGGGTCCTGGCCCGCGACCAGCCGGAAGGACAGCTTCACCACGGCGGAGGACGGGATGATCGTCTTGCTGCCCGGGCCCTGGTAGCCCCCGCCGATGCCGTTGACCTCGGCGGTCGGGCGGGCCCAGATGCGCTCCAGGGTGGTGTGCCCGGCCTCGCCCTCGGTCGCGCGGGACTTGGCGGTGCGCAGCCAGCGCTCCTCGTCGAAGGGCAGCTCGGCGAACAGTTCGCGCTCGCGGTCGGTCAGCTCCACGACGCCGTCGTAGAAGCCGGGGACGGCCACGTGCCCCCGCTCGTCGTGCAGGGCGGCGACCAGGCGGGCGACGGCGGTGGCCGGGTTGGGCACGGCGCCGCCGAAGGAGCCGGAGTGGATGTCCTGGTCGGGGCCGTACAGCCGGATCTCGCACTCGGCGAGGCCGCGCATGCCGGTGCACACCGTCGGGGTGTCCTCGGCCCACATGCCGGTGTCGGAGACGATCACGGCGTCGGCGGCCAGGCGCTCGGCCCGCGCCTCGACCAGGGCCCGGAAGTGCGGGGAGCCGGACTCCTCCTCGCCCTCGATCAGCAGCTTCAGGTTGACCGCGGGCGCGGTGCGGCCGGTGGCGGCGAGGTGGGCGCGGACGCCGAGGGTGTGGAAGAAGACCTGGCCCTTGTCGTCGGCGGCGCCGCGCGCATAGAGGCGGTTCCCGCGGACGACGGGCTCGAAGGGCTCGCTGTCCCAGCCGTCCTCGCGGGCGGCGGGCTGCACGTCGTGGTGGCCGTAGACCAGCACGGTCGGTGCCTCGGGGTCGCCGGAGGGCCACTCGGCGAAGACGGCCGGGGCGCCCTCGGTGGGCCAGACCTCGACGGTCGTGAAACCGGTACCGGTCAGTTCGGCGGCGAGCCAGTCGGCGCTGCGCCGCACGTCGGGCGCGTGGTCGGGCTGGGCCGACACGGAGGGGATGCGCAGCCATGCGATGAGGTCGTCGAGGAAGGCTGCGCGGTGCTGCTCGATGTACGTGCGGACGGCGCTGTCCGGGGTCTGGCTCATGCTCACGAGCCTATCGGCCCGCGACCACATCCTCGGCGGGCGGTTCGTCACACTCGGGGGGCGCGCCGGAGCGCCGGCGTGCCCCCGTCGTCGCGTGCCCCGGGCTCGCCGCCGAGCAGCCGTTCCAGCGCGGGCCGGTCCGGCAGGTCCGCCGGGCGTACGGCCTCCCCGGTGCGCACGTACAGGAACGTGGCGGTGACCGCGTCGAGCGGGACGCCCTGCTGTTCGGCCCAGGCCAGCCGGTACACGGCGAGCTGGAGCGGGTCGGCGGTGTGCTCGCGACCGGTCTTCCAGTCCACGATCTCGTACGTCGCCGCCGCGCCCTCGCCCTCCCGGTAGACGGCGTCGATCCGGCCGCGCACGACCCGCCCGGCGAGGACGAGCTGGACCGGTTCCTCCACGCGGTACGGCGTGCGCCGGGCGTACTCGGTGCGTTCGAAGGCTTCCTTGAGCGCCTCCAGGTCCTGTTCGTCGGCGATCTCGGCGTCGCCGCCGGGCAGGTCGTCGGGTTCCAACAGGGGAAGCGCCAGCTCCTCGTAGCGCGACTCCACCCAGGCATGGAAGCGGGTGCCCCGGCGTGCGGCGGGCTGCGGGGGGCGCGGCATGGGGCGCGCGAGTTCCTGCGCGAGCCCGTCCGGGTCCTCGGCCAGGCGCAGCAGCTGGGTGGCGGTCAGCGTGGCGGGCAGGGGTACGTCCGTGACGGCACGGCGGGCCAGCAGCAGTTCCCCGGCGAGCGCGTCCAGATCGCGGTCCCAGGAGGCGATCAGGCGGGACTCCTCGGGAGTGAGGGCGGGGCGCGGGCGCGGCTCGGGGACGGGCGCCTGGTGGGGGACGGCGGGGGCGGGGGCCTGGTGGGGGACGGCGGGGGCGGGGGCCTGGTGGGGGATGACGGGAGCGCCGTCGTGCAGGGCGTCGTCGTACAAGGCGTCGTCGCGTGGGGCGTCGCCGTACAAGGCGTCGTCGCGTGGGGCGTCGCCGTACAAGGCGTCATCGCGCGCGGTGTCGTCGTACGGCCCTTCGTAGGGCGGCTCGTCGTACACCTCGTCGTACGGCGGTTCTTCGTACGGCTCGTCGTACGGCGGCTCCTCCGGGGGCACCGGCCAGTCCGGGTCCTCGAAGACGGCCGGGTCGGCGGGGGCGGCCGACGGGCCGGCGGCGGTCAGGGTGTCGAGGTGGGCGAGGACCGTCCGGGCGGCGGCGTGGCGGCGGGCGAAGGCGTCGGCGTCGAGGGGCAGCGGCCAGGCCAGGTCGGCATCGGCCCGGTGCAGGGCCGGGTTCTCCTCGTCGTCGGCGGGTTCGTCGGCCCATGCCTCGATCTCGCCGTACCCGGCGGCGCAGTGCTCGTACAGGGCCCGGAGGAAGTCGGAGGGGCCGCGCTTCTTCTTCTGGCTGGGGCCCCACCAGTGGCCGGAGCCGAGCAGGAGGGAGCGGGGGCGGGTGAAGGTGACGTAGCCGAGGCGCAGTTCCTCGGTGTGCTGGTGCTCCTTCATGGCCTCGTGGAAGGCCTTCATGCCGCGCGCGTCCCAGCCGTCGACGTCGGGCAGGGTGGCGGCGTCGCCGCGCAGGGCGTGCGGCAGCACCTTGGCCTGGGCGGTCCACTTGTCGCGGCCCTGGGCACTGGGGAAGGTGCCGGTGACGAGGCCGGGCACGGCCACGACGTCCCACTCCAGGCCCTTGGACTTGTGGGCGGTGAGCACCTTGACGGTGTTCTCGCCGCCGGGCAGGGCGTTGTCGAGGCCCTTCTCGTACTGGGCGGCGGTGCGCAGGAAGCCCAGGAAGGCGAGCAGGGTGGCCTCGCCGTCGCTCGCGGCGAAGGAGGCGGCGACGTCGAGGAAGTTGGCGAGGGTCTCGCGGCGGCGGGCGGCCAGGGCGCCCGGGGACGCCGACAGCTCCACCTCCAGGCCGGTGACGGCGAGGACCCGGTGCAGGACGTCCATCAGCGGATCGGACAGGGACCGGCGCAGGTCGCGCAGCTCGGTGGCGAGGCGGGCGAAGCGCACGCGCGCGTCCGGCGAGAACGGCAGCCCGTCCTCGTCGCCGCCGTGGGCGTCCAGGAAGGTGTCCAGGGCGTCGGCGAGCGATATCACCTCGGCCGGGTCGGTGCCCTCCACCGCGGCGGCGAGTCGGCGGTCCGGGTCGTCGGTGTCGCCGGCGCCCGCGTGCGCGACGAGCAGCCGGGCGCGGCGGCCGAGCAGGGCGAGGTCGCGGGGGCCGATGCGCCAGCGGGGCCCGGTCAGCAGCCGTACCAGGCTCGCGTTGGCGCCCGGGTCCTGGAGGACCTCGCAGACGGCGACCAGGTCGGCGACCTCGGGCAGGTGCAGCAGCCCGGACAGGCCGACGACCTCGACGGGGACGTCCCGGGCGACGAGCGCGCCCTGGATCGCGGCGAAGTCGGCGGCCGTACGGCACAGGACGGCGATCTCGCCGGGGGCGGTGCCGGTGCGCACGAGGTGGGCGACGGAGTCCGCGAGCCAGTCCAGCTCCTCGGCGTGGGTGGGCAGCAGGGCGCAGCGGACCGTGCCGTCGCGCTCGGCGCCAGGGGCCGGGCGAAGGGCCTCGACGCCCGCGTGCATGGCGCGCAGGGGGGCGGCGAGGCCGTTGGCGAGGTCGAGGAGCCGGCCGCCGCTGCGGCGGTTCTCGCTGAGCGCCTGGCGGGTGGCGGGGCGGCCGTCGGCGTGGCGGAAGTGGTCGGGGAAGTCGTCCAGGTTGGCGACGGAGGCGCCGCGCCAGCCGTAGATGGCCTGGCAGGGGTCGCCGACGGCGGTCACTGGGTGGCCGGTTCCCGCGCCGAACAGGCCCGCGAGCAGGACGCGTTGGGCGACGGAGGTGTCCTGGTACTCGTCCAGCAGGACCACCCGGAACTCCTCGCGCAGCAGGCGGCCGACCTCGGGCAGCGCGGCGAGGCGGGCGGACAGGGCGATCTGGTCGCCGAAGTCGAGGAGCTCGCGTTCGCGTTTGGCGGCCCGGTAGCGCTGGACCAGTCCGGCGAGTTCGCGGCGGGCGGCCGCGGTCTCGGGGACCTTGCGCAGCTCGGCGTTGCTGAGCCTGGCGCCGTGGAGGGTTTCGAGCAGCTCCTCGTCCCAGGCGCGCAGTCGGCCGGGCTCCACCAGGTGTTCGGCGAGTTCGGAGTCGAGGGCGAGCAGGTCGCCGACGAGGTCGGCGAAGGAGCGGGTGAGGGCCGGGTAGGGGCCGGGGGCCTCGCGCAGCACGCGGGCGGCGAGCTGGTAGCGGGTGGCGTCGGCGAGGAGGCGGGAGGCGGGTTCCAGGCCGATGCGCAGGCCGTGGTCGGTGAGGAGGCGCCCGGCGAAGGAGTGGTACGTGGAGATGACCGGCTCGCCCGGGGGGTTGTCCGGGTCCCACCAGGAGGGGTCGGCGCGTTGCGCTGTCGTCGAGGGGCGGTGGTCGGGTGACGGGAGGGCTTCGGGATCGGTGACGCCGGCCCTGACGAGCGCCTTGCGGACGCGCTCGGCCAGTTCGCCCGCGGCCTTGTTGGTGAAGGTCAGGCCGAGGACCTGCTCGGGGGCGACCTGCCCGGTACCGACCAGCCAGACCACGCGGGCCGCCATGACCGTGGTCTTGCCCGAACCGGCGCCGGCCACGATCACCTGCGGGGCCGGCGGCGCGGTGATGCAGGCCGTCTGCTCCGGAGTGAAGGGGATACCGAGGAGCTCCTTGAGCTGCTCGGGATCGGTGAGATGGGCGGGCATGTCGGAAAAGGCTAGCGGCGGGCACCGACAGTCCGGTGCACGACCGTCCTCGATACGGGGATAAGCGCAGGTCACAGGGGTGTCATGCGGTACGTCACTCCACCACGTGCCGCCCCTCGGGCCGCGCGCTGCACGAGGCGCGGAAGGTGCAGTGGGTGCAGTGCTGCCCGGCGCTCGGGCTGAACCGCTCGTCCAGGACCTTGCCCGCGGCGGTGGCCAGCAGTTCGCCGACCCACTCCCCGGTGAGCGCCTCCTGCGTCTGCACCTTGGGCAGCGTCTCGCCGCCGTCGCGCACCGCGGCGCCCTGCCTGAGGTGCACCAGTTCGGCGCCGCCGGGCTCGGGGCGTGCGCCGTCGAAGGCGGTGTCGACGGCGCCCTCGCGGACGGCGAGCTGGTAGACGGCGAGCTGGGGGTGGCGCTCCACCTCGCGCGCGGTGGGGGCCTGTTTCCCGGTCTTGAAGTCGACCACGTAGGCGCGGCCCTCGGCGTCCGCCTCCACGCGGTCCATCTGGCCGCGGATGCGGACCTGGTACTCGCCCGCCTCCAGGGTGACGTCGAAGTCCTGCTCGCTGGCGACGGACGTCCGGGTGGCGCGGTTGAGAACGTGCCAGTTGAGGAAGCGTTCGAGCGCCGCGCGGGCGTTGTCCTTCTCCTGGCGGGACTTCCAGGGCGCGTCGAAGGCGAGCGCGTTCCACACCGAGTCCAGGCGCTCCATGAGGACGTCGAGGTCGGCGGGGGTGCGGCCGGAGGCGACCTCGTCGGCGAGGACGTGCACGACGTTGCCGAAGCCCTGGGCGGTGGTGGCGGGGGCGTCGGCCTTCACCTCGCGGCCCAGGAACCACTGGAGGGCGCAGGTGTTGGCGAGCTGGTCGAGGGCGCTGCCGGACAGCACGACGGGCTGGTCGCGGTGGCGCAGCGGCACCTTGCTCGCGGTCGGCTCGAACATGCCCCACCAGCGGGAGGGGTGCGCGGCCGGTACGAGGGGACGGTCGTCCTCGTCGGTGAGCGCGGCGAGCCGGGCCAGCCGGCGGGCGGCGGCCTCGCGCAGGGCGGCGGAGGCGGCCGGGTCGACGGTGGTGGCGCGCAGCTCGGCGACCAGCGCGGCGACGGCCAGCGGGCGGCGGGGGCGGCCGGTGACGTCCCGGGGCTCGGCGCCCAGCTCGGTCAGGAACCGGGAGGGCTGGTCGCCGTCCTCGGCGGGTGCCTTCACGGCGGTGACGACCAGGCGGTCGCGCGCACGGGTGGCGGCGGCGTAGAACAGGCGGCGCTCCTCGGCGAGCAGCGCGCCCGGGGTGAGCGGCTCGGCGAGTCCGTCACGGCCGATGCGGTCGGCCTCCAGCAGCGAGCCGCGGCGTCTGAGGTCGGGCCACAGGCCCTCCTGGACCCCGGCGACGACGACCAGGCCCCACTCCAGGCCCTTGGCGCGGTGCGCGGTCATCAGGCGGACGGCGTCGGGCCGTACCGCGCGACGGGTCAGTGTGTCGGCGGCGATGTCCTCGGCCTCGATCTCGGCCAGGAAGTTCAGGGCGCCGCGGCCGCCGGTGCGCTCCTCGGCGCGCGCCGCGGTGGCGAACAGGGCGCAGACGGCGTCCAGGTCCCGGTCGGCGTTACGGCCCGCCGCACCACCGCGCCGGGCCGCCCGCTCCAGCCGGCCGGGCCAGGGCGTGCCGTTCCACAGGTCCCACAGCGCCTCCTCGGCCGTACCGCCGTTCGCGAGACGCTCGCGGGCCTTGCGCAGGAGCGCGCCGAGGCGCTGGGCACCGCGGGCGTACGCCGGGTCGTGCACCGCCAGCCGCTCGGGCTCGGCGAGCGCCCGCGTGAGCAGCTCGTCCGAGGGCGGCGGCAGCATGTTCCCGGCGGCCCGCTCCTCCTCGCGCAACGCCCGCCCCAGGCGACGCAGATCGGCGGCGTCCATGCCGGCGAGGGGCGAGGCGAGGAGGGTCAGCGCGGTCTCGGTGTCGAGCCAGGGGGCTTCTTCGGCGAGGTCGGTGGAGGGGAGGTGCGCGTCGGGGGCGGGGCGGCGGTCCGGGCCGGAGGGCTCCCCGGCAGACTCCCGGTCCTCCCCGGCAGACTCCCGGTCCTCCCCGGCAGACTCCGGGTCCTCCCCGGCAGACTCCGGGTCCTCCCCGGCAGACTCCGGGTCCTCCCCGGCAGACTCCGGGTCCTCCCCGGCAGGCTCGGGGTGCTCCCCGGCAGCCGACCGTTCGCCCGGCTCCGGACGTGCCTCGGCCTCCGCCTGCCCACCGGTCCCGGAGCCCTCGTCGGTCCCGCTTCGCTCACCGGCCTCGGCGCCCTCCCCGGTCCCGGCCTGCTCCGGCTCCGTTCCGGCCGGTCGGGTGTCGGCCGTCCGGCGCTCCTCCGGTCCCGGTCGCCGTATCTCCCCGTCCCGCCCCCGTGCCTCCGCCGTCGCCACCGCGCGCAGGGCCGTCAGCAGCGGGGCCACCGCGGGCTCGTGGCGCAGCGGGAGGTCGTCGCCGTCGATGTCCAGCGGCACGCCCGCCGCGGTCAGCGCGCGGCGCAGGGTCGGCAGGGAGCGGGCGCCGGCGCGGACCAGGACGGCCATCTCGCGCCAGGGGAGCCCGTCCTCCAGGTGGGCGCGGCGCAGGATGTCCGCGATGTTGTCCTGTTCGGTGCCCTGGGTCGGGTACGTGTAGACCTCGACGCGGCCGCCGTCGCGGGCCGCGGCCGGCTCCCGGTGGGCGCGCACCTTGTCGGCGGGCAGCCGGGGCAGCGGCATCCGCTGGGTGATCAGGCGGGTCGCGGCCAGCAGGGTCGCGCCGGAACGGCGGTTGGTGCGCAGCACCTGGACGGGGGCCGGGCTCCCGTCGGAGCGCGGGAATGCCTCCGGGAAGTCGAGGATGCCGTTCACGTCGGCGCCCCGGAAGGTGTAGATCGACTGGTCGGGGTCGCCGAGCGCGACCAGGGTGCGGCCGCCGCCGGCCAGGGCGCCCAGCAGCCGTACCTGGGCGGGGTCGGTGTCCTGGTACTCGTCGACGTACACGGCGTCGTACCGCGCGGCGAGCGCCGCCGCGACCTCGGGGCGGCGGGCGAGCAGGACCGCCCGGTGCACCAGCTCGGCGTAGTCGATCACGCCCTGGAGGTCGAGCACGTCGAGGTACTCGGCGAGGAAGGCGGCCGCCGCGCGCCAGTCGGGACGGCCGATGCGACGGGCGAACGCGTCCAGGGCCCCCGGGGCGAGGCCCAGCTCGCGGCTGCGGGCGAGTACGGCGCGGACCTCGTCGGCGAAGCCGCGCGTGGTCAGGCAGGCGCGCAGCTCGTCCGGCCAGCGCACATGGGTGAGCCCCAGCCGCTCCAGCTCGGGCTGCCCGGCCAGCAGCTCGCGGACCGTGACGTCCTGCTCGGGACCGGACAGCAGGCGCAGCGGCTCGACGAACAGGCCGCTGTCCTGGTGGGCGCGGACCAGCGCGTAGCTGTACGAGTGGAAGGTGGTCGCCCGGGGGGCGCGGGCCGCGCCGATGCGCAGGGCCATCCGGTCGCGCAGGTCGACGGCGGCCCGGCGGCTGAACGTGAGCACCAGGATGCGCTCCGGGTCGGCGCCCCGGGCGATCCGCGCGGCCACCGACTCGACCAGCGTGGTCGTCTTGCCGGTGCCGGGGCCCGCGAGGACGAGCAGAGGACCGGCGCGATGGTCAACCACGGCGCGCTGGGCGGCGTCCAGAAGAGGAGGAGCCGGCCGGGGCGGCGGGGTACGGACCAGCCGGTAAGCGCCACGGCTCCCCCGCCGCGCCTCGGGGTGCGGCAGGTGTCCGGTGGAGGAAGAGGAGCTCACGTGGTTGGCCGGTCCTGGTGGTCGTACTGCTGGTGGTGCGGGCGGGCGGTCGGTCACGCGCGCGGGACGGTGGGCTCCGGGTGAGGGGCGCACGGGCCGTCGGCGCGATACCGCCGACTCTCGAACGTACGGCATGCCACGGACGTCCCGGGTATCACCCGTACGGACTACAGGTTGCCGCCGACCACCTCCGATGGCGGAAGCTGTCAGGTGTGACCCGCGTCCGCACCGCCGTCCCACCGGGCCCGCCGCATGTCGAGTCGCGGCAGGTGGCCCTCGGCGCTCCTGCCCGCCTCGCGCAGCGGGGTGCCCTCGTCGCGGTAGTGCGCGAGCGCGCGCAGCTCGTGGCCCGGCAGCAGCACCCCGTCGGACCGTACGACGCGCCACCACGGCACGGCGCCGCCGTACAGGGACATCACCCGGCCGACCTGGCGCGGGCCGCCCTCCTCCAGCCACTCGGCGACGTCGCCGTACGTCATGACCCGGCCCGGCGGGATCAGCTCGGCGACCTGGAGGACCCGCTCGGCGTACTCGGGCAGGTCGTCCGGGTGCGTCCCGCGGGGCTCCGCGCCGGGGCTCTGCTCGCTCATTCGCCCCATCCTGCCGCACCCGGCCGACATCGCGGAGCGCTGCGGAGCGAACGCCCCCTCGCCCCCGGGCGGTGCTTCCGGCAGACTGTGCGACCGCACATCCGCACCCTGACGCCCGCGTGTGTCGGTGGGGCATGCCACCATCGTGCGGGCGGTGACCGGTGATACGAGACCAAGAAGAGATCATGAAGCAGCAGGGCGTGCACCCCGAGAGCGGGGCGGGCACACCTGACACCGGCGCACGCCCGAAGACCGGCCGTACGGGCGGGGGCGACCAGGACGCCCAGGACGCCCACCGGGGTCCGCACGGGGCGGACACGGAACGCACCGAGGGGGCGCACATCCCGCAGAACCCGCCGGGGAACCGGAGGTCCGAGGGCGACGACGAGCCGCACGCGGAGCAGGACCCGCACGCGGACGCCGAGGCGCGCCCCCGCGACCCCGAGCACCCCGACGCCGTAGAGGGCGACGAACCGCTGCTCCCCGCCCGGGTGCACCGGCCCTCCGACCTGATGCGGTTCCTGGTCGGCCTGCTCGCCGTCGTGGTGCTGCTCGCCGTCGCCGCGTTCGCGCACGGGACCACCTCCGGCCTCGAACAGGACATCAACAAGGGCACCGGACAGGCCCCCGACATCCTGATCAGATTCGCCGGGCTGGCGTCCAGCATCGCGATCCTGCTGGTCCCGGTCGCCTTCGCGATCGAACGGCTGATCAAACGGGACGGGCTGCGCATCGCCGACGGCGTCCTCGCCGCCGTCCTCGCGCACGGGGTGACGCTCGCCACCGACCTGTGGGTCGCGCGGGCCGCCCCCGGCTCGATCCAGGACGCCCTCACCCAGCCCTCGCCGGTCGACGTCCACGCCCTGACCGACCCGGTGCACGGCTATCTGGCACCCGTCATCGCCTATATGACGGCCGTCGGCATGTCCCGCAGACCCCGCTGGCGCGCGGTGCTGTGGATCGTGCTGCTGCTCGACGCGTTCTCGATGCTGGTCACCGGCTACACGACCGCTTTCTCCATCGTCCTGACGGTGCTGATCGGCTGGTCGGTGGCGTACGGCACGCTGTACGCGGTCGGCTCCCCCAACGTCCGCCCCACCGGCCAGACCCTGATGGCGGGCCTGCGCCACGTCGGCTTCCGCCCGGTCAGCGCGGCCCGCGAGGAGGTCGCGGAGAGCGAGAACGGCGACCGGGGCCGGCGCTACTTCGTCACCCTGGAGGACGGCCCGCCGCTGGACGTCACGGTCGTGGACCGGGAGCAGCAGGCCCAGGGCTTCTTCTACCGGGCGTGGCGCAACCTCACCCTGCGCGGCTTCGCCACCCGCTCCAGCCTCCAGTCGCTGCGCCAGGCTCTGGAGCAGGAAGCGCTGCTGGCGTACGCGGCGATCGCGGCGGGCGCCAACGCGCCCAAGCTGATCGCCACCTCGGAGCTGGGTCCGGACGCGGTGATGCTGGTCTACGAGCACACCGGCGGACGCAGGCTGGACACGCTGGCCGACGAGGAGATCACCGACGACCTGCTGCGCAGCGCCTGGTCGCAGGTGCGCGCTCTCCAGTCGCGGCGCATCGCGCACCGCAGGCTGGCCGGGGACGCGATCCTGGTGGGCGGCCGCGGCGAGGTGATCCTCACCGAGCTGCGCGGCGGCGAGATCGCGGCCGGTGACCTGCTGCTGCGCATGGACGTGGCCCAGCTGCTGACCACGCTGGGTCTGCGGGTCGGCGCCGAGCGCGCGGTGGCCTCGGCGGTCGAGGTGCTCGGCCCGGACACGGTGGCCGACTGCCTGCCGATGCTCCAGCCGATCGCGCTCACCCGCTCCACCCGCAACACACTGCGCCGACTGGGCCGCGAGCGCGCCCAGCGGGAGCGCGAGGCGGTGCTGGAGGCGTCCCGGCAGGCCAAGCTGGCCCGGTTGCAGGAGGCCGCGGAGGCGAACGGGACCACGCTCGAAGACGCCGGTCAGCGGCTCGACAAGACGGACAAGAAGGCCGTACGGGCGGAGCAGCGGGCCGAGCGGCGGGCGATCGACGAGGCCATAGAGGAGGCCCGCGAGGAGGACCTGCTCACCCAGATCCGGCACCAGGTGCTGCGGATCAGGCCGCAGGCCCCGGTGCACCCGGCCCGGCTGGAGCGGGTGCGGCCGCGCACGCTGATCAGCTTCATCGCCGGTGCGATCGGCGCGTACTTCCTGCTGACGCAGCTCACGCACATCCAGTTCGGCACGCTGTTCTCGCAGGCCCAGTGGGGCTGGGTGCTCGCGGCGGTGCTGTTCTCGGCGCTGAGCTACGTCGCGGCGGCGATGTCGCTGCTGGGCTTCGTGCCGGAGCGGGTGCCGTTCCCGCGGACGGTGGCGGCGCAGGTCGCCGGGTCCTTCGTGAAGATCGTGGCGCCGGCGGCGGTCGGCGGTGTGGCGCTGAACACGCGCTTCCTCCAGCGCGCGGGCGTGCGCCCGGGGCTCGCGGTGGCGAGCGTCGGCGCCTCCCAGTTGTTCGGGCTCGGCTGCCACATCCTGATGCTGCTGTCCTTCGGCTATCTGACCGGCACCGAGAAGACGCCGACGCTGTCGCCGTCCCGGACCGTCATCGCGGGTCTGCTGACCGTCGCGGTGCTGGTGCTGGTGGTGACCTCCGTACCGTTCCTGCGGAAGTTCGTCGTCACCCGGGTCAGGTCGCTGTTCGCCGGTGTCGTGCCGCGCATGCTCGATGTGCTCCAGCGGCCGCAGAAGCTGGTCACCGGCATCGGCGGCATGCTGCTGCTGACCGCCTGCTTCGTCATGTGCCTCGACGCCTCCGTGCGGGCCTTCGGCGGCGGCACCGCCTCGCTGAGCATCGCCAGCGTCGCGGTCGTCTTCCTCGCCGGCAACGCGCTCGGCTCGGCGGCGCCCACCCCCGGTGGCGTCGGCGCGGTCGAGGCCAGCCTCACCCTCGGTCTGATCGCCTTCGGCCTGCCCAAGGAGGTCGCGGCCCCGGCGGTGCTGCTGTTCCGGCTGATGACGCTGTGGCTGCCGGTGCTGCCGGGGTGGCTGGCGTTCAACCACCTGACCCGTAAGGGAGCGCTGTAGGACCCCGCGGGGGCATCCCTGGGAAGGGCCGTACCTCGTGTACCTCGTACGGCCCGTGCCCCGCGCGGCCCGACGGGTGCGCCCGCAGGATGAGGGCATGGCCTCTGACTCCCGGCTGCGAGCCGCCGCTCTCCCCTGGCCGCGCGCCACCGCCCTGACGACGGCCGCCGTGCTGCTGGCCGCGCTCCTGGCCGGTTGCGGCGACGACGATCTCAGCACCGGCGCCGCCTCGTCGCTCACGGCGCAGACCCTGGACTGGACGGCCTGCCCGGCCCCGGACCAGGCGGAGGGCGGGGGCGGCGCGCCGTCCCCGCTGCCGAACGGCACCACCTGGGAGTGCGCGACCATGAGAGCGCCCCTGGACTGGAACAGGCCGCAGGGGTCGACCATCGGCATCGCCCTGATCCGGGCCAGGGCCAGCGGGCCGGCGAGCGAGCGGATCGGCTCGCTCGTCTTCAACTTCGGCGGGCCCGGCGGCAGCGGCGTCACCTCGCTGCCCGCGTTCGCCCAGGACTACGCGGCCCTGCGCACCCGCTACGACCTCGTCAGCTTCGATCCGCGCGGGGTCGGCCGCAGCGCGCCGGTCACCTGCAAGACCGACGCCCAGCTCGACACGTTCTTCCAGCAGGACGCGACTCCCGACAACAGCACCGAGCGCACCCAACTCGTGCAGCGCACCCGGAACTTCAACGCGGGCTGCGAGCGGAACTCGGGGGAGGTGCTGCCGCATGTGCGCACCACCGACGCGGCCCGTGACATCGATCTGCTGCGGCAGGTGCTCGGCGACGCGAAGCTGCACTACTTCGGCATCTCCTACGGCACCGAACTCGGCGGCGTCTACGCCCACCTGTTCCCCCGCCACGTCGGGCGGGCCGTGCTCGACGGGGTGGTCGACCCCACGCAGAACCCCGAGGAGAGCGCGCTCGGCCAGGCGAAGGGCTTCCAGCTGGCGCTCGGCAACTTCGCCGAGGACTGCGTCTCCAAACCGGAGGGCTGCCCGATCGGGGAGACCCCGCAGGACGTCGAGAACCGCATCGCGAAACTCCTCGACAGCCTGGACAGGAAGCCGATCCCGGGAATCGCCCCCCGCCGGCTCACCCAGACCGCCGCGACCAACGGCATCGCGCAGTCCCTGTACTCCAAGGACTTCTGGGAGTACCTCACCGAGGGCCTGGAGCAGGCGTACGACGGTGACGGCAGGGTCCTGATGGTGCTGTCCGACGCGATGAACGGCCGCAACGAGAACGGCCGGTACAGCAACATCACCTCGGCGAACATGGCGATCAACTGCGCCGACGAGAAGCCCCGTTACACCGTCGCCGACGTCCAGCGCGCACTGCCCGCCTTCCGGGCCGCCTCGCCCCTGTTCGGGGACTTCCTCGCCTGGGGCATGATCGGCTGCACCGACTGGGCCGTCCCCGGCGCCGCGAACCACCCCGACGTCAGCGCCCCCGGCTCGGCGCCGATCCTGGTCGTCGGCAACACCGGCGACCCCGCCACCCCCTACGAGGGCGCGCGGCGGATGGCGGAAGCCCTCGGCAAGGGCGTCGGCGTCCAGCTGACCTTCAAGGGCCAGGGGCACGGCGCGTACGACAGCAAGGACAAGTGCGTCCAGAGCAAGGTGAACGCCTACCTGCTGAACGGGACGATCCCGAAGGCGGGCGCGGTCTGCGGCTGACCCGCGCGGACCGGCCCGGACGAGGCGGCCCGCCCGCGCCGGACGGCGGCCGGTGACAAGGAGAACCCGTGGCGCCTGGACCCGGCCCAGGCGCCACGGGCTTCTTGGCGGGGGTCGGTCAGTAGACCGGCTTGTGGGGCTCGATCTGGTTGACCCAGCCGATCACGCCGCCGCCGACGTGGACGGCGTCGGCGAAGCCGGCGGACTTGAGGACCGCGAGGACTTCCGCACTGCGGACACCCGTCTTGCAATGCAAGACGATCTTCCTGTCCTGGGGGAGCGACTCCAGGGCGGCGCCCATGAGGAACTCGTTCTTCGGGATCAGCTTGGCGCCCGGGATGGAGACGATCTCGTACTCGTTCGGCTCGCGGACGTCGATGATCTCGATGCTCTCGCCGTCGTCGATCCACTCCTTGAGCTGCTTGGGAGTGATCGTGGAGTCGGCCGCCGCCGCCTGGGCCTCCTCGGAGACGACGCCGCAGAAGGCCTCGTAGTCGATGAGCTCGGTGACGGTCGGGTTCTCGCCGCAGACCGCGCAGTTCGGGTCCTTGCGGATCTTGACCTGGCGGTACTGCATCTCCAGGGCGTCGTAGATCATCAGTCGGCCGACCAGCGGGTCGCCGATGCCCGCGAGGAGCTTGATGGCCTCGTTGACCTGGATGGAGCCGATCGACGCGCACAGCACGCCGAGCACGCCGCCCTCGGCGCAGGAGGGGACCATGCCCGGGGGCGGGGGCTCCGGGTAGAGGCAGCGGTAGCAGGGGCCGTACTCGGACCAGAAGGCCGAGGCCTGGCCGTCGAAGCGGTAGATCGAACCCCAGATGTACGGCTTGTTCAGCAGCACACAGGCGTCGTTGACCAGGTAGCGGGTGGCGAAGTTGTCCGTGCCGTCCACGATCAGGTCGTACTGGCTGAAGATGTCCATCACGTTCTCGGCTTCGAGCCGCTCCTCGTGAAGGACCACGTTCACATAAGGGTTGATGCCCTTGACGGTGTCACGCGCGGACTCGGCCTTGGAGCGGCCGATGTCGGACTGGCTGTGGATGATCTGGCGCTGGAGGTTCGACTCGTCGACCTCGTCGAACTCCACGATGCCGAGCGTGCCGACGCCCGCCGCGGCCAGGTACATCAGCGCGGGCGAGCCCAGGCCGCCGGCACCCACGCACAGCACCTTGGCGTTCTTCAGCCGCTTCTGCCCGTCCATGCCCACATCGGGGATGATCAGGTGGCGGGAGTACCTGCGGACCTCGTCTACGGTGAGCTCGGAAGCCGGCTCGACCAGGGGTGGCAGCGACACGGGGACTCCGTTGGTCGGTCAATCACTACGTTTGTTCTCCCCGTAACACTGCCACGCCCTTCTTCATTCCGAGACACCCGTTCCGAGGCGCGAGACAATGTCGTCCCAGTACGCGGGCATCGCCTCCCAGGGGTCACCGGAACCACGGCTTCCGGTGCGGTCCGTGAAGTAGACCGTGGCCGCGCCCTGCCAGCGCGCGATGCGCAGCGCCTCCTCCAGATGCCCGCGCGGCACGCCGTGCACGAAGTGGCAGAACCGCTCGGGCGGATGGTCGGCCGTCCACTCCGCGACCTGCGACCAGCGGTAGTCGGACCAGGAGCCCGAGAACGTGACCAGCTGGTCGGCGTTCTCCGCGTAGCCCGGGTGCGGGTGGGTGCCGTGGCCGAGGACGAGACGGGGGGCGTCGGTGATCGCCCTGAGGTCCGCGAGCACCCGCCGGACCTCGGCGAGTTCACCGCGGCCGATGGGGCAGCGGTCGAGCAGGAAGCCGTCGACCCGGTACCAGTCGAGGTAGCGGTGGGCGTCGCGCAGCAGGTGGGCGCGGGCGCGGGCGCCCTGCGCGAGGTCGAGGCGGCCGAGAACGCGGACGCCCGCGTGGTGCAGCGGGTCCACGGCCTCCCGGCAGTGCGGGTCGGGGCGGGCCCCGGGGCCGCCGGCCACGTCGAGCACCACCCAGTCGAGCGGGGTGCCGGGGCGGGCGAGGGCGGCCCACTGGGCGGGGGCGACGAGCGGGTGGGGGTAACCGGGGACACCGAGGGCGGTGCGCACGGCGGTGCCGAGGGCGCCGCCGGTGCCGCTGGTCAGATGCGGCATGCCGCCTCCATCCAGATGTCGGCCAGGGACTCTTCGAGGTTGATGCGCGGCCGCCAGCCGAGCCGGTCGCGCGCGGTGCGCACATCGGCCTGCTGCCAGCTGCCGCAGCCGTCCGGGTACGGGAACGCCGCCGGCCCCGTGTGCTCCGCCTCGGGCCGCGGGTGGCCGAGGGCGCCGCGCAGCGGTCCGGGCGGGCCGTCGAGTTCGTGCAGGGCACCGCCGTAACCGGCCACACGGGCGAGGATCCCGGCGGCGTCGCGGAGGCGTACGGCGCGGCCCGAACCGATGTTGATCACGCCCTGCGCGGCGGAGAGCGAGGCGGCGTGCACGGCGCGTGCGACGTCGCGCACGTCCACGAAGTCGCGCTGTACGCCGAGCCCGGCGAGCTTCAGCTCCCCGTCGCCGGACTGCATCGCGCGGCGCATCGCCTCCGCGAGCCGGCCGAGCGGGGAGCCGGCCGGGGTGCCGGGCCCGGCGGGCGAGAAGACGCGCAGCACCACGGCGTCCAGGCCGGAGCCGAGGACGAGTTCGGTGGCGGCGAGCTTGCTGACGCCGTACGGCCCGCCGGGCCGCGGTACGGCGTCCTCGGCGGTGGACGAACCGGGCTGGCTGGGCCCGTACTCCGCCCCGCAGCCGATCTGCACGAGCCGCGCGCCGCAGCCGCTGCGCCGCAGCGCCTCGCACACGGTGGCCACGGCGACGGTGTTGTGCCGGGTCAGGTCCCGGGCGCCGCCGCGGGTGGCACCGGCGCAGTTGATCACGACCCCTGGGTGCACCGCGCCCAGGAACCGGGTGAGCGCGCCCGGGCTGCCGGTGGCGAGGTCGAACCGGACGTCCGCGTCGTCGCCCCGCCCGAGCGCGGTGAGCTGTACGGCGGGATCGGCGAGCAGCCGCTCGGCGACGAACCGGCCGAGGTATCCGTTGGCTCCGATCAGCAAAACCCTCATCGGGCGGCTCCGGGGGTGAGGGGTTCGGGGGCTCCCGTGCGGGAGGTGGACATCTGGAGGTCTCCTTCAAAAGGGGTGGTGCGGGCGGCTCAAGAGGCGCTCGACCGCGTCGTACCGGGGGCTCGGCAGGGCGCTCACTCGGGTGCTCCGGCGGGTGCGTGGGCCGAGGCGCGGGTGAGGGTGCGGGTGGCGTGCAGCAGCAGGGTCAGGGCCGCGATGCCGCAGGTGAGGGCCGGTACGGCGGGCTCGCCCAGGGTGTCCACGAGGGTGCGGACCGGCGCCGCCAGGAAGCCGAGGTGGGGCAGCCGCCCGGCGAGGGGCAGCGCGAGCGCCGCCGCCTCCGTGGCCGCGGCCGCGCCGAGGACGAGGGCGGGAGCGCGCCGGTGCCGGTGCACGGTGAGCAGGCGCGCGAGCAGGAGCAGGGCGCCGAGGGTGAGCGCCTGCGGGTAGGCCGCGGGTTCCTTGAGCACCTTCCCGCACAGCAGGAGCAGCGCGGCGAACGCGCCGAGGAACAGCGCGAACGTGCCGACCAGCAGCGGTCGCGCCGCGGCCGTGAACTCCCCCAGCCCCCTGCTGCCGGCGAGCCTGCGCCGCGCGCCCGCCGTGAGGAGGTGCGCGCACCAGGCCGCCGGTGCGATGGCCGAGGTGAGGGCCAGGACGGGCACGGTGGCCGTGGGCCAGGCGCCGCCCGGGGCGCCGTCGGGCAGCGCGTCGGGGCCGCCGGTGAGCACGTCGTGCAGCAGGCCGTCGCCGAACAGGGCGTAACCGAGCAGCCAGAGGGTCCACGGGCGGGGGCCGCGCGGTCCGGGCAGGTGGGCGCGCGCGCCGTAGGGGCCCGCGAGGGGTCCGGTGCGCAGGGCCGCGCGGGTGGCGAGGGCTACGGCGACGATCCCGGCCACGGCCACGAGGAGGCGGGGCTGTCCCTGGGTGAGGCGCGTCCCGGCCACGGTGGCGGCACCGGCGACACCGGGCAGAAGACTCGACAGCGCCCACCCGGCGCGCACGTGGGGCACGGGCATCGGCGGCTTCGGCTCCGCGCGGGGCTCACCACCGCGCGGCACACGCGCGTACAGCTCCTCGGCGAGCGAGAAGACGTCCCGGTGCCGGAAACGGGCGGCGGTCCGGTCGGTGATCCCCTGTGCCTCCAGGCCGGCCGCGATCTCCAGGGGGTCCACGGCCCGTTCGCACAGATCCCGGTGCCGGTGGAGCAGCGCCTTGACGGGGTCCCCGGCGCCGCGCCGGGGCACGGCCCTGCGGACAGGGTCCGTTCCGGGCGCCGAGGGAGGCTTCCGCGCGCCGCCGCCGGGTGCGCCGGGCGCGGAGGGCGGGGGCAGGTCGTCGCCCGGCCGCCTCGCGGAGGTCCCGTACGCGCGCGGGGCCCCGACGGAGGTCCCGTACGCGCGCGGCTTCCCGACAGGGAAGTCGACAGGGAGTACCCCGGCATCGGGGGACCCGCCCCGGTACGGCTCGCCGACGGAAGCGCCGGCCGAACCCGGCCCTCCGGTGCCGGGCGGCCCGGTCCGGTCCGGGCCGCCCGCAAAACCGGCCCCGGCGCCCCACGGCACCGCGCCACCCGGCTTTCTCGGTGTGTCGGTCATCGGGCGGGCTCCGTCGTGGGAAGGGCCCAGGTGGGGGTGGCGGGCCAGCGGGCGGGGACGTGGGATTCGGCGGGGGCCGCGAAGGGCAGCGGCGCGCCGGACGCGTCGACGAGGTCGCGGCGGACCGGGCAGTGGGAGACGATCTCCAGGTAAATGCCGTGAAAGGCCGCCACGTTCTGCTCGACGGTGAACAGCTCCAGTGCTCGGGCGCGTGCGGCGGCGCCGAGGCGCGCGCGGCGCTCGGGGTCGCGCAGCAGCGCCACGCACGCGTCGGCGAGCGCCCGCGGATTGCGCGGGGGCACGACGAGCCCCGTACCGCCGATCACCTCGACCACCGCGCCGACGTCCGTCGAAACGGTCGCCCGGCCGCAGAACATGGCCTCGATGAGCCCGGTCGGGAACCCCTCCACCACACTGGACAGCACGACGACGGCGCCGGAGGCGTACGCGTCGGGCAGTGTGGGGGCTTCGGGGCCCCCGATCTCCTCGAAGGAGACCGGGTTGGAGCCGACCGCGTGCGCCCCCTCCGCCTCGTCCGGGAAGAGCTGGGCCGCGAGCGCCCGGCAGTGGCCGAGGTACGCCGGCCCGTCGGGTCCGCTCGGCCCGCCGACGATGCGCAGCCGGGCCCCGGGCTCCTCCCGGCGCACCTCGGCGAAGGCGTGCAGCAGGGAGATCAGGTCCTTGGCGGGTTCGACGCGCCCGACCCAGACCAGGGTGTCCGGGTCCGCGCGGTCCGGGGACTCGCCGGCCTCGGTGAAGCCGTCGGCCGCCATGCCGGGGTAGACGGTGCGGATCCTGGCCCGGTCGGCGCCGCACCGCTCCTGCCAGCGGCGGGCGTGCGCGTTACCGGGCGTGAGGATCTCGGCACGGCGGTAGATCTCGGTGGCGAGCCGCCCGTGGAAGGCCGCGAGCAGGGCGCGCACGGCGGGCGCGGCGGCGTCGGGCCCGCGCTCCAGGTACTCCAGGTAGTGGGAGCGCAGATGGACGCCGTACTCGGTGACCAGCAGCGGCACCCCGTGGAAGTGACGGGCGAGCAGCCCGGGAAGGGCGGCGGGACCGCCGGAGGTGGCGTGGCAGAGGTCGGCCGCGCCGAGCGCGTCGTCGCCGTACCAGTCGAGGGACAGGGGGCGCAGGGCGCGTTCGAGGTGGCCGGTGACGGTGAGCAGGTCGGCCACGCGCGCCTCGCGCGCCGTGCGCGGCGCACCGGGCGCGTGACAGGCGCGCTCCAGGGTGCGGACGGCGATGTCGGAACGCAGCGCGGCACCCGGTCCGCCCTGCTCGCGGGCGAGTTCGGCGAGCCCGTACAGCGCGTTGGCGAAACGGTCCGCCACCGCGCCGGAGGCGCCGCCGTCCGCCGTCGCGCACACCGCGCCGACCAGTTCGCCGTAGTGCTCGGTGAAGCGCCGGCGCGCGCGCCGGCCGTACGCGACCGCCCCGCCGCCGCCCTCCCCCGTCCACAGCGGCGCGGTACGGACCCGGGCCACCTGCGGCGGGAGCGGGAGCAGACCCTGTTCCTCCTGGCGCCTGCTGCGGCCGAGCACGTAGAGGTCGAACTCGTGCTGCCCGAGCCCGCGCACCAGCCGGTCGCACCAGAGGCCGGCGTCACCGCTCACATACGGATAGCCACCCTCCGTCAGCAGTCCTGTGCGCACGTGTGCACCCCCGATCTCCCTTCTGGTCGGCCGCCGTTGGTCCCGGCGGCTCGCAGCGGGACGAACGTAAGGGGACGAGCGGGTGGCGCGACGGACGGTCCTCGATGCGCAGCGTCTCGTGCAGCACGGTCACCGTGATCATCATGGTGAGCACCAGCTGGCCGTCCCACAGC